>JACOXO010000036.1 GCA_016182365.1 Candidatus Gottesmanbacteria bacterium | reverse complement strand
TCTTTATTCTCAGCATCTTCTCCAGCAAATAATTCAATCACACTTATTTGTGAAATATAAACCTTGATTTCCTTCCTTTCAATTTGTGTAAACAATGCTGAGATTCTTTTTTTATAGCCACGAAGAAAATCAATTATAACGTCTGTATCTATCAGGATTTTTTCCATAATTTACCCAGATACTCCTCCCTCTCTTTTTCTGTCTTACCATACCTAACTTTTTTAAGATAAGAGTTTCCTGAAATACCTTTACCCCAGGCTCCAAACAAAGAATTAATCGAAGGGGTGCTTTTTGTTTTAAAACCAAGGTATGAACTTAAACTTTCATTAATAATCTCCTTTATGGTTTTTTTCTCAAGAAGAGCTCTTTTTTTTATTTCAAAAAGCAAATCTTCGGGAAGCGTAATTGTGGTTCTGGTTGATTTAGTATCTAACATATTTACATGTTATCATATTATCATCAATATGTCAAGAGGTAAAGTAAAATTTGACCTCGCAAGGTCAGACCTTATCAGTATGGTTGAAAACAAATAATGACTTTGATATTATATTTTGTGGTCTATGGCAATTACAGAGAATGAAAATTCTAATTTTTTCTCCAGAAAACATCTTAATGAGCAGCTGTCAAAATTAAAAGGTAAAATTATCAAAGAGAGTGCGGGAGCAGCTGCACTTTTTACATTAGCACTCCCTGCTATGTATGCATCCATGCTCTACCCTGGTCCTGGAGCAACATCAACTGACGTCGGCATTGTTTTAGCATGGGATATTGCTGCCTTGGCTGCAACATATGGAAGTATGTTTGGCGGTGTTAAATTAGCAACAAGCGCTCATTATCATAATCAGGAAAGAAATAACGTTATTCAGAAAGCGCAAAAACATGGTTTTCAAATCACAGGAATTTTATTTAAGCAAGTAAAATAGTTCGATGATTCGAATCATCGAACTTTAATCTATTCTCTAATGCACTCTAGCTAAGACTAGTCTATAAACTAACCCCTTGCAAACCAAAAATACTTATTTTATAAATACTTAAATGACTACAGAAAGACCTGTTCCAATTCCCATATCAGACAGGATGTACGATGCACTTAGTAAAGCACCTCATGCAGAACTAGACTTATCCGCAGAAGAAGTAGCAGATCTTGTTAGGATTGGTTTTGATCTCCAGACACAACAGGAACAACCTGGCTCAAAAACAAATACAACTGTTAATGTATTAGATATTAACAAGGAAGAAGCAAAAATCGCATTAAATACTACTATAACAGCCATGGGTACATCAGTTGATTTCGCTGCACAAGCAATCTTAACTGGAAATAGTGAACAACTAAATCCGCGTGGACCCAGTTTAAAATCTTTAGACTTTACTCCTGGTAAAGGACCATTCACAGCCATGCTTTTAACTTCTTTTGGAGTAGAAGGTCAGACAAAGTTGTTTTTTAGCACTCTAAATGATGCGGCAAAGCTATATTCTCAAAGTTTAATGCAGGGAAAAAATATTGAAATTGGCGCTAGTGCTTTAAGTTTTGAAGCTGGTAAATTTAAACTCCAAGTTAGTCAACCGGCTCCCGGAACAAATTGACCTCGCAAGGCCAGACCTTTTGAACTCGATTTTATTTTGAATAATCGAGCGTTTTGGGTAAAACAATTTCCCATGAAGGAATTGGGTTCTTCCTGTATACATGACGAGGTGTAAAAGACAAAACAAGATCATGTTTTCCCCGCTTTTGAATTCTAAAACCTTCTCTTGGTGGTTTATCTAAACCACCCAACGTTAGATCATTAGAACTATCACCACTCGCCCAAGGTCTAAATCTCACTCCCCCTTGATGAACATCATCCTCTTCGGTACCTGTTAGTCCCCACATATCTTCTGTAAATAATTTACCATCATCATCAAACATTGTTGTATCGACTCTCTGTTTTGAAAAATCAATATGGTCAATTCTATCACCTAAAATATCGCCTTCCTCTCCTAACTCTTGATTGGAAGAAGATATATTAATTCTAACAATGTTGAATTCTTCTAATACTCTAAATATTTTCCAATTTTTTCTATAATCAACCCCTAATACTCTAGCCTGTCCTGTCGAATCAACGAATAAACCTCTCACTCCAATTTGATGAGGTTCAAAATGAAATTTGTAAGATTTATAATCATTAGAACGGTTATCAGATTCTTTCCACATATCAACATAAATTATACCCAAAGCATGGGCAATATCTGTTGGCTGATGACTATCTGGATCTCTGCCAAGGAATAACTGCACTTGCGCTTCTACATCATCAACATATTCCCAACCCAGTTGAGGAAAACTTAATAAATTTGAGAGATTCCCAGGAAGTTTACCATCAACTGTTATTTCAAGGCAGTTTTGGATATCTTCAAACGTACAAGATTCTCTTTCTTTATCCAAAATTGGAAAACGGTGATAGGGATCTCTCCATATATCTGGCTCTCTCCATGGTTTGACTAGGTCGATTTGGGGACTAGGGTATTTTCCAACTAATTGTCGTGGTCTTACCTCTGCTGTCATAATCAGAAGTATTTTACACTAACTGTCAATGGTAAAATACCCCTTAATCCATTTGATTTAAATAGTTTGATGATTCGAATCATCGAACTTTAATACTGTTACCATGTTTCTTACCCCTTTCCGCCCTGCCTTGCCGGCAGGCAGGTTTACGCTTGAACCTAAATAATCTATATAGGCTTTTTGGGTTTTGGGTATAACTTTAGATAATTTATCGTTTTGTGATCTAATTCCTATCTTCACATAATCCCATAATATATGGTAAACTGCCCTTCCTTATGCCAAAAAATAGTAAAAATAAAATGCCATCAATGCTAGATGTTGTGATGACGTTAGTTGTTGTTGTACTTTTTTTACTTACAAAATTGGGTGACGGAATTATTTTTGTAGTCAAAACTTTATTCACAACGCTTATAAATTCCCTGGAATATATTGGCTTATTTTTTGTAAGTATAACTTCAAAACTCTTAATAGCTACAATAAATTCACTAAAAAGAATAAAAATTCCAGTAAAAAATTACGCGATCGAGGTTAAAAAGTCCCGACGTTTCAGTCGGGATCCCGACCCGAAGGCGTCGGGAAAAAAAAGACGCAGGTTTAGATTCTTAAAAATCAGATTTTCATTTATTTCTTTTATATTAGGTATCGCCCTTACATTTATCTTTGTCCTTATTCCCTACAATATGTATGTTTTTGTAAAATCTCTTCCTAATCCCAAACTTCTTAAAGAAAATCACTTTCCGGTAACAACCAAAATATTTGATCGAAACGGAGTTTTACTGTATGAGATCTTTTCAGATGAAAACAGAACTCCGGTTAAATTATCAGAGGTTCCTAAAAGCGTTATTGATGCAACTATTGCAATTGAAGATAAAGAATTTTACTACCATTATGGTTTTTCTGTAAGAGGTATAACAAGGTCTTTAAGATCAATTGCACTGGAAAAAGAAATTCAGGGAGGATCAACAATTACCCAGCAGCTTATCAAATCAGCACTTCTTTCCCCCTTCTGGGCAGAAAGAATTTATTCAAAAGACCAGATTTTGGAGATGTATTTAAACCAGGTTCCATACGGTGGAACTGCTTGGGGAATACAGGCAGCTGCAAGAAATTATTTTGATAAGGATGTTGCTGATTTAACTTTTGCTGAGTCCGCTTTGCTTGCGGGCCTTCCAGCAGCTCCATCTTATTACTCGCCATTTGGAGCTCATCCAGAACTAGCATTATCTAGAAAAGATCAGGTACTAGATAGCATGCTTACAGCCGGCAAAATCAGCCGTGAAGAACTAGAAGCTGCTAAAACCCAGCAGCTAGTATTTGCCAAACAAGTTACTGATATTAAAGCGCCACATTTTGTCATGTGGGTGAAGTCTTTGCTTGAGGAAAAATATGGCGTCAGAAGAGTAGAACAAGGGGGTTTACGAGTAACCAGTTCTTTAGACATAACTCTTCAGGATAAAGTACAGGAAATAGTATCCAATAATGTCGATGGTCTTTCTAATCTTCTGGTTGGTAACGGAGCAGCTCTTGTTACCAATCCTAAAAATGGTGAAATCCTTGCAATGGTCGGATCGCGGGATTACTTTGACATGCCAAAATCAGGAAATGTAAACGTGACAACAAGTCTGCAACAACCTGGCTCCTCAATAAAAGTGGTAACTTATGCAACAGCACTGGAAAATGGTTTTACGCCAGCAACACTGATTGATGACAGTCCAGTTTCTTATCAGCTTCCAAATCAACCTGCCTATCGACCTGTTAATTACGACGGCAAATTCCATGGATATGTAACCTTAAGACGAGCCTTAGGAAATTCCTATAACGTTCCTGCTGTAAAAACAATTGCCAGAGTAGGAGTTGATAACGTCGTAAATTATGGACGGAATATGGGAATTGAGAGCTGGGATGATTCCTCCAGATTTGGTTTATCTCTTACTTTAGGAGCAGCGGAAACCACAATGCTTGATATGGCAAAAGTTTATGGAACTATGGCAAATAATGGTAACTATCAGCAGTTAACTCCTATTCTAAAAGTAACAACATATGAAGGAAATACAATAGAAGTTGCAAAAATCGGTAAAACAAAACAGGTTTTAAAACCACAAACTGCATTCCTACTTTCAAATATTCTATCTGATAATAATGCCAGGAGTGATGCTTTCGGCAGCAATTCAAAACTGGTAATACCGGGCAAAACTGTAGCTGTCAAAACAGGCACGTCAAACGACAAAAGAGACAACTGGACAATCGGCTATACTCCATCTTATGTAACAACAGTCTGGGTAGGAAATAACGATAATACACCTATGCATCCTACTTTAACGTCAGGTATAACAGGAGCAACTCCGATTTGGAATGAAATAATAACTTATTTACTTGTAAGTAAAGCGGATGAAAAGTTTGCAAGGCCTGGGGGGATAACAGAATTATCATGTTATGGGCATACCGAATATTTTGTAGAAGGTACGCAACCTGCTGGAGGCTGTCCGCCTATTCCCACACCATCTCCATCATCAGTGTCTCCTACTCCGACTCCATAAGCCTGCATTGACCATTATTAATATTTTTGATACGCTCGGCTCTATTATGAAGAAGGTTCTTGTTGTTGTTCTGCTATTATTCCTTATTCCATTTTCTGTTTTTGCCCAAACCCCTCAAGAAAAAGAGCCAGCCCTTACAATTTTAAGCCCTAAAGATGACGTCAACCTTTTCGGAGATAGTGTTGAGATTGTGTTTGTGGTAAATGATTTTTCTCTTGTGGATCCGCAAAAACAGCTTATAGATAAACAGGGTCAAGGGCATATCGCTATGTGGGTCAACTCGACTGACTACGAATACGGTACTGCTCAAGTCATTTCAAAGCTATCGCCTCTAACTGTAGAAAATCTGGAACCTGGGGATAACAATATCAGAATGGAGCTGGTTACAAATAAGGGCAAACCCTTAAAACCCCCTGTTGTTGCCATTATAAAATTTAATTTAATCGGAAGGCCATCAGCTGTTGTAACCGACAAACCAGTCATAAGCAATATTGAAAATCGCGATTCTGAAAATTTTAAAGTAAGGGCAGACAGCCTTGCTCTGTTTACATCAATTGCAGTAGGAGCCATACTGTTTCTCGGCGGAGTAGTTTTTCTTCTTTTTTATAAAAATAAATAATTACTCATCAAGTTTAAAATATACACCAAACAGTGCCAAAATTGCAGCAATCAAAAGCCATTGGGTTGAGGCAAGCCAAATATCAACTCCCAGATACCCAACAGCTGAAAGTATAATGGCTGCAATTGATCCGGCCATCAAAACTCTTGAATAAATGGCATCTTTTTTATTATCTTCAAATTTCAATTTTCATCACCCTTTTATGATAGTAAACCACAAGTATATAATGCGCAAGACCAAATCGTTCCATGAAAATCATTAAATTACATTTATTGCCGATATTAGGAATTCTTTTTTTCTGGTTCCTGTATTTTTCAAAGATTTTCTTATTTAATCACGTCTTTTATAGTGGTGATAATAATTCAATTTCAATTACTTTTAATCAGTTTTTTGTAGACTCTGTAAAAACAGGTGAGTTACCCCTTTGGAACCCTTATATATTATCTGGTATCCCCTTTTTCCTTCCAACAAATCTGCTTATTTTTCCCTTAAGTTTTCTGTTTTTTATAACAAAAGCAGAAACAGCGCTTACTTTAAATATGGTTTCTATTTATTTAACAGCAGGAATTGGGATGTATTTTTTCAGCTTTTCAGTGTATAAAAATAGGCTTGCCGCTTTTTACTCTTCCCTTGTTTATATGCTCTCAGGTTTAGTTGCCAAAAACTCTGTTACTTATATAACGGTTATATCTGCAGCATATATGCCCTGGATTTTCTGGCTAGCTTTGTTATCTATAAAAAAGAAAAATATTCTCTACTGTGCAATTTGTGGAATAATTATAGCCTTTAACTATTTTAGCGGTCATCCGATGTATATTTACATCACTCTTTTAGGTTTAGTGATTTTTGTATTTTTCGGCATAAAGCAAGGTTTTATTACAAAGACAAAATATCTTCTGGCTTTAATAATATTTGCCTTCGGCTTTTCAAGTGTTATGCTTTTCCCACAAATTGAGGCATCCCGACTTTCTACCAGATCGGTTAAGGATTTTACCTATACAACGCAAACGTCTCTCAATTCTAAGGATTTTATAACTATCATCCTACCTCATGCTTTTGGAGTTTCCGAGATTGAGCTTAGAGATAATAGGAATAATTATCTGTATCTGGGAATTCTACCTGCAATATTTGCCCTTTTTGCAATCATTTCAAAAAACAGTCAGAAGAATAAGATTTCTGTTTTTATATTGCTTTCAGTAATAGGTCTAATATTATCTTTAGGCAGAAATACTTTTGTTTATAAACTGACTCTTTTAATCCCCGGCTTAGGATTGTTTAGACAACCTCTGTATTTTGTCCTGTTATATGTTTTTTCTGTCTCAGTTATTTGTGGAGTTGGTTTCAACCATTTTATCAGGAGTTATCCACATGTTAAAATTAGGTTTTTAAGTGCGTACAAAATAAGTGTTCGAATATTGCTTTATGTATTGATTATATTATCATTAATAACTTACATAATATTGAGATCTGAACCGATTTTAGTCTGGCAAAAGTTTATACCTCCACATTTTGTTTCTAGAGCAAGTCATATAAAAAACATTGGGATTATCTCTTTTGAAAACCTGGTTTTCTTATTAGTTTTAATTGTTATCAGCCTAAATATGTTTAGGAAAACATCATCCAAACAAATCCTTATAGTTATTGTCTTTATTGTTACTTTTATTGACCTGTTCTATTTAAACTCTCCTGAGTTTCTTACAACCAGTCAGAAAAATTACCAAAGACTATATTCAGCAAATGTTCCTGAATATCTTTCTGATCCCAATATAAAAATAGCATCTTATGTATCACCTACTTTACAGAATTGGGACAACTTCAACAGGCAGGAGTTTTTATTTAAACGTACAATTGAGTCAGAAAAGACATTGTCTCCAAACAGAAACAGCATCTATGGCGTATTTTCTGTATTCGGTTTTTCTCCCTTATCACCTAAATCATACACCGATTACCTAAATGAAAAACACAAACAGCTTTTGGTTGGAATTTCAGATAGTGATATCAGTATAGATAACCCGGTATTATCACAATCCGGTGCCGGTTATATTCTAACTAACTACCCTATTTTCGCCTCATTATCTCAGTTCAATTTTATTGGGAATACTTCTACAAATACTTATCTGTATAAAAATAACTTGGCACGCCCTAGGGCTTTTTTAGTTGAAGAGAATGGAAATATTTCCAAAGCAAATATTAAACAAATGACTGCTAATTCTGTAACTGTTAAATACAACTCAACTGGTTCTGCAAAACTGGTGCTACTGGATAATTACTATCCAGGATGGGAAGCAGAAATAAATGGAAATAAAGTTGATGTAGAACCATTTGAAAATGTATTTAGGTCAGTTAAGGTTCCTAAAGGCCAAAATATACTAATATTCCGGTATAATCCGAAAAGTTTTAAACTGGGAGTCTACATTAGTTTAACAACAGTGCTAATATTTATAGGTTTAATAAAATTCAAATTGAATGGTAAAAAACGGCATAGTTAACAAATACAACCGTGATATTAAAAAATACGGCAGATATGTTTATACCGACTCCCAAAAATTAAGCTCAGTTATCGCAAACCAAAGGCTAACCGATGCAGTAATAAACTCTGCAAGTTTCAAAAATAAAATGATTATTGATATTGGTTGTGGTGACGGAACCTATACAAATATAATTTTAAAGGAAACTAAACCTAAAAGTATTATTGGTATTGATCCGGCAAGTGATGCAATCATAATCGCCAGAAAGAAGTACAAAAATAAAAACTTACAATTTAGGGTTGCCAATGGCTACAAACTGCCGTTTACTAAAAATAGTTTTGATGTTGCCGTATTAAGAGGGGTTTTACATCATATGGATAATCCCAGGAAGGCAATAAATGAGGCGGTTAGGGTAGCTGATGAAGTTATAATTATCGAGCCTAATGGATATAATATTTTTGTAAAAATAATCGAGAAACTTTCCCAGTATCACAAAACCCACGACGAGAAATCATATTTCCCTTTTTATCTTAAAAAAATAATTTGTCAGAGTAATGCAAGAGTAGTTAAAGAAAAGTATATTAACTTTGTTCCCTTTTTCTGTCCTGATATTATGGCCAGAACAATGAAAAAGTTTGAGAAAACAGTTGAATCAATACCTATTATCAATTCCCTCCTCTGTGCTGCCTATTTAATGGTTATTAAGAAATCTTCTTAATGTTCCTACCATCGCATTATATGATGTTATACTAAATTTATGATATATGAACTCATTGGTTCATAACGCTATTCCTTTAGTAGTGTTAAATGTAGTTTGGTTAATTATAGCGATTTATGGACTGGTCAAGTTTGTAAAAAAACAGAGTCTTTCCTATCCTCGTTACCATGTTTCGAAACATTAGAACAAACGATTATTGTATGAAGTCAACCACAATCTTTAAGAATTTTCTATTAAATTGAGGTTTATCTGAAATTCTATGAGGTGCTTCTTTTATTACTTCTAACTTTTTATTTTTTACCTTCTTTGCCTGCTTTAAATATTCATTAATTACTTCTCCCGGAATTATTTCATCCTTCTCACTTTCCACTATTAAAAGATTACCGTTATATTTCGAAATTGCTTCTAAAGCAAATGAGGGTTTCCACGGCCATTGTTTGTTTGATTTATCCCACGGTAACCAACCAGATGTCATTTTAACATTCTCATAATCTTTTTGGTAAGAAGCAGGGGCTCGAAGAATACGATATCCAATTTTTCCGCTTTCAGTCAATCTCGAAGCTATATGTGCTCCCATACTCGTACTTACAATTATAATTTTATCTATAAAAATATTTTTTATTTTCAGTAAATATGAAAGCATAAATTGTGCTTGTTCAAAACGTGATTTAAGTGTAAGGTCGGAAAATCTCTCTGCACTTTGCCCACATCCTAAATGATCAAAAGTAAGACAAATAAAGCGATTTTTAAGTTGATCAATTAAAAGATCGAAACTATGAAGATTTGAGCTGGCTCCGTGAATAAATAAAATTGCGGGATACTTTTTTCTCAAATTTGGCTGTGATAGTCTAACAAATATTTTTTTATTACGAAACGAAAGATAGAAATATTTGTCCATAATAACTAGTAAATATCTAATTATTATACGCTTTTTAGATGGTGAAAAACCAAAGTGGTATGAACGTAAGTTAAAAAAAGTTCTTAGAGACAAAGGAATCCAAATTAAGAAACTCAGATCTGTCAGAAGACAATCAAACGTTGGTATCCAGCTGGCAGATTGTTTAGCCGGTTTAACCAGATATTACTATGATAATATGGAAGCTGTTGATGCCAAGAAATGGTTTAATAAACTAAAACGCGATAAAAAATTAACTGCTCAGTTTATTTTTGAAACAGAGACTGTAAATAAGTTATTAAGTTCTAATAAACAAAAAACCCCACCGAAAAGGTGAGGTCAGTTAGCCAGCTAGTCCCTGCCTTAAGGCGGCGCTTTCCCCAACCTGGGAATTTGTCGCTGGTAACTTGTTGAGAATAATATACCAAATATGGAGTGAATTTACAATAGTAATTTTGTAGCAGGATGCAAAAATGCTATACTACATGTATGAAACAGCAAATGGAGCCAAATAGTGCTCCAGAACAACAAAAGGAACCAGTAGTTCCTCCGCCACCTCCTAAATCCAGGCTTCCACTGCTTTTAACTTTTGTATTCTTAGTTATTTTGATTTTAGTTGGAGGATATAAGTTGATGAGCAAATCCTCACCTCTCCCTCCCCAACCAACCCCCCAAATCCCCCAAACCTCTCCAACATCTTTACCAAAATATGAAATTGAGAAAATCAATGATAGTACTAAGAGATATAAAGATCTTTTCTATAATTTTACATTTGAATTCCCATTAAACATGGTTATATATATGGATGAAGATACTTACATAAGAAATATTTATATTCAAAACCCCAGGAAATATGACTACCAAACTGATCCTGAAGGTGAAACAGCCTCAATTAATATAAGAAAGATAAAACAAGGTGAAACATTGGATGGATTAATTCAAAGTATCATGAATCCCCAAGATTATTACGAAGCTGAACAAATTAAAGAAAAAATCAAGTCAACACAAAGAGAGATTGGAGTTCTTAAAGGATATGAAATTACTGGTCTACCGGGAATATTTGCCTCAAGAAGCTTCTATACATTTTTTGGTGAGTATCTAATCACTGTAACTGTTGGTCCAATTGAAGATACCGATATAACTACAATAGATAAAGCAAATAAGCTTTATGATCAAATCCTCTCCACTTTTCAATTCTTTAATTGATCCGCCTCGGCAGGACAAATTCCTTGAATAATTTTTAGCTTGACTAAGAGTAACAGAATATGGTATAAATAATACAAATCGAGCTGAAAACTGTCCGTTATGGCATGCGTCGAAAGACTAGGCTCTACCACCCCTTTGTGGGTGGTTTTTTTATGAAGGAACTTCTACTAAAATATTATCCTGTTTGGCCTTTTTAAAAAGCTGCCTTATCTCTTCTGATTTACCATCTATCGCGTCTCGAACAAATCCAGCAATACTGTCAGCGAGTCGAGTTAGAGCATTAGTTTCATCTCTGGCAACTCCTCTTATTCTTCTGAGGGGAAGTCCTAAATGCCTAAGCCTTGCTCCATATTCTTGCCTTTTAGTTTTCGATAAGCCATCAACATATACTAGAGTAGTGAATCGACCAATTGGTTTATCCCATTTAACTGCAGAAACAATTGCTGTAACCGTTGAGCTATCGTAATCCTTTGTATCTTTAAAAATTTGATATCTTAACAGTCCTTCAAATCTGTCATCTGCAAAAATATGGCTAATATAACGCATGCGCCTACCATGTTTAGTACTGCCCCACCTATCTTTTTTTTTACCGCTAATCTTCTCCAGCTGTTCACATAGGGTAAGCAATTCATCTCTATTCTCGCCTGTAATAACTACTGAGACAACAAATACACGACCTTGTGTATCTTGACCATTTTCATCAACGTAGCAATAAATTTTTTTAACCATTACTTTTAATTCTAACATGAAGATTTTTGTTGTAGGGACAAAAATGCTATACTACTAGTAGTATGAATCCACAAACGGAGCCAAATAGTGCTCCAGAACAACAGAAGACACCAATAGTCCCTCCGCCACCTCCTAAATCCAGGCTTCCACTGCTTTTAACTTTTGTATTATTAGTTGTATTAATTTTGTTTGGAGGATATAAGTTGATGAGCAAATCCTCAGCTCCCCTTCCCCAACCCACTCCTACCCAATCCCCAACCGCCTCAACAAACCCTGCCGCAACCTGGGAAACATATACAAATACAGATTATGGTTTTTCCTTTAATTACCCAGCTGTTTGGTATATTAACATACCTAGTTTTGAAGGAAAACATCAAAGTAACAAGACTGTTTTGAGAGTTGACATAACAAATAGTTCGGACTTTAAAAATTCTGCTTTGCTTGAAAACAAGAAAGATATCTTAAATATCAGTGTTAGTGTCTGGGACAACGAAAACGGAAAATCATTTGATTCTGTAGTAGCTGAATGGGATAATTTTTTTCAAAATCCTACGCCTGATTCAACTTCGTTAAAAGAGATAAATAATATCGCATGGACGCAGAGAGAATTTATAAATATATCTAACCTTCCTATCATTGAGTATACAAAACTTAAGGGAAAATACCTCTACGTTGTTGAAGTTAGTCCTGGAGATTCTTCTATAATAGATTCTGCTTATCAAATCCTCTCCACCTTCACCTTTTTAAGTCAAAATCAAGATAATATAATTAGTTGGGAAGAGGCAGTAGAATTAATTGAATCATGTCAGGTTAAAAGTATGAGTCAGACACATAATCTAGATGTTAACCTTACATTACTTAATAATACACAAGTAAGGACTAAAGAACCTATTATAGACGAAGTTTTTAACGTCGCAGAAGATTATTCAGAAGAATGTGGAATACCTCTTGAAGCAACTGAATAGATCAAATATTACATTCTCTATTCCCCTTCCCGCCTTACGCTTAACGCTTTCCCTTTAATTTTGCTTGCCTCGCCGAAGCTCTAGCAAAGGCGGGATATTGACATCCTAGTTTTCATCTAGTATATTACTCCTATCCCCATGGAGGGGACTATATGATGAACGGACATGATGATATAGCTCATAGGCTAAAAATAACTGAGGGGCACCTTAAAAAAGTAATCGCTATGAATAGTGGTGGAGCATATTGTATTGATATCCTCCATCAACTTCAGGCAATACGGGCAGCTCTTGGAAAAGTTGAAAGCAAAATTCTGGAAAATCATCTAAATAGCTGTGTTAAGGACGCTTTTGACAAGGGAGATCAGAAAAAGGCAATCAGTGAAGTATTAGCTGTATTTGATAAAACCAGGTAGTTGGAGTTTAGAGTCCAGGGGTTAGGGCATTGGTGGGACTTTTTTGGATTCCACAACCCGACTTCTGGATTGTAAACTGCAACTTTATGGATAAAATAATTGTAACAGTAGGCGGATTATTGTTAATAGCTTTTATTTACTGGTTTTTCTTTGGAAAAAAGGAGGTAGCTATGGAGACTAAAGATGGTAAGGTAGAAATTTTAGTTGATGGTGGCTATAAACCGGATACAATTCAAATACCCAAAGGAAAACCAACAACCATTGAGTTTTTCAGAAAAGACCCCTCCTCCTGTCTTGAAGAAGTTGTTTTGTCAGATTTTAAAATAAGAAAATTTCTTCCACTTAATCAAAAAACTGAAATTACTATTACACCTAATAAGGTTGGTACTTTCCCCTTTTCCTGTGGGATGAATATGTTTCATGGAAAGGTTGTAGTCAGGGATTAGGTGTTAGGTGTTAGGTTTTAGGGACTAGGAAATAAAATTTATTTGAAATATGCAAATTTTTTCGTATAAAGATTTAATCGTTTGGCAGAAATCGATAGAACTAACAGTAAATATCTATCGTATTACAGAGAAGTTTCCTAAAATCGAGAGGATATAGAAATGAATATGTTCAGTTTTTGAATATTGCTTATGGATCAGGCGCCGAACTCGAAACTCAATTATATATTGCAAAATTAATAGATTATCTCAATGAAAATGATTATAAACTTCTTACAGAAAAGTTAACAGAAATAATGAAAATGCTTAATGGTCTAATTTATAAACTGAAACCTAGAACCTAACACCTGAAACCTAATATGAAAAAACGAAGTTTTTTAATAACTGGAATGCATTGTGCAAGTTGCGCCAGCAATATTGCCCGTGTTTTAAAAAGAGTACCTGGAGTTATTGATGCTAACGTAAACTATGCATCAGAACAGGCAAGTGTTGAATGTGATATCAATGTTAGCAATGACAAATTAAAAGATGCTGTATCGAGTCTTGGATATGCAGCTCACTTTGAAGAGAATGCAGAAAACGTAGTTGAGAAAGAAAAGAAAAAAGAATTATTAGAGTTAAAGGAAAAGGTTGTTATTTCCGGATTTTTAAGTATACTTTTAGTTTTATTCAGTTTCCCAGAAATCTTCTCATTTGTTCCCCAGGTTCTTAATTCTTACTTCTTGCTTCTAATTCTTGCTACTCCCGTACAGTTTTGGGCAGGCAGATCTTTTTACCAGGCAACAATAAGTTCTTTGAAAAATAGGACAGCTGGAATGGATACATTGATTGCAATAGGAACTTCTGCTGCCTATTTTTATTCCCTGTTTGTCACTTTTTTCCCAGATGTAATAAGTCAAACTGGAGAAATGGCCGGAGTTTATTTTGACACAGCTTCAGTTATTATCACCCTAATTCTTTTGGGAAGATATTTGGAGGCTAAAGCCAAAGCCCAAACTTCAAGTGCAATAAAAAAGCTGCTGGAATTGTCAGCTAAAACAGCACGGGTTGTTAGAAATGGCTCGCCTCGCTTCGCGGGCGAAGCGGGCAGTGAGATTGATATTCCTATAGATCAGGTTGTTGCCGGAGATGTTTTGCGGGTTAGGCCAGGAGAAAAAATTCCTGTTGATGGAGAGATAATAGAAGGAGATTCATCGATTGACGAGTCTATGGTAACCGGAGAATCAATTCCTGTTGAGAAAAAACAGGGAGATCAAGTTATTGGGTCAACAATAAATAAATCGGGAAGTTTTCTTTTTAAGGCTGAGAAAGTAGGCAAAGAAACACTTTTATCTCAAATAATTGAAATGGTGAAAAGTGCTCAGGGGTCGAAGGCGCCTATCCAAAGGCTTGCTGATGTTATTTCATCTTATTTTGTTCCGATTGTAATTATTTTATCTGTTATTACTTTTATTATCTGGTTTGATTTTGGGCCAGCGCCTAGCTTTATCTTTGCTCTTCTTAATTTTATTGCTGTTCTAATTATTGCTTGCCCCTGTGCTTTGGGTCTTGCTACTCCGACAGCGATTATGGTGGGCACGGGAAAAGGAGCAGAATCTGGGATATTAATAAAAGATGCACAAAGCTTAGAGATTGCAAATAAAATTAAAACAGTGGTATTTGATAAAACTGGAACACTCACCCTGGGTCAACCAGTTGTTACTAATTTTGATCTAATGGAAGAAATAGAAAAGGTGTTACCAAAATATACCAGCTCTTTTATCCTTTCCCTTATTTATTCTTTGGAAAAGAACTCTGAACATCCCCTTTCTTTGGCAGTTGTTGAGTATGCTAAGAATAGTAAAACACTCACAGTCTCAGACTTTAAAGCTATTGAAGGATATGGTATCTCAGGAAAAGTTAATAACTACTCAGTAGTTATAGGTAATAAAAAACTGATGGAAAAAGTGAAAATTATCAAATGCGCAGAGCTTGATAAAAAAGCC
Organism: Candidatus Gottesmanbacteria bacterium; assembly: GCA_016182365.1. Lineage (GTDB taxonomy): Bacteria > Patescibacteriota > Microgenomatia > JACOXO01 > JACOXO01 > JACOXO01. The sequence continues at coordinate 5,262 of JACOXO010000036.1, read as the reverse complement.
CAGCAATATGCTCAAGAAGGAAAAAGTTTAGCCTATGTTGCTATTAATAAAAAACATGTTGCTCTTCTTGCTATAGCTGATACCTTAAAACCAACAGCCAAAAGTACCGTTGAGAAACTGAAATTACTGGGAATTGAAGTCTTCATGATAACCGGAGATAACCAGGAAACTGCAAAAGCAATTGCAAGTCAGGCTGGAATCACAAATGTCATGGCCCATGTACTGCCTGCTGATAAAGCCAACAAAGTTAAAGAGCTGAAACTAAAACCTACAACCTATAACCTAAAACCTAATCTTGTTGCTTTTGTTGGTGACGGAATAAATGATGCACCGGCCCTGGCAATATCTGATGTAGGAATTGCCATGGGTACAGGCACTGATGTTGCAATAGAAACCGCATCAATCACAATTCTCGGAAGAGACTTAAACAAAGTAGTACAGGCTATTAATCTTTCCAAAAAAACAATGTTTACAATAAAATCAAATCTCTTCTTCGCCTTTTTCTATAACATGGTATTAATTCCTGTTGCCATGGGTGTTTTATACCCATTAACAGGACTTTTGTTAAATCCGATGCTGGCGGCATTTGCCATGGCAGCATCTTCATTATCAGTTGTAGGCAATTCCCTACTACTTAAGAGGAGGAGTATATAGGTGTCAGGTTACAGGTGTTAGGTTTTAAAAGTTAGCTCCTGACACCTAATCCCTAACACCTAAAACCTAATATATGAAAACAGATAAAATAGTAATAAGTATTATTGTAATTTTGGTGATTGTAATGATAGGAGGAATTGTAGTTGTTGCCTCCAAAGAGGGCACTGCAAATTCTTCTATCCTCTCTTATTTATCCTCTGATTCAGAAAAACCAAAAGTGGAAACTGATTCTGTTTTTGCCGATTTAGGCAATATGAAGGTAAGCGATGAAAAAAGCGCTGCGTTTAAGATTACTAATATCGGGAATAAGCCACTAACTCTTTTTAGTATTAGCTCTTCCTGCAACTGCACTGTTGGTAAAGTAACAGTAAATGGAGTATCCAGTCCAGAATTAGGTATGCATTCTAATTCCAACTATCAGGCTACTCTAAATCCGACAGAATCAGCCACAGTTGAAGTTATTTACAGACCTTCAGTCATGCCAGTTCAGGGTGAGGTTGGAAGAGAAGTTTATGTTAAAACAAATGACCCGGAAAAGCCAATGTTGACTTTCAGTATTAAAGCATATGTTGAATGAATTGACCTAATTGACCTAATTATTCTAATTGACCTAAATTAGAAATTTTGAACAGTAACTATGTCAGATGCATCATCATTATTAACTGGCATCTCAATAACCGCAGCTTTTGTGGGTGGCATGGTTGCATTATTTGCTCCTTGCTGTATTACTTTTTTATTCCCAGCTTATTTAGGAACAATTTTTAAAGAAAAAGGTAGAGTTGTATTTTTGACTTTAGTTTTTGGATTGGGTATGGGGAGTATTTTAATTCCCGTTGCCTTAGGTTTTCGCGCTGTTGTTAATTTATTTAATACATATCATTCAACTATTTATCTTCTTGGAGCTCTGGTTATGGTACTTTTGGGACTAGCAACACTTTTCGAGGCAAAAATTAACTTGCCTTTTATTCCCAAATACCAAATGCCTCAAAAAATGACAGTTACTTCTACTTTTGTGTTGGGCATCTTTTCCGGAATCACTTCTTCTTGCTGCGCACCTGTTTTATTTGCAGCTATTACGCTAACTTCCCTATCCCCTTCCCTACTAACTGCTGTTATTGTGTCTGTTGTCTATGTTTTGGGAATAATTTTTCCATTATTTTTCCTGTCTTTGGTGTATGAGAAATTAACCCAAAAAAGATTATTTACTCTTAAAACTAAGATAAACAAACCATTAAAAGTTCTGGCAGGAGGAATATTTATATTATCAGGTATTCTAATTGCTTATTTTACTTTAACTGGAAAAATAGTTATGACCAGTCAAAATGAAGTTTTTGCTAATAAACTCCGTACCTTTATGTATTCTATAAGTTCTAGTTTTGGAAGTTCCATAATTGATATTGGAGCATTTTTATTAATTGTTGTTGTATCAATTGTGTTTATAAGAAAGGCTATATATGAAGAAAAAAATTCCAATTAAATTAACCATTGTTTTAATTATTATTGTTGCCTTTTTCCTGGGCGGATATTTACCCCAACTTATACAAAAATATATTGCGAAAAATCAAGGCAAAGATAATGATCCACAACTTCTTACCCAAAAAGTAATTCCCCAAGAAGGAGTGAATCTCAACATCTCATTTGGGGATAGTGTTTTAAAAATGGTTGAAATGGGTGCAATTGACAAACAGAAATTTGATAATATTTACAAAGGCAGAGGTGGTTTGACCCAAGATCTAGCTTCTGTTTTTGACGGAAACTCAAATACCAAAATCACAGTTAACCAGGATAATGCCGGCATTCTTTTAAATTTACTTTGGCCTTTGGGGCTTTCCAATAAAACCGAGTTTATGAATCAAAGCCCGATGGGCAAAGAATATGCATCAGATATTGAAAACTTTGCCTCAACTGGAGGATGGACGTTGGGAAAAGTTAGCGGAGGAAAACTTTTTAATAATCTTCCGATTGTTCCTTTAACAAGGGAGCAAGAGCAAATAGTTGCTGAAATTTCTCAAAATATTTATAGGCCATGCTGTGGCAATTCTACTTATTTTCCAGATTGCAATCACGGAGCAGCCATGCTTGGTTTTTTGTATCTAGCTGTATCCCAAGGAATACCAAAGGATGAAATCTACAAAAAAGCACTAGCTTTAAACTCCTATTGGTTTCCGCAAACATATGTAGAGCTGGCAACTTACTTTGAAGGGATGAAAGATACAGCTTGGAATAAAGTTGATCCAAAAGAAGTACTGGGAGCAGGTTATTCAAGTGGCCAAGGATATGTAGCTATAAGTAAACAGCTTCAGGAGGCAAATCTAGTCCCGCAAGTTTCAGGTGGCGGAAGTTGCAGTGTATAGTAAGGGGAGGTGATTGTTATGAAGAATCAAGCAATTTTATATGGTATTATTGGACTTTTAGTTGGAATAGTTATTATGCTTCTTACTGCTCAGAATGCTGTTAATACAAATAATACTGGCATGATGCGGATGATGGGAATGAGAACAAGTAATGCATTTCAATGTCCAATGCAAGAAAATAATAATCAAGGTATGATGGGTATGAATTCAAGTATGAGTCAAATGATGGAAAGTATGAAGGGAAAAACCGACGATGAGTTCGACCGGGCTTTTATTGAAGCAATGATTGTTCATCATCAGGGAGCAATAGATATGGCAAAACAGGCACAAGAAAATGCAAAGCATCCTGAAATTCAGGATCTTGCTAATGACATCATTTCTACTCAAACAAATGAGATTGAAATAATGAGTATTTGGAAAAATCAATGGGGTTATTAATGAATTTTCAATTCGCCTATCTTATAGGAAGTCTGTTATTACTCAGCTTATGGGCATTAATTTATGTGCTAAAAGCCCAGATCCGAATAAAAATGCTCCTTGTGAGTTTGTTAACAGCTCCTCTTGGTTTAACTGAACCATTTTTTATTCCATCTTATTGGTCACCACCAACACTTTTTAATCTTGCATATAAAATACATTTTGACATTGAGAGCATTATTTTCTCTTTTGCTGTAGGCGGTATCACTGCGGTTATATACGAAGCAATATTTAAAGTTAAACGCAAAAAGCTACCTAACCATAACCAACATCAATCAAGGCATAGAATTCATGCTATTGCTCTTGCCTCTCCTATTGTTTCATTTCTTTTACTATTTTTATTAACTCCTCTTAATGTAATTTACTGCGCAATTATCGCCTTGATTATCGGGGTTATTGCCACCTGGTATTGCCGGCCTGACCTTTTGCAAGCAATGTTTACTGGTGGTTTTCTGTTTTTAATTGTTTATTTTGTTATATTTTTCATAACGTTTGTCTTATTAACACCAGGTTACATACAGGCTGTGTGGAACTTTTCCAACATTTCAGGTATTCTGATATTGGGAGTTCCTGTTGAAGAACTATTATTTGCAGGATCATTAGGAGCTATGTGGAGTAGTATCTACGAACACTTTAAGTGGTATCAATATAGCTAAAACGGGGGGGGTGAGAATTTATGAAAAAAGATCCAATAGCTACAGCCCATGCAGCAGGAATTACTGCTGGTATAATATTTGTTGTTTGCAGATTGGCATTTGCATTGCTTCCTAATCTGACTATGGCAATTGCTCAATCCTGGTTTCATAGTATTGCGTTAAATCAAGTTTCGGGAAGTTTAACCACAGGTTCATTTATTTTAGGTTTGGTATCATTGATAATCAGCGCATGGCTGGTAGGTTACGTATTTGCAAACTTGTATAATTATTTCTTGAAGAGTAAATAAAAGTCATCTAATGGAAGAACATAATCTAAGTAGTATTAGAGGGAGTCTTTTAGTTTTGGATCGTATTTTTAACAAAAATACTACTAATTATCGGGTGGTAGGTTCATTGTTAGTTGCTGCATTAAATGGTAAACCCCATCGGACACTTAATGACATTGATATTTTGTTGGATAAATCTAAATACGACTCAGTCATTTCAAATCTGGAGTCAGAAGGTTATCAGATTGTCAAAAAACAAAAATTCGGATTTAAGTGGACTGAAGCTGATCATAAAATTAATTTAGGTTTTACTTTTCTTTTAGTGGGTATTTTTGAAAATGAATATTTTTCTTGTAACTTGTCCCAATTTATTACACTAAGAATATCCAATAGATATTTAAATTCAACATCTTACAAATTATATGGAATTAAGTTTATAGGTATTCCAATTTCATCAGTTTACGAGGGATTGAAAATCTCAAATTTGAATCCTAAACGAACTCTTGATAGAAAAATTGTCGAAAAGTACTTTAATAACAAACAAGATTATGAAAAACTTGACAGAGCTTTTACTGTCTTTATCTTTGGTATTCCATTTCCCTTTCTTTATAATCTTTTTTCCTTTTTTTACAATTTATTTGGAGGTTTAAGAGTATTATTTGGTAAAAAGTACGAAGTTTGGGATTAACAATTTTTTTTCTAATTGTTTTCTTCCTAATAACTGTATAAAATAGTCTTCTATATGAATTTGATGACAATATTCTTAACAGGATTATTTACAGGAGGGCTTACTTGTTTAGCTGTTCAGGGAGGCTTACTTGCATCTACACTTGCTCAAAAAACCCAGGATACAAT
>JACOXO010000011.1 GCA_016182365.1 Candidatus Gottesmanbacteria bacterium | reverse complement strand
GAAACAAGTTTTCTAGAATACTGGACAAAAATAATATTCCTCAACCGGTTTGGGAATCTGTAACAACTGATAAAAAAGCCCTTAAATTTGCCCAAAAAGTTGGCTTTCCCTTGTTGTTGAGACCATCGTATGTTCTTTCCGGGACTTCGATGAGAGTAGTGCAAACCAGGGATGATTTAATTTCCATATTAAAAAAAGTTGATATAACAACCGAGCATCCGCTTGTGGTGTCACAATTTATTGATGAGGCACAGGAACTTGAAATTGACGCTGTATCCCAAAACGGAGAGTTTATTGCCTTCACAATCCTTGCTCATGTTGAAAATGCCGGAGTCCACTCGGGCGACGCAACAATTGTTTTGGATAATAATACTGTAAAACCAGAAATTGCTTTAAGGATGCAGGAAATTTCAAAACAAATATCAGAAACTCTAAACATAAATGGACCGTTTAATATCCAGTTTTTAGTAAAGCATGGAGTTGTTCTTGTTATTGAGTGTAACTTGCGAGCCTCAAGAAGCTTCCCATTTTCCTCTAAAGTAAATGACGTTAACCTGATTGATCTTGCAACAGACGTTGTCCTTGGGAAAAAAGTAAAACCATTAGGAAGGCTGATTCCTAAAAACACAGCAGTAAAGGCCGCACAGTTTTCTTTCGGAAGATTAAGGGGTGCTGATCCAATATTGCAAATAGAAATGGCATCAACCGGAGAAGTTGCCTGCTTTGGAAATGATATTGAAGAAGCTTATCTTAAAGCAATTCTTTCAGTAGGCATGGCTTTTCCTAAAAAAAGGATTCTTCTGACTGTCGGCAATACCTTTAAACCGCAGTTTGTTTCTGAGGCAAAAACACTTTATGAACTGGGATTTAAACTGTACTCAACAGAAGGCACAGCAACTTATCTTAAAACCTTTGGAGTTCCTACTAAAATTGTCCCCAAAGGATATCAGGGTGGTGCTTCAAATGTTGTTGCAATGATTAAAAACAAAAGAGTTGATCTGGTTATTAATCTTCGCGAGAAAGAAGCCAGTTATGCAGACTGGCCTTTGGTATTAAAAGAGCGCTCAGATGGATACAGGATGAGAAGGGCTGCTGCTGACCATAACATTCCTCTTATTACAAATTTGCAGCTGGCAAAATTATTAATCAGGGCAATTTCCAAAAAGACTATGCAGGATTTATTAGTTAACCCCTGGCATAGCTATATATGAAAAAAATAAATGGGGACTTTTTTAATAAATCAATTGTCAGTGTTGACCAGTTCTCAAAGGCTGACATTGAAATACTTTTTGAACTGGCTGCAGAATACAAAAAGGGAATTAGCAATGGAATGGTTTTTAATGATTTGAATGGCAAAATTCTGACAGCTCTTTTTTATGAACCGTCAAGCAGAACCATCGGATCATTTTTAGGAGCCATGCAAAGGTTGGGAGGGGGAATAATTCCAATTCATGGAATTCTAAATACCTCTGTTGTAAAGGGTGAAATATTAACTGACACTATAAATATTTTTCAGAGTTATTCTGATGTAATTGCTATAAGACATCCTGAGGCAGGAGCAGCTGAGATTGCTGCAAAAGCAGCATATATCCCTGTTATTAATGCCGGAGACGGAACCGGAGAACATCCAACTCAGGGACTTTTGGATTTATTTACAATTCTAGAAAAACTGCAGAGAACAAACAACTTAAAAGTTGCAATAGTTGGTGATTTAAAATATGGAAGAACAGCCCACTCGCTTTCAAAACTCATCTCAATCTATCCTAAAAACACTCTTTATTTTATTTCCCCTCCTCAATCGCCAATGCCTGATGAGGTTGTTAAAATTGTTAAGAAAAACGGGGCTGTTGTTAAAACTGCCAAAAGCATTGAGGAGGTATTAAAAACAATAGATGTTTTGTATATGACCAGAGTGCAAAAGGAAAGAATGGAAGAGGAAGTCTATGAGAAAATGAAAAACTCATTTATATTAACAGGAAAAATGGCAAGAGCAATGAAAAAAGACAGTCTTATTATGCATCCTCTTCCTAGAGTAGGTGAGATAACAATGGATGTTGATAGCAATCCAAGAGCTATGTATTTAAAGCATCAAATGAGAAATGGAATGTTTATAAGAATGGCTCTATTACGGCTTGTTTTGAAAAAGTAAAAAGAGTTTAACAAGAACTGAGTTATAGAATATGTTAATAAACGTTAACTTCAATTTTTAATTCGAAATTTATAATTTTTATTGAATAACTAAATTAATCAATTTAAAATTAAATCATTATAAATTCAATTCAAATTTCAAATTATAAATTAAAAATTATTTAAGTATGTCTTTAACAAGATTACCCGGTATGATCGATGCTCATACTCATCTTCGTGATCCGGGTGCTACTCAGAAAGAGGACTTCTACACTGGTACTTGTGCTGCTCTTGCTGGCGGAGTAACAATGATTTTGGATATGCCAAATAACCCCATTCCAACAATCTCATTTAGGGCTTTAAAGAATAAACAAAAAATTGCCTCAGAAAAAGCAGTTTGTGATTATGGTCTGATATTTGGTGCTTCCCAAGAAGACAATACTGAAGAATTTAAAAAAATAATTCCAAAAGTTGCTGCCTTAAAAGTCTACATGGATCAGACAACCGGAACTTTGCTTGTAGAAAAGCTGGGACTATTGGAAAAAATATTTCGAATGTGGAGAAGTGAAAAGCCAATCATGGTACATGCTGAAGATGCAACACTTGCTAAAGCAATTTCTCTGTCCGCCTTTTATAAAAAGCATGTACACTTTTGCCATGTAAGTTTGGCAGACGAAGTAGAACTTATCAAAAGAGCAAAAGAACAAAAGATCAAAATAAGCGCTGAAGCTACTCCTCACCATTTATTCTTAACTGAAAATGATAGAAAGAGGCTTGGACCATTTGGAATTATGAAGCCGCCTTTAAGAAGCGTTAGTGATGTCCAGGCATTATGGCATGGCCTAATTGACGGAACAATTGACATGGTGGCAACAGACCATGCACCGCATACAATGAGTGAAAAGAAAAGCAATAAACCTCCTTTTGGAGTAACTGGTTTAGAAACTGCCCTTCCGCTTTTACTTACAGTTTACAAACAAAAAAAGTTAACTTTAGATCAGGTTATAAAACTTTATCATCACAATCCCAGGAAAATATTTAATCTTCCAACTCAGAAAAATACATATATTATGGTTGATCTTGATAATAAATATGAATTAAAAAATAAGGACCTTAAAACTAAATGCGGCTGGTCACCCTTTGCCGGATGGCAGCTCTATGGTAAAGTACATGAAGTTGTTCTAAGAGGCAAAACCGTATACAAAAACGGCAAAATCCTAGCCAAAAAAGGCTACGGAAAAAATATAATAAGTTAAATATGACTGCATAATCCGTCATTCCGAGCGCAGCCCCGCCACTGGCGGGACGCAGTCGAGGAATCTATATTAAACAGATCCTTCGACTCCCCCGACGTAACGTCGGGATCGCTCAAGATGACAATAAGGATTTATGTCTAGGTTAAAAAGTATGAACCAAGAAGAATTAA
>JACOXO010000014.1 GCA_016182365.1 Candidatus Gottesmanbacteria bacterium | reverse complement strand
AAACTTTAGAAATAAAACTGGGAGGCATTTTGGGAGCGATCCTATCGCCTTCTCCTCTGTATCCTCTTTTCACAAACCATAACCTTAAGAATTCTTTATCAAAATTTTCAGGCTCAACTCCTATGGAGAATCTCTTCAAATACGTGTCTGCGATCCAGAATCGCGAAGAATCTGGAGTATGCATTTCATCAATCAACATCAGTTTTCCGTTGTATAACCCAAATTCGTATTTCGTATCAACAAGAATAAGACCGGCTTTTGCGCAAATTTCTGTACCTCTTTGGAAAAGTTTGAGACTAGCTTCTTTCATCTGTTTATACAGTTTGGGAGATACAAGTTTTCTTTTTAAAATTTCTTCTTCTGTCAATCTCTCATCATGACCTCCTTTACCACCACCGTGGGTTGTTGGCGTTATAATAGGCTTGGGCAGTTTTTGATTTTTCTTTAGCCCATCAGGCAATTTAATGCCGTATACTATCCTTTCACCTCTTTCATATGAATACCAAATTGAAGTAGTGGTAACTCCGGTAATATATCCCCTGACAACCATTTCAATAGAAATTGGCAGACAGTTTTTTACAACCATCACATTTTTGTGAGGAACTGAAATTAAATGATTTGGGACAATATCTTCTGTATTTTCAAACCAAAATTTACTGAGAAGAGTCAAAACCTGACCTTTAAAAGGAATTAGACCTAAGTTTCTATCAAACGCAGATTGCCGGTCGGTTGTTATTAATATTCGTTTACCATCTTTAATATAAATATCTCGAACTTTTCCCTGGGTTTTCTTACCGAGGCCTTTTAAATTAACCGTTTCTATTAACATATTTTTTATAACCAACTTTTTCTAATTTCAAGGCTTTTTTTTCAACTTCTATCTGCGTCTTTCTATGATACTTTTTAACATTCTCAAGTATTTTTGTATCTGATGTGGCTAGAATTTTAACAGCAAGAAGGGCTGCATTGGTTGCATTATTAATTGCAACTGTGGCAACAGGCACTCCTTTTGGCATTTGTACAATTGAATAAAGAGAATCAACTCCTAATAGTATTGAAGTTTTTATAGGAACTCCAATAACAGGAAGTGGAGTAAGTGAAGCAGTCATTCCCGGCAAATGAGCAGCTCCACCTGCACCAGCAATTATCACTTTTATTCCCCTGCCATGAGCAGTTTTTGCGTACTCAAACATCCGCTGCGGTGTTCTATGCGCCGAAACAATTGTCAGTTCGTAAGAAACATTAAACTCATCCAGCACTTTTGCCGCATCCTGCATTACAGGAAGATCAGAATCTGATCCCATAATTATCCCAACTTGTGGATTTTTATTTTTCATAATCTGACTTTTAATGAATCACTCTCAAAAATAATATTTCTAGGTTTTATTTCGACCTGTTTTTTACCTGATTTTATAAATCCAGCCTCCCATGCTCGTATTTTACACGACTTGGCAATAGTAATAACTTTTTTTACGTCATTTTTAGAAACATATACAGCAAATCCAGCTCCCATATTAAAAGTTTCATACATTTCTTTGTCTAAAAGACCGGAATTATTTTGAATAAAAGTAAAGACTTCTGGAGTTTTAGATAGAGAAGTAATTATATAACTAAATTTGGGTTTAGCCCTCATTAATTTTTTAAATCCATGTCCAGTAATATTAACTAAATAATGTATCTTTACCATTTCTAAAAGTTTTTTTATACACTCCACATATAAAGTTGTTGGAGTTAATAGAGCTTCTCCGTACATTCTATTACTGGGTAATTTAGTTTTATAACCTTTTTTAAGTTTTTTAGCTAATTTTCTTGTCAAACTTATACCATTAGCGTGAACACCGCTGCTTTCTAAAAGTATTATTGCATCATTCTCTTGAAGATTGTCTGCATCAACCAATTTTTGTTTGGGTTTAATTATACCTACTCCACTACCTGCTAAATTAATAGTATTTTCCATATTAATACCTGAAAGCGTTGGTGTCTCACCTCCACCCCAAACCGCTCCAGATTTCATACAGGCATCAGCCCAACCCTTTGTTAAGTCTTTCATTCTATCTGAATCTGAAAACCAATCTGAATTTCCAACTGACCAATAGGCATTAACAACAAATGGTTGTGCACCGGTTGTTATGAGATCGTTAACTATCATTGCAACTGCATCTTGAGCAATACTGTCATAATACGTTTTACCAGTAATTTTTCTCATTTCTTCAGCAATCAGATTTTTAGTTCCTAAACATTCAATTACTGTAGCTATATAACAGTCTTTATATTCCATCAAGTAAGCTGATTCACCCCTACTTTTCTCATATGGTGTCAAAAATGGCTCTTGAAATTTTCTCGCTGTCACTTGAGCTTGTTTTTGAGCGATTATTTTTAGAGGATCTATAACTGAATAATTAACACCAGAAGATTTATAGGTAATTTTATTTTTTTTCATATTGATATATACCTTCTCGCGGCAATTGCTTTTTTATAGGCTTTATCGATTGTTTCATCAATGACAGTGATATGGCCCATTTTACGCTCGGGGCGGGTTTCTTTTTTTCCATAAATATGTACAGATACTCCTTCAATTTTTAAAGCCTTTTCAAGTCCATTTACTTTTGCCTCTCCCTGTCTATTGCCTAAAATATTGATCATAACTGAGGCTGGAACTTTTAATTTGGTCGATCCTAACGGAAGACCGGTAATTGCCCGCAGGTGCTGCTCAAATTGAGAAGTAATTGAAGCTTCGATTGAATAATGTCCGGAGTTATGCACACGAGGAGCAATTTCATTTATAAAAACTTCGCCTTTTTGGCTATAGAACATTTCAATTCCAAAAACTCCTGCTCCTCTTAAGTATTTCATTGTTTTTTGTGCGAGTCTTTGCGCTTTTTTAGATACCTCGCTAGGAACTGGAGCAGGTACTTTTACGATATGACAAATATTATCTCTATGAATCGTCTCAACAACCGGATAGACTGCAATTTCTCCTTTAGTGCTTCTGACAACCATTACAGCTAGTTCCTTTTTAAAAGGAACAAACTTTTCAATATATAATTTTCTCCCTTTCAGCTTTGTTAAACCCTTTTTAATATCCCTTTGATTATATATAACTGCATTTCCTCTACCGTCGTAAGCATCAAACCTGGCTTTTAAAAGAACTGGATATTTAAACTTTTTAACTACATTTAAAATATCTTTCTCACTTTCAACTTGTACAAAATCAGCAACAGGAATCCCGGCTTTTCTTAAAAATTGTTTTTGCTTTAACTTATCTTTAATAATATCCAGAGTCTTTGGGGAGGGGTGCACTGAAACTCCTTTTTTTTGCAAATCTTCCAGAACTTTGCTATTTGCCAGCTCAATTTCAAATGTCAAAACGTCAACCATTGACCCTAACTTTTTAATTGCCTTTTCATCTTTGTAATCTGCAACAATCTGATAATCAGCTATTTGCCCAGCTGGTGATTTTTCTGTAGGGTCAATAACATACACACTCATCCCCATTTTTTTAGCTTCCTGAGTGATCATTTTTCCCAGCTGCCCACCACCAACAATTCCAATTTTTTTCATGTTAACTTGTCAATTTTATTTGCAATCCTTAAGGATCTAACTGAAACATCACCAATATGCCCCTTTACATCATTAAGCTTTCTAATCTCCTCCTTTTTTAAATACTTCCTTATATACTTATTCTCTTCAATTAACATTTTGATTGGATTGTCCCTACCCTGATTTATTGCATCCCACGCTTGCATGGATATTACCCTTATTTCCTCATGCACCTTTTGTCTATCTGCCCCTTTTTTAACAACCTCGGCAATAATTATTTCTATAGCTGAAAACGGAGCATAGGTATTTAAATTCTTCTGTATATTTTTTGTGTTTATAATCATTCCCGAAGCGATTTTAATTGCCGTATCTAAAATTTCATCAACTGCCAGGAAGGACTCAGGGACAACTATCCTTCTATTGGCTGAATCATCAAGAGTCCTTTCTAAATGAGAAAGCGTTGCATTTTGTAAAACAACGTTTGGTAATTGTGCGACGTATCTTGCTAGTGAACAAATTTTCTCACTATTTACTGGATTTTTCTTAAATGGCATGGCTGATGATCCTACCTGAGTTTTCCCAAAAGGCTCACTCCACTCCCCTATGGTAGGGGATTGGAGAATTCTAAGATCTTCAGCAAACTTAGAAACTGACGAGGAAACTGAGGCTAAAAAAGTCAATATTAGAAAATCAAATTTTCTAGTTACCACCTGACTTGAAACATCAACTGAATCTATCCCCAACTGTTTCATAACCTTGCTTTCAAGTGATATTGAATCAGTTGTTAATCTTTTAAAACTAGCGCCAGTGCCTACAGCCCCCTTTATTCCCTTACCTTTATAAATAATTTTTATAAAATTTAAAAACTCTAAATCTATCAGTAAATCCTGGGCGTAAAAACTGATTCTATAGCCAACAGTTGTTGGCTCTGCCGGCTGAAGATGGGTAAAGCCAATACAGACAAAATCATGATATTTTTTAATCTGCTTATTAAACTCTTTTAATAAACTGATTATTTTATCCTGAATGATTGAAAGTGCTTGTTTGGCAATTAATACATCACCATTATCAACAACATCCATGCTAGTTAAACCTAAATGAATTTTTCCTCCACTTTTTTTTGCCTTACCTGCAAACTCTCTTATTGCTGCAACAACGTCATGTTTTGTTATTTTTTCAATTTCAAATATTTTTTCTAAATCAATATTATTCTGCTGTTTTTTTAAATCTTCATACTCACTTTTTTTGATAATCCCCTTCTCCCATTGGGCTTTGGCAAGACCAACCCATATTTTTCTCCAGGTTTTAAACCTGTGCTCAAGGCTTAAAAGTTTGCGCATTTCACTGGACCCATATCTCCAGGAGAAAACTGACTGATAATTTGAAAAGTCTATCATATTATCTGAAGTAGTTTACAGCGTTTTGAAAAATTTTAATTCCATCAACCGTCTCTGGAAGTTTTCTTCTTTCCCGTAAATATTTTTCTTTAAGCAAGGGAAAATCTGGTCTTTGACTAAAAAACATACCTCTTTCCGGATGGGGCATTAAACCTAAAATTCTTCCCGTCTCATCTGTAATTCCGGCAATATTTCTCATTGAACCATTAGGGTTAGCTTGCAAATTTTGATACTGACACATTTCGCCTTTAACATATTCTAAAGCTATCATTTTTTTTGTTGTTAGTTTATCCAAAACCTGTTTTGATGCATAAAATCTACCCTCTCCGTGGGCAATTGGGAGAGAAAGCTTATCAATACGACTAAGCCATGGAGAATCATTTGTTATTTCTAAATCCACCCACCTGTTTAAATACCTCGGTTTAGTGTTATGTGTCAGTGCAACATTAGCGAAAATACCCAGTCTTACTAAAATCTGAAAACCGTTGCAAATCCCAATTACAAGAGTGTCTTTTTCTATAAAATTTAAAATATCTTCCCAGAGATGGTTTTTTAACTTAAGAGCGTAGGCATTGCCGCTCCCTGTATCGTCTCCGTAAGAAAAACCTCCCGGAATTGCGATAACCTGATAATTCTTTAAAGAATATGTTTTGTCAATAAGATCATTAATGTGAACAATATCAGTTTTTGCACCTGCTATATCAAAAGCAAATTTAGTTTCCTCTTCACAATTTAAACCGTATCCAGAAAGTACAATAACCTTTGGCTTTCTCACAAATTTTTAAAATTGGATTTATATGATTTTAAAGCTGTTTGTAAAGACAGATCGACAATTTTTTTCTTACCAACATTTATTATGATATTTTTATTAGAGGTAACTTTCCCAATAAGCGCAATACTTAATCCTTTAAATAATTTCTCAAACATTTTTTTATTTTGAGGTGCAACTGTTGCAATAGTCCTTCCTTGTGATTCAGAAAATAATGCAAACTCATCTCTTGTAAATTTACCCGGAAGTTTACCCAAAGAGATATCCATGCCTAAATTACCAGACATTGCTGTTTTAGCTAAAGCTACTCCAAATCCTCCCCTTCCAACGCTGATAGCTGATGCCACTAAATTATTTTTTACAGCTTTGTAAAACTGGTTATATAATTTTCTGTTTTTAATCGCATCTATTTTAGGAACGCAATTGCCAATATATCCCAGCATTGAAAAATATTCTGATGCGCCTAATTCGTTATAAGTATCGCCGAGAATATAAACTAGATCTCCGGGAAACTTAACATCTATCGATACAACTTTTAAATAATTATCAATAACGCAGATTGAGGATATAAGAAGCGTCGGGGGAATTGATATTTTTATCGGTTTACCCTGTTTATCATAACCTTTAAAATCATTAAACATGCTATCTTTACCTGAAATAAACGGCGTTTTATACAGGAGCGAATAATCGCTGCAGGCCTTTGCAGCCTGCTTTAACTGATAAAGTCTATATGAATCATTGGAACTGCACCAGCAAAAATTATCAAGAAGAGCAATAGTATTGGGATCTCCTCCTGCTGCAACAACATTTCTTATTGCCGTATCAATTGATGAGGATGCCATATGATAGGTATCGATATCACTATAAAATGGCAGTATCCCTTGAGACAAAATAACAGCTTTATTGGAATCTAATCTTGGTCTTACAGCTGTAACTTCAGTATTTATTCTCCTTTTGCCTGCAAGCGGTTTTAAAACCGAGGATGCCTGAACTTCGTGGTCATATTGTTTGGAAATAAATTCATAACCGCAGATATTTAACCTTGATAGCATATTGTTAAGGACACTAGTAAGATTATTTACTTTTGCCAGTTTTGGTTCTTTCAGAACCACATCATCCTTAACTGTTTTCATTGGCCTTTTCGGAAGACCATAATGCAAAAACTGCATATCAATATCCATAACCCGCTTTCCCTTATAATCAACAACACATCTACCTGAATCGTTAAATTCACCAATTACTGTTGCTTCAACGCCCCGTTTTCTCATAAGATTATAAAACTTTTTCCATTCTTTGGCTGGTACTGCCAAGGTCATTCTCTCCTGAGATTCAGATATCCAGATTTTCCAAGGCTCAAGACCAGGATATTTAAGAGGTACTTTGTCTAACTCAACTATACAACCGCCGCATTCTTTAGCCATCTCAGCAACACTACAGGAAAGTCCCCCAGCACCATTATCTGTAATTGAGTTATATAAATTAAGTTTTCTTGCCTCTTTAATTAACGCGTCTGATAATTTTTTCTGAGTAATTGGGTCACCGATTTGTACTGCTGTTGCCGGACTCCCTGAGTCTAAAGCTTCTGAGGAAAATGTTGCGCCATGAATCCCGTCCTGCCCTACTCTTCCTCCAACCATTACAATATAATCTCCTTTTTGCGCTTTTTTACGGTAAGCATTTTTGGGTATAAGCCCCACGGTTCCAACAAATACTAATGGTTTTCCAGCAAATCTATTATCAAAAACTAAAAATCCTTGAGTTGTTGGGATACCTGAACAGTTTCCACCACTATTAACTCCATCAACAACACCTTGCAAAATTTTTAATGGAGGAAGCATTTTATTTGAAAGATTTTTATCTTTATACAAAATTACTTTCTTATCCAAAGCAGGCGGAGCAAAACAAAAACCATAGGTATTAACAATTGGTTTTGCGCCTAATCCAAAACCAATAGCATCCCTGTTAACTCCAACAATTCCTGTAATTGCTCCGCCAAATGGGTCCAGAGCTGAAGGGCTGTTGTGGGTCTCAACTTTGTGGGTAATTAAATAATCTTTATCAAATTCAATTGCGCCAGAATTGTCTGTAAACACTGAAACGCAAAATGGTTTATTAATCTTAACCGTGGCTCCCTTAATATAGGTTTTAAATAGTCCTTCTTTAATTTCATCAATAGGATCAGCAAATATTGTATGTTTACAGTGCTCCGACCACGTCTGAGCTATTGATTCTAACTCAACATCTGTCGGTTTTCTTTTATGCTTTTTAAAATATTTGGCAATAGTTTTCATATATGTCAAATCCAAAGCCAAAGGCCCTCTTCGTGTACCATTCTTGTCTTTAATTCCCGACTTTCCAATTTCTGTTAGCTCCTCATCAGAAACATTCAAATCAACTAAATCTACTTTTAGTTTGCCAGAAAGATTGACTTTGGGGACAATTTTATCCATCCCTTTATTTTTTAAATAATCTTTTTTGGATTTAATGTGGATTCTTTGAATAAGCGGATTGATTAGTTTTGAAGAGTCAGGTTTACTAGTTGCGAAAAATAATTTTGAACTATATACTCCTTCACCTGGACGGAATTTGTTTTTTAACTTATCTTCAATTATTTCTTTGCTGGTATTGGCAATATTGTCAGTTACTCCAGGCAAAAAACCTATTTCATAAGCATACAAAAACTTATTTGTCTTTGATTGTTTATTGATACTAGCTTTTTGGCTAACAGGATTTGTTAAAATATCAGCAATTTGAGATATTTGCTGTGAAGAGAGTTTTTTATCAATTGTATAAACGGTTATAAAATCAGAGTCGATAGACGAAATTTCAATTCTGGTTATCATCTTATCCTCCCTCCTATGTCAGTTCGATATTCCATACCGGAAAAATATACACCTTTATTCGTTATGAACTTATACACTTTTTTGCGTGCATTATCCAGGGAATTAGACACCACACATACCATTAATACCCTTCCGCCTGAGGTCTGATATCCTTTATCTGTTTTTTTAACTCCAGCTTTAAATATATGAACATCATTGGCAAGGAGAGAATCCAACCCAAAAATAGTGATACCTTTAGTATAAGAACCCGGGTAGCCTTTTGAGGCCAAAGTCACTACAACACTGGCTTTGTTTACATTCAACAATCCAGTTTTTATCAACCTGCCAGCTGATGCAGACTGAAGTAGTTTGAAAAAATCAATATTATCTATTAGTGGAACAAGAGCTTCTGTTTCGGGATCGCCGAATCTGGCGTTGTATTCCAATACATAAGGATTCCCATCAACTATCATAAGACCAGGGTATAACACTCCTTTAAATTCTCTGCCTTCTCTCCTAAGTCCGTTAATTGTTGGTTTAACTATTTTTTTAATTATTTTATCTGCCAGTTTTTTATTTACCAAGGGATGGGGTGCAACCACACCCATTCCGCCTGTATTTGGGCCTAAATCACGGTCGTATGCCTGTTTGTGATCTTCAGTAAATGGTAGAACTAAGTAATTTTTACCATCAGAAATTACTGTAACTGAGACCTCAAATCCCTTTAGTTTTTGCTGAATAACCACCTTAGAACCAGCATTGGCGAATTGTTTATCAACCATTATATTTTTAAGAACCTCTTTGGCCTTAGAGGTTGTATCACAAACAACTGCTCCTTTACCAAGAGCCAATCCATCTGCTTTTATAACCACCCCATTTTTAATCCAAGCAATATCACTGTTTAAAAACTTTAAAGCACTCTTATAGGACGAAAAAGTTTTTGAGGAAGGATGGGGAATTTTGTGTCTTTTGACAAACTTATCAGAAAAAACCTTACTTCCTTCGATAATTGCTGCTTTTTTAGTTGGACCAAATACCTCTATTTTTTCTTTTATAAGATAGTCAACTACTCCATGCTGAGCTGGTTCATCACTCCCTACAACAACAAAAGTTATTCCTAATTCGCCACAGGTTTTCAAAACGCTTTTGGGATTATTTATATCAACCTCTAAGTCTTTGGAAATATATACTTTATCAATATATGGTGATTGTTTTAATTTCCACCGCAGCGCGTCTTCTCTACCGCCAGTTCCAAGAATTAGAACTTTATGGGGATATAGAAATTCTTCCTCACCTTTTTTTATAAGAGTTGATTTTCTTGTTTGTACTTTATTTAATCCTTTGTACTCTCTATCAAGAAAATCGATAAAAAGTTTATGTTCAATGGGCAAAACTCTTTTTGCCAGAATCTCTGGTGTATCAGACATATAAACAGGTACTTGCTTTCGTGCAATGACCTCTCCGGTATCAAATTCCTTAGATACTCTGTGGATTGTAGCCTCTGTTGGAAAATTTCTGCCAGCCCTTTTTTGAAAATCCAATATTTTCGCATGCACTGCCAGTCCATACATACCTTTACCTCCGAAATGTAAATGATTTTTAGGATCTAAAGGAGCAGGGTGCTGATTATAAATCCTATTTTTATAAGCCCTGATAACATCTATGGGAGTAAGCGGCAGCCAGCCATTTTGAGAAACAATATCAGGTTTGTATTTTTTTAAAGTCTTTAGAAGATTTTTCCTATTTTTAACAACCTCAACTTTTATTCCCAGTTTCTTTGCTTTTTCAATACCTAAAGCTGCAGAATTACTTGATATAACAACAACTGGATCGATTTTTTCTTTAAGCTTGCCAAATTTACAAGCTTTAATAATCGCTTCCATTGTTGTGCCGCTGCCTGATATTAATATTGCCAGTCTAAGAGCTTTTTTCATACTCTACTCCATCTTGAGTAACTGGATATAATCCGGTAATACAGCCTCCGCATCCACCATTTTCCAGAAAAGCTTTTTTTGGATCAGTAGTATTTACAAACTTCTTTCCCAAAAGCCTGGCTTTTATAAACCCGATATTGCTAATATAGTAAATGCTGGTTGCTCCAAGTTCTTTGGCAATTTTAACTGGATCTGACTTATGTCTTGTGGCAATTAACTCCTCCCCGCTTCTGATACTTACCCCAAGATGACATTTGTGCGCAATTGCGGGAAAACCAATTATCCAGTGGACTTCTTTGGCTCCCATGGAAAAAATTGCTCTGGTTACTTCTGAGGATACATTACCTCTGACAATTGAATCGTCGGCAACGACTACAACTGCCTCTTTCCAGATTCGGGCGTCAATTATAAGTGATAGTTTACCAAGTACTTTTTTGCTGATTTTTCTCATTTCATCATCTCTCATAAATAACCTGTCCTGACCATTTCTGTCAAAATGATCCCTGACAACTGCTTGACGGTAGGGAAGTCTTAGTGTATTTGCGTATCCGGTACCCAAAGATATTCCTGAATCAGGAATACCAACAACAAAAGAAGCTTCAGGAAAGGGATGTTCACTAGCTAAAATTGCACCACTTCTTTCCCTAAATAAGCTAACTGATAACCACTCAGATGGTTTTTTATTATTCTGTTGACCAGTTGTTGGATAGCGAGATTCCGGCCTGCTAAAATATGCCCATTCAAAATCGCAAAAATGAGATTTTCTGCCGGATTCTTTTTGGATGCTAACCGGACCTCTTTTATCTATTCTTACAATCTCGCCTTTCCCCACTTCTCTTGTCACTGTTGCGCCGATTTTTGAAAATGCATGCGTTTCAGATGCCGCAAGATACCCATCTTTTATTTTCCCAAATATTAACGGCCTAATGCCAAATTTGTCCCTGGCCAGATAAATGCTTCCGTTAACTCCAATAATTAAACTGTAAGCACCTTTGACATTTTTTAGGCAATTTATTATTTTTTCATCCCAATTCACTCCTTGTGATAAACCCAGAACTAAACTAAATAAATAGGTATCACTTAATCCTTTTTTAAGTCTTTTTTTTGTTTTATTCTTGAGAACTGAGATAAAATCGTTGGTTGCCGCAAACTCACCGTTGTGGATGACAGCCAGAGTGTCGTTGTCTTTTGTTTTTACGATACATGGCTGGAGATTTGCCCGGGCGTAGTTGCCGTAAGTGCCATAGCGGCAATGGACCAAAACCCAATCTGCTGGCTTATCTAGTCTATTGATGATATTGGTTGAAAAAACCTGCTTAATAAGGCCGTTGCTTTTGTAGGTGATTATTTTTTCTTTGGTTTTAATTGCTATACCTGTACCCTGTTGACCCCTATGCTGTACTCCTCCAGCTGCAGTCAAGGCATGTGGTAGCATATGAAATAATGTAGGACTATAAATACCTACAATACCGCACTTTTCGTACAACATAGTTATTTATCCAGCACCTTAGCTGCAGAGGTGCTGGATTTATTGCCCTTGCAAGCCGCAATAAATTCAATAAATAAAGGGTGTGGATCTAGTGGTCTAGATTTATACTCTGGATGACCCTGGGTACCTAGATAGAAAGGGTGGGAATTGCGAGGCAATTCAATTATTTCGGCAAGTTTTTCAACTACTGATCGGGCAGAAATTGTCATACCGTTTTTCTCAAAATCATGAGCATATTTATCATTAAATTCATATCTATGTCTGTGTCTTTCGCTTGTTAACCCTTTATTCTTGTCAATAAATTTACCATTCTTTTCATAAGCAGTGTACGCTATTGTTCCTTTTTTGACAATGGCATCCCAGCTGCCTAGTCTCATCGTCCCTCCGTAAGCTCTTCTTTTCATAATATCTTTCTGAGCCGGCATCAGCTGAATAATAGGATCAGGAGTATTCTTTGCATTTTCAGTAGTATTGGCCTTAGGTAATCCCAAAATATCTCTGGCAAAGGCAACTGCTGCAAGCTGCATTCCATAACATAAACCTAAATAGGGAATCTGTTTTTTTCGCCCGTAACTTGCAGCCATAATCATCCCCTCTGCACCTCTTGGACCCCAACCGATAGGAACAATAATCCCCTCGGGTTTACCGATTAATTCGGTAATTGCATAACTTAAATCTTTTTTATCCGCCATAGCTTTAGCGACGGCGGACTCTACTTTTTCCGCATCGATCCATCTAGTTTGTATAGCGACATTATTTGCCCAAGCAGCATGATCTAAAGCGTCAAATAGTGCTGCGTATGAATCTCTTAGCTGATACTCGCCTGTTTTGAAGTACTTGCCGACAATTGCAATTTCAATAACTTTGTCTTTTTTGGATTTAATCCTCTCAACCAGTTTTTTCCAATTTGAAAGGTCAGGTGATTTTTGTGGAAGACCAAGAGCCTTCATTATTTTTTTATGAAAATCCTGCTCTAAGTATTGCAGAGGTACCTCATAAACATGTGATACGTCAGGGCTTGAAATAATATGGTCGGCATTTAAATTACAAAACAGGGCAAACCTTTCTCTTCTTCTCTTATCTAATGGTTTTTCGGCTCTAGCAACAATAAAATCCGGCTGAATTCCCATGGTGTTTAAAAACTTAACTGATAACTGTGTTGGTTTTGTCTTCGGCTCCCCTAAATGCGGAGGGGTGGGAAGGTATGACACATGAACATGCACTACTGATCCAGGATTTCTAAGTGCAAGAAGACGAGATGCTTCGTAATACAGAATGTTTTGATATTCTCCTGCAGTTCCGCCTAACTCAACTATGACTATTTCTGCGTTATTGTCTCTTCTGGCTATCTCAATTCTTCTAAATATTTCATCTGTAATATGGGGTATTGCCTCAACATCTTCTCCTTTGTATTCAAATGCCCTTTCTTTTTCAATTACGGTTTTGTAAATAAGGCCCATAGTGACAAAGTTCTTTCTGGTCATATTCTGATCTAAAAATTTCTCATAAGTTCCCAGATCCATGTCTGCTTCAGTACCGTCCTCGCATAAAAACGGATCACCGTGTTCAATTGGATTTATAATCCCGGCGTCAAGATTGAGATAATTTTCGAATTTTATGGGAACTACTCTAAAACCGCTGTTTTTAAGAAGAAAGGCTATAGAGGCAGCAGAAATTCCTTTACCAAGGCCAGATATTACTCCACCCGATACAAAAATATACTTTGTTGTCATGTGTTTTTATGTTATCCTCCTAATCTTCCCGTTCGCCTTTTCAGTTCATTCGAACACGGCTCACGGTGCGATTTTAGGAGGATGTTGCAAAAGTAAAACTCTCCGCCGGCTGGCGGCTCGTTAACTCTTGCAACAAAAAGCCCGATCGCTTTATGCTTTCGGGATTTTATATTATCAACAAGCCCCCCTCTTGTCAACAGGGAAATTGCAAAATTAGCTTTTTTTGGACCTGAACAACTTATCAAAAATATCCCTTTTTGAGACAATGCCAAGTAATGTTTCATCGTAATCAATAACCGGAAGTTGTCTAACCCTTTTTACAACCATTTTAGATAATGCTTTTAAGGCCGGGTCATCTTTGAAAGTACAAACAACAAGTTTATTCATAAATTTCTCAACTTTTTTGTATTTAATATCATCAATTTTATCCTCTAAATCATCAAAAGTTGATTCTTGCAAGAATTCCTCCAGCGTATCTGAATAACTGGGGTAAAGCTGTTTTACTACATCCTCTATTGCCACAATCCCAACCAATTTATTTTTTTTATCAACTACAGGCAGTGAATGTTTATGTTTTTGGAAAAGTAAGTCCCAGGCCTGAGAAAAATTTGTGTCAGGAGTAATAACTAGCGGATTTTTCTGCATCACCTGCCAAACTTTCATGCTATAAACCCCTACGCTATACTATTCTCATTTGTAATTTGTGTCAAGCTAAGTAAATTTACCCAAGGTGGCGAATCTATTCCACCTTAGAGGTGGAATTGAGGTGGCACCTCTGGTTTGAATTTGGGGGTTATTAATTTTATTGACAAAGTATAATATGTGATCTATATTACGTTGTATGCCCTACTGGAGAAAACATATCTTTATATTTGAGTAATGAACCCACCTTAGCAGACAGGTGGGTTTTAAAAAAGGAGGAGGTGAATATACATGAGAATGTTAAAAAAAGCAATATGGTTAGGAGTGTTCTTGATAGCGGCTGTCATTTTATCTTCTGTTCATCCTAAAACAACCCAAGCAAATCATATTCCTTATGCAACAGGTGATATATTTGCCGGTGTTGGAGGTGGTCAGATCTATCGTTATGACCAAACAGGGGCTTTGATTGAAGTGCTGAATACAACAAGCGGAAGTAGTGAGCAAACTGGAATGTGCTTTGATGCTTCAAGTAACTTATATAGCACCAATTTTACTGCTCAAAACATGACAAAATTTGACAATATGGGTGGTGTCCTTACTCATCCTTGGGCAGGGCCATTTGGACTACGCCCAGAATCTTGTGTAGTCGATGGAGCAGGAAACATCTATACTGGTGAAGTTGATGGTGCCGAACAGATCAGAAAATGGGATTCAGCTGGTAACTCATTGGGAAGCTTTTCCCCAACAACTGGACCTAGGGGTGTTGACTGGATCGATCTTTCAGCTGATCAATGTACAATGTTGTATACATCAGAAGGAAGTACAGTTCATAGTTTTGACGTCTGTACCAATACTCAGAACCCAGACTTTGCAACCGGTCTAACAGGTCCTTGTTTTGCTCTTAGAATTCGGGGCAATAGTGAAGTAATGGTTACCTGTAGTACTCAAACATACAGACTTGATGCGGCTGGTAATCCGATGCAAACATATCCAATCGGAGGGGAATTTTTATTTGCTATGAATTTGGATCCGAACGGTACCCATTTCTGGACTGGAGGATATAGTACTAGAAATATCTATAAAGTAGATATTGCATCAGGACTAGGAACAGGTGCACCAGTATTTACTGCCGCAGTTGTTGGACCAAGTTTAGCAGGTCTTGCTATTTTTGGTGAGCCAACAGTTAGTCAACCAGGGATCACCTTAGACCCGCCAACTGACACCAACCCAGCAGGAACTGAACATACAGTTACTGCCACAGTTACAGCTGGAGGAAATCCGGTTCCCAACGTTTTGGTTAACTTTAGTGTAACTTCAGGACCAAACACTGGAGCAACTGGAACCTGTAGTGTAAATGCCGATTGTACAACTGATGGAAGCGGCCAGGTGTCGTGGACATATCAAAGCAATGGTTCAGTAGGAACTGATGTTATTCAGGCCTGCTTTACCGATGAGGCTGGAGTAGAACATTGTGCCAGAGCAGAAAAAGAGTGGATTGATACTACACCACCAAAAGTAAGCTGTACAGAGACAGTTAATCCGCACGGAAAGAATGTTCCACCAGCTGGTAGTACAACATTACCAGGATCAAGAGGTGGACAAAACGAGGATGGTTTCTACGAGCTTTTTGGACGGGATAATATTCCCGGCTTAGTCAGTATCTTTATCACTGATGCCTTAGGAAGTGGTCCTTTTGGACCATTTTCAAGCCTTGATAAGGTGAAAATTACTGAAGCTCCTGGAACAACACCATCTTCAAAACCGATGGGAAGTACCAATGGACAAGCTGGAGCAATCGTTGCTCACATTACGCTTAATAGTGATGCGCTTGTCTATGGAGTGGATTTGGCTGGAAATCAATCAGGAAATATAACATGTCTAGTTCCACCGCCTCCTAAATAATGAGGTGCGTAGGAATAGTAAAGAAATACCCGCCCGTCTGCAGCGGGTTTTTCTTTTCTCGTTATTGTTTCTATGTTTCGAAACATTAGAACAATCTTTCTTCCGAAGGTGTATCCTCAATCACACTCGTGGGGTGTGAATTCTTGTGAATTCTTTTTTATCTTGTTTTCATTCTTCTTCGCAGGACCTTCATGTCAAGAAGGGATCTTCTGTAGAGATTTTGGGCTTCGACAAAAGCATCGTCTGTTGGTTTAGTTTTCAATACTTCCTGCGCTCTTTTTTGTGCATCAAGTATTTCTTTCTCATTTAATTCCCTGGCATGGACTGCCCTTGTAACCAGTATCGTCACTTTATTATTTCTTACCTCAATAAATCCTCCGCCAATTGCAACAAACAATTCCTCATTTTTTTTAACAATCTTCATTTCTCCATCAGTTAACTTGGCAAGAAGAGATGTATGATGTGGTAATATGCCTATCTGACCATCCTCGGACGGGACTGTTACTGATAAAACTTCGCTGTCCTGAAAAGCTATTTTTTCTGGAGTAATAAGTTCTAAATTTAGAGTGTTCATTTTTTGACTTCATTAATTGTCCCAACCATGTAGAAAGCCTGTTCCGGCTTATCATCATGCTTACCCTCTAATATCTCCTTAAATCCGGCAACTGTTTCGGCAAGTGTTACATACTTACCGGGACGGGCAGTAAATGGCTCGGCAACGAACATTGGCTGGGATAAAAATCTTTGGATTTTCCTTGCTCTTGAAACAGTTGTCTTGTCCTCGTCGGACAACTCCTCCATACCTAAAATCGCAATAATATCCTGTAAATCTTTGTATCTTTGCAATACTTTCTGTACTCCTCTTGTGATCTTGTAATGCTCCTCTCCAACAACAGCAGGATCAAGAATTCGAGAAGAGGATGATAATGGATCAACAGCCGGATACAAACCCTGCTCTGAAATTGACCTATCAAGAGTAATTGATGAATCTAAATGAGCAAAAGTAGCAACTGGTGCCGGATCAGTGTAGTCATCGGCAGGCACATAAACTGCTTGAACTGATGTGATTGATCCTTGTTTTGTTGATGTAATTCTCTCCTGCAATACTCCCATTTCAGATGCTAAGGTTGGCTGATAACCAACCGCTGATGGAATCCTGCCTAACAATGCTGATACTTCGCTTCCAGCTTGAGCGAACCTGAAGATATTATCTATAAAAAGCAAAACATCCTGATTTTCCTCGTCTCTAAAGTACTCTGCCATGGTAAGACCGGTAAGAGCAATCCTTAACCTTGCTCCTGGAGGCTCATTCATTTGTCCAAAAACAAGTGCTGTCTTATCAATAACCCCAGTTTCTTTCATTTCTCTCCACAAATCATTCCCTTCTCTTGATCTTTCTCCTACCCCCGCAAATACCGAATAACCTCCGTGTTCTGTCGCTACGTTTCTAATAAGTTCCTGGATTAAAACTGTTTTTCCGACTCCAGCTCCTCCAAATACAGCAACTTTACCACCTTTTACAAATGGAGCGATAAGATCAATGACTTTAATTCCGGTTTCCAAAACTTCCTGTTTAACCTCTTGGTCAGTAATTTTAGGAGCAGTCCTATGGATTGGATAGAATTTAACATTCTTAGGAATTCCTTTTCCATCAATTGCATCACCTGTAACATTGAAAATTCTCCCCAGTGTCCCTTTCCCAACTGGAACTGTAACCGGTTTTCCTAAACTTTCTACTTCTTGTCCTCTTTTTAATCCCTCAGTTGGACCCAGTGACACGCTTCTAACAATTCCATTTCCAAGATGTGCTGCAACTTCAAGAGTAAGTTTTGATTTATTAGATAAGGTAACGAAAAGAGCGCTGTATAAAGGCGGCATCTGATCCTCGTCAAATACGGCGTCTACAACCGGACCGATTATTTGTGTTATTTTTCCTGTAAATGTTTTCATATTCCTCCCTAATTTAATGATAATTGCGATCTAGTGATGTCTGCAATTTCGTAGGTAATTTGCTCTTGTCTTAGCTTGTTGTAAATAAGGGTAAGCTCTTCTGATAATGACAATGCGTTATCTGTTGCCGATTTCATGGCAAGCATACGGGCAGAATGCTCTGATGCTTCAGCCTGGATAATTGCAGCCCTAACCTGAACCTCCAAATAATGAGGAATCAGGAAATTAAGAAGTTGTACAGGGTCAGGTTCAATTAAAAAAGTTGAATTTAAAGTTTTGTGAATTTCTTCTTCTGTTGACTCAATCTTGCCAATTGGCAATATCATTCTAGAATCAGGAATTAAATTAAGGGCATTTATAAAGTTATTATAGACAACTATTACTTCCTTATACTCACCAGTTATAAATTTTTGTGTAACAATGTCAATTACAGCCCCTGTATAAACTGTAAATGGAGTTTTGTCTGAAAAGTCTGCTATTAAATTATAACCTGCCCGTGCTGCAAATTTAGCTCCTTTATTTCCAATTGCAATACAATCTATAAGTTTGGCATTTGTAAACCACTGCAGGCATTTTCTAAAAAGATTAGTATTTAAACTTCCGCAAAGGCCTTTGTTGGTTGTTATAAGAATAATAAGGGTTTTATCACCCTCCCCTTTTTGGGATAATAATCTGTGGAATGAGCTGTCTGTCATTTTGGAAAGTTCGCTTATTGACTCGTAAACTTTATCAGCATATGGTTTGCCGGAAACTGCTGCTTCTTGGGCTTTTTTCATTTTTGAGGCGGCAACCATCTGCATAGCTTTTGTGATTTGAGCTATGTTCTTTGCCGATTTGATTCTACTTTTTATTAACCTTATTCCTGCCATATGTTCATAAGATCAAAAGATCATAGGATCAATTGATCAAAAATAATAATTTTTATTGTTCTTTTGTTCTTTTGATCTCTTGTTCTATTGGCATGTATTGCTTTTGGAATTTATCAATTGCATTATCCAGACTTTTTTCGATGTCTGATGACACTTTCTGTTCATTAATAATTGCTTTTAGAATTTTGTTTTCTGTTTTAATAAAGCTTATGAATTCTTCTTTTAACTTAGCGACTTTATCAACAGAAACTAAATCAAACATTCCTTTATTGGCAGCATAAATAATAGCTACCTGAATATTAACGGGGGTGGGCTCATACTGCGGCTGCTTTAATAACTCCTGCATCCTGATACCCCGATCAAGTTGAGCTCTGGTTTTAGGATCTAAATCTGAAGCAAACTGGGAGAATGACGCTAAGGCTCTATACTGGGCAAGATCAAGTCTCATCGATCCAGCTACTTGCTTCATAGCTTTAATTTGGGCATTTCCACCCACACGAGAGACTGAAATACCAACATTAATTGCAGGTCTAATTCCTGCATAAAACAGATCGCCCTCTAAAAAAATCTGCCCATCTGTTATGGAAATGACGTTTGTAGGAATATATGCCGACACATCTCCAGCCTGGGTTTCAATAATTGGCAAAGCTGTGAGTGATCCACCACCGTATTTCTGATCAAGTCGGCATGCCCTTTCAAGTAACCTGGAATGGAGATAAAATATGTCACCAGGATATGCTTCTCTTCCTGATGGACGGCGTAATATAAGGGAGATTTGCCTGTATGCCCAAGCATGTTTTGATAAATCATCATAAATAACCAAAGCATCTTTGCCTTTATCCAAAAAGTATTCTCCAATTGCGCATCCTGTGTAGGGAGCCAGGTACTGATAACTTGCCGGGTCTGCAGCTGAGGCCGAAACTACAATTGTGTAATCCATGGCACCATACTTATTTAGACTGTCAACGACTTGGGCAATACGGGAAGTTTTTTGGCCAATGGCAACATAAATACAAACAAGGTTTTGCTTTTTCTGATTTATAATAGTATCCAGAACAATTGCTGTTTTACCTACCCCCCTGTCCCCAATAATAAGTTCTCTTTGTCCACGGCCTACCGGAATCATGCCGTCAATTGCCATAATACCTGTCTGAACCGGAGTTGTAACAGGATATCTTTTGGTAACATCAGGAGCAATTTTCTCAATTGGATTAAATTTTTTAAGGTTCAGGCGGCCTTTGCCGTCAATTGCTCTCCCAAGCGGATCAACAACCCGGCCGATTAGCTCATCGCCAACAGGAACTGAAAGAAGTTTGCCAGTTGCTTCTACTTCCGTTCCCTCTGAAATACCTGTCCATTCACCCAAAATAATAACTCCAACTTTGGTTTTTTCAAGATTTAAGGTGACTCCGTATACTCCATTCTGGAATTTAACCAGTTCTGAATAAGCTACTTCGTGAAGACCTGACGCATAGGCAACACCGTCGCTAACTGCAATAACCTGTCCAACTCTTTTTGTAGTTGAGCTGGGTTGATACTTCTTGATGCTTTCAAGAATATAAGAAGTAATATTTTTAGATTGTGCCATACAAAGTTTGTTTAAAATTTTCTAATTGACCGGATACAGAATTATCGTATACCCAATCGCCAACCTGTATAATAATTCCCCCCAGGATTTTGCTTTCGACTTTATATACAATTGTTATCTTATCCCCAAAATCCTTTTTTAGTTTTTTCTCCAGCTTTTGTTTACCCACGATGTCTATTTCAGATGAACTTATCACAACAGCTTCTTTTGATTTACTTGACTGATGCGCCTCTAATTTTTCAACAACCTCCCTAGCCACAGTTAAATCATTTGTGTCTTTTATAAAATCTATAACTCCAGATACTATTTCATTTTTAGGTAGACGTGCCATTTTTAGATCAGAATTATTTTTTGTTAATAAATTGGGAAAGCCTTTTTTTCAAAAGAGCTTCCTGTTTGTTTTTGTCTAAAACTTCACCAATTAACCTTAAAGTCAGCTGGGTTGCTATATCAACTGCATCTCTCGAAACTTTTGCTTCTAACTCCTTTTCTTTTGCCTTAAGCTCTTTATTTGTTTTTTCAATTACACCTTGTGCTTTTTGATTCGCCTCAGCAATAATTTCCTGTTCTTCCTTTTTCCCGGCCTCCCGGGCTTTTTCGATAATATCTCTTGCCTCCTTTTGAGCCTCAAGTACGATTTTTTTCTTTTTTGATTCCAAGACTTCTTTTTCCTCATTCATTCTCTGGGTAAGAGCCAAACCCTCTTCAATCTTTTTTCTTCTTTTCTCAAGTGAAGTCAACATTGGCTTATAAACAAGCTTTGTCAAAATCACAAGTAATATGACAAAGTTTATTATCTGTGTTAGTAAGTATGTTGGATTTATTCCAAGTTTGTCCATAACAATTTAAAACTAGCTAAACAAATTTAATAATAAGAGCAATAACCAATGCGTAAATTGCGATAGCTTCAGCAAATGCGATTGCAAGAATCATATTTGTCCTGATTTTTCCCTCTGCGTCGGGATTTCTTCCGATTGCCTCAAGAGCCTTACCTGCTACAAGACCAACACCAATTCCTGGTCCTATAGCCCCCAAACCAATTGCTAGCGCAGCTCCCAATGATTTAAAATCCATAAATTAAAGTCACCCCCTTTATTAAAATTAATATTTAATGTTCGGCGTGTTCACTTGTAGCAACAGCCAAAAATACTGCAGTTAACATAGCAAACACCAAAGCTTGAATAAATCCGACAAAAACTTCAAGTCCTAAGAAAGGCAATGGTACTATAAGTGGTATCAAAAATGCGATAACTGCAAGCAGTACTTCTCCTGCAAATATGTTTCCAAATAGTCGGAAAGCAAATGATAGTATTCGAGCAACCTCGGAAATAAATTCAAGAATACCAACGAAAAAAAGAATTGGGTTTTTAAAGTTTAAAAACTTTGAAAGATAAATTTTAGAACCAACTGATTTTATTCCGTAATATTGGACAACAAACACAGCGATTAAGGCAAGAGCAAGTGTGGTATTTAAATCAGCAGTAGGACCACGAAACAAGGGAATCAGTTTTTCTTCTTCTTTAACTCCTATAGTTCCTACACCAGGAAGAAGCCCTATCCAGTTTGCTGCAATTATAAAAAGGAAAAATGTTGCAAGAAGCGGGAAGAATTTATTTATTTTATCCTCACCTATTATGCTCTTGAAAAGATTGTGAAGACCAGTAATGACTAATTCTCCTACACTTTGAAAATTACCAGGAATTGTTTTAAATGATGTGGAGACTAAAACCCCTAGGATAATAAGAAGAAGCATCACTACCCAAGTTGTAAGGATGGAGTTGGTTATGGTTAAACCAAATATCTTGCCAATAGGCTCTGCTGTTATAGATATATGCGGCATGTAATACTATTTATTAAATTCTTTTAATATCCTAAATAATGTTATAAAACTAACAACCACTCCTAATCCCAATAATAAAAGTGTTAAGCTAGGCGCGGTACCTAATTTCTTATCGAGAAATACTCCTAATAAAACTCCTCCCGCAATTGGAAAACTTATTGTGAAACCCAACTGCGAACCAACAGCAAGAACCGATAAAAACATCGATTCATTTTTTTTATCCCGACGACTTTGTGTCGGGATCCCGACTTTTACGTCGGGAGTTTTCTCAGCGGTCATCCACACTCATATTGTAAGATCTAACGTTACTTACGTCAAGAGCGAGGCTTTTTCAACAATGAGACTAGTCCTATCACCTCGTGAGTCAAGTTTTCCCGCAACCAATACTGCTTGGTCAGTTATCCAGATATGCCTTGTGCGGGAAAAGAATTTTGGAAATACAACCAATTCAGCTGATCCGGAAATGTCTTCGATTTTTACAAATGCCATTTCCTGATTGCTTTTTTTGGTCATTATTTTTTTAACTCTTGTAATAATCCCTCCCACAATCACTGGTTTTAGAATTGCTGTATCTAAATCTTTTAGCTTATGAGTTGCTTTCTTATCAATAATCTTAAGGACAGGGGTTAGGGGATGAGCAGAGAAATAAAAACCTAAAAGTTCTTTTTCAAATCTTAATTTTTCTTTTTGGCTAAACTCATCAAAACTAGGCAAGGTACTGGCTCCCCCATTTTCATTATCGTTTTCAGAAAATAACGAGAACTGCCCTGTTTCTAGTTTCTTTTTTTCCTTTTGGGCTGTTGATAAAATTTCAGGCAACGCAGATAGTTGGCTGGCTCTATTACCAAAATTATCAAGCGCCCCAACTTTAATAAGACTTTCCAAAACTTTTTTATTTACTTTTTGTGTGTCTACTCTTTTGCAGAACTCGGAAAGTGATGTAAATGCTCCATTTTCCCTTGCCTCAAGAATTGATGTTATTGCCGCAGTACCTACGTTTTTAATAGCAGATAGCCCTAGTCTTATCGTATCGCGCCCCTGGTATTTTTCAATTGCAAAATCAACTTGCGACTTATTAATATCTGCTGGTAATAAAATTATATTCATCCTCCTACACTCATCAACAGCTTGGGCTAGCTTTTCTTCACGAATTGGACCTGAACTTCCGTGAGACTCAGCAGTTAAAACAGCTGTCATAAATTCAACCGGATAATTTGCTTTCATGTAGGCAGTCTGATAAGCAACTAAAGCATAGGAGGCCGAATGTGCCTTATTAAATCCGTATCCAACAAATTGTTCAATAAGCGAAAATACTTTTTCGGCAATTTCTTTAGAATATCCTTGTTTAATACATCCCTTAATAAACTTTTCCCGCTCTTTTTTCATTAACTCCGGTTTTTTCTTACCTATGGCCTTCCGAAGTCCATCTGCCTCAGCCATAGTAAAACCTGCCATCGAGTTAGCTATTTGCATACACTGCTCCTGATAAACGGCGATACCGTAGGTTTCGGCAAGAATCGGTTTTAAAGCCGGATGAGGATATTTTATCTTTCTGGGATTTTCTTTGGCGGCAATAAAATCTGGAATCCAATCCATAGGGCCTGGTCTAAATAAAGCAACCATAGCTGAGATGTCTGAGAATTTATTTGGTTTTAGATCTTGGGCCAGCCTTCGCATACCTCCAGACTCAAGTTGGAAAACTCCTGTTGTATTTCCATCCTGAATGACTTTATATGCTGCCTTGTCATCTAAAGTAACTGAGGATAAATCAATATCCAGTCCTCTGTTAACTTTGACAAAATTGATGGCATTTTGAAGGATAGTTAAGTTCCTAAGTCCCAAAAAATCCATTTTAAGAAGGCCTATAGCTTTACCCTCCGAAGCTGCATTAACATCCAATGAATACATATCATATTGGGTAACAATTCTGTCTCCTTTTACCTCCCTTTGAAGCGGAGTATAATCTGTAAGATCCCGGTCCGAAATAACTACACCTGCAGCATGGGTGGATGCATGGCGGGAAATTTTTTCAAGTTTGCGGGCCAGATCCAGAAGTCTTTTGGTTTCTGGTTCATTATCATACGCGCTTTTAAGTTCGGCAACTATTGTCAGGGCTTTTTCAATTGACATCGGGAAACCCTGCGCCCCAGGAGGAATAAGTTTGGCAATTCTATCTGGAGCGGAATAGGGCATACCAAGAGCCCTTCCGGCATCTCTTACAGCGGCCCTGGCTTCCATTGTTCCAAAAGTAATAATTTGGGCAACCTTTTCAACACCATATTTTTTGGTAACATAGGCTATAACTTCATCTCTTCTGTCATCGGCAAAATCCAAGTCAATGTCAGGCGGAGATGGCCTGTCTGGATTTAAAAACCTTTCAAAAGGAAGACCATGAACCATAGGATTAAGGGAAGTTATTCTTAAAATATATGCAACCATGCTTCCAGCAACACTGCCCCTACCCGGACCAACTCTTATCCCTTGCTGTTTTGCCCAATTTACAAAATCCTGGACAATCAAAAAGTATGTTGCAAAACCTTTTTTACAAATAATGTCAAGTTCATATTCAATCCGTTTTCTAATTTCAGGCGTTATTGTTTCGAACCTGTCAGCTACCCTATCCTCAACCATTTTGCGCAAGTATGTTTCACCTGTAAATCCTACGGGTACCGGAAATATTGGAAGTATCCACTGACCGTAGGGAATTGATACATCACATTTTTTGGCTATCTCAACTGTATTTTTAATAGCCTCAGGATACTGAGCAAAAAGTTTTTTCATTTCATCAGGGCTTCTTAAATAAAAATCAGGGGAACTTATCATGGAAAGTGGTCTATTGTTTTCTAGAATGGTTCTTTGGGTCTGTACACAAAGTAAAATTTCCTGTGCTTCCGCATCATCTTTATTAAGATAATGAACATCATTGGTGGCAACTAAAGGGATTCCTAAATCTCTTGAGAGCTTAACCAGTTTTTTGCTAACTTCCTCAATTTTTGGAATTTGCGGATGGTTTTGGATTTCGATATAAAAATTGCCTTCACCGAATAATCTTAAATATTTTATTGCTTTTTCCCGTGCTTTTTCATCCTCTGCATTCGCTAGTAACGATGGGATCTCTCCCTGCAGACAACCTGAAAGGGCAATTATTCCCTCGTGGTATTCCTGCAAAATCTGATCATCAACTCTTGGCTTATAATAAAAACCCTCCAAATGAGATTTTGTGGTTAATTTCATCAAATTTTTATACCCTATATTGTTTTTGGCAAGTAAAAGCAAATGATATCTATCATTATCAACATTTGTTTCCTTATCAAAACGGGACCTTTTAGCAACATAAGCTTCCATTCCTATAATTGGCTTAACACCCATTTCTTTTGCTTTTAGATAAAATTTGAAAGCGCCATACATAGCACCGTGATCGGTAATAGCAATAGAATCCATTTGGTATTCTTTAACTCTCTTAATAAGATCGGGAATTTTAACTAGACCATCTAGAAGTGAATATTCACTGTGAACATGAAGATGAACAAAATCAGCCATAGGTCAACTTTTTTTCTAATAGTTTTCTAATTTCCTGAGCATCTCCCTTGCCTTTAGTTGCACCCATAACCTGACCGACCAGAAACATAATAACCCCCGTTTTTCCACCATTATAATCGTCTATCGCTTTTTGATTTGCTGATATTACCTTATCTATAGCTTTACTAACTATATCAGATGAAATTTGGGAATTTTGTTTTTTTGCAATTATGGCCATAATTAAATCTTTGGGATTTTGTTTATCAATATTTATTTTTTTGTTAACCAACCAATTTGCTATTTCTTGAGCTGATATCTCCCTATTCCCCGATAGTCGCACAACATTAAGAGCCTGTTCGAAGAAGTTAAGTGTAGCAATATCATCAATTATTATTTCTATATCATCATCTTTCAAACCAAGCTCTTTAAGTTCTCTCCTTTTATCACCAGGAAGTTTTGGCAGTTGATCTTTTGCTCTTTTGATCTCTTTCTCTTTGAATATTAACGGCGGTATATCAGGTTCTGGAAAATACCTGTAATCATGTGCTTTTTCTTTAAGTCTTTGACTATATGTTATGGCTTTTTTTTCATCCCAACCTCTAGTTTCTTGAACTGGAACTTGCCCTTTCTCAAGAATTTCCTTATGCCTTGCAATCTCATAATCTATAGCTTTTTTGACAAAATTAAACGAGTTAATATTTTTTACCTCAACCTTGTAGTCAGGCACCTCACCAGTTCCAACAGAAATATTGGGCTCCAATCTCATACTTCCCTTCTCCATGTCCGCATCAGAAATATCCAAATACCTTATTATTCTATGAAGCTCCTGGAGAAATGCTTTGGCATCCTCTGAAGAATGAATGTCTGGCTCGGTAACTATTTCAACTAGTGGTACTCCACTTCTATTAAAATCAATTAGAGTAGAATCTCCCTGATGAATAAGCTTTCCGGTGTCCTCTTCCAAATGCACTCTTCTTATACCCACTTTTTTAAGATTTCCGTTGATTGCAAATGGCTGATCATACTGGCTTATTTGATAACCTTTTGGCAGATCTGGATAAAAGTAATTTTTCCTGTCAAATTTAGAAAAAGACGGAATTTTACAGTTTAAAGCTAAACCTAGTTTTATAGACCATTCTATTGCAATTTTGTTGGGAACCGGCAATGCTCCAGGCAAACCTAAACAAACAGGACAAGTGTGAGTATTCGGCTTCTTACCAAACCAATCTGCACTACAAGAACAAAACATCTTTGATCTGGTTTTTAATTCAACATGTATTTCCATCCCGATAATTGGTTCGTAAGTTTTCATATATTTGCTGTTTTTGTATGAAAATCGGTTAATGATTGATATTTATGTCCGATTGAAAATAATAAACCTTCTGATAATTGAGGACCGATTATTTGAAAACCAATTGGTAGGTTGTTATCAGAAAAACCGCAGGGAACTGATAACGAAGGCACTCCTGCAAGATTAATAGGCACTGTCAAAACATCACTCAAATACATAGACAATGGATCATTTACTTTTTCACCAAGATTAAAAGGTAATGTAGGTGAAACTGGACCAATTAGAACATCAACTTGTTTAAAAGCATTCTCAAAGTCTTGTTTTACTAACGTTTGAACTTTTGAAGCTTTCAAATAATAAGCGTCATAATAACCGGCAGAAAGCGAATAAGTTCCTAACATTATTCTTCTTTTTGCTTCGTCACCAAAATAACTTCTATCATTACCGTATCTAATACCATCGTATCTACTTAGATTTGAAGATACTTCTGAAAACACGATAATGTAGTATGCTGCCAGTGCAGCTTTTGTATGAGGTAAACCTATTTCTTTAATTTCAAATCCTTTAGATTTTAGTTTGTTTACTGCCTGTTCTAAACTGCTTTTAATTTCTTCATTAATACCTTCAGAAAAATATTCTTTTGCTAAACCAATAGTTACTATTCGATTTTTAATTAATTCATTAGCATAATCGGGAACAGGTACATCTAGTGAAGTTGCATCTTGTTTATCTTTTCCTGCAGTTACAGATAGCAATAAAGCGGAGTCTTCAACTGTTTTTGTAAAATGTCCCATTGTATCAAGCGATGAAGCCATCGCAACAACACCATATCTACTTACTCTACCGTATGTTGGTTTTAACCCAACGGTATTTGTAAATGAAGCTGGCAGTCGTATTGAACCACCAGTATCTGTTCCCATTGCAGCCGGAGAACATGAAGCAGAAACTGCAGTTGCTGACCCACTGGAAGAGCCTCCTGGAATTTTATGAATATTCCAAGGATTTTTGGTAGACCCAAAATCAGAGTTTTCACCAGATGAACCATGAGCCCATGCATCTGAATTTGTTTTCCCGATAATAACTGCTCCTGCATTTTCAATCTTTTCAACTACAGTTGATGAATATTGAGGTATATAGTCTTTTAAAACTCTTGACGCTGCTGTTGTCCTAATTCCCCTAGTCAAATAAAGATCTTTAAATGCAATCGGAATACCAAGAAGTGGTTTTATCGCACCTTGAGCTAAAAGTTGGTCAGCTTCTTTTGCTTTTGTTAAAGCATAATCTTTAGTAACTGTAATAAAAGCATTAATAGTCTTATCAACTCTTTCAATTTCATCAAGGCAAGCTTGAGTTAACTCAACTGAGGAAAATTTTTTTTCTTTTAATCCGTCTTTGGCTTGTTTGATTGTTAACTGATTAAGTTTGTTCATTAAAAATTGCTTTAACTTTTATAAAACCGTTATGGGTATTTTTTGCATTTGATAAAGCTTCTTCCTGAGTTTGCGATGGAGCTGGTTCGTCAGTTCTTGTTACATTTTTTAACCCTGTCACTTGACTTGTGGGTTCAACACCTTGAGTCGCAACTGATGATAAAGTTTTAATATAATCCACAGTTTCTGATAACTGTTTTTGAAACTTAATAATTTCCTCTTCAGTTACAGGAAGATTCGCAAGCTTTGCAATATGCTTAACTTCGTCTTTAGTAAGGGAGTTTTCACTCATACGCAGTATTCTACATCCTGTTATGGAAAATATCTAGATCGATTATTCGAATCATTAGACTGGTTCTATTTTTACATGATTAACCTAAAATCAACACTAGCATAAATAAGGTTAAATTTGTTATTAGCTTAAACTATTTTTTGAAGAATTGATTTTTTCGCTTGTTGTTCCAAAGAATTGTCAAGAGATTTTAGTTTAATTTCTTTTTTATATTTAACCTCCAGTGCTTTTTGGATCAGGAAATCGGCGAATTCGGGGTTTTTAGGAAGGATCGGTCCATGAAGATATGTCCCATAAGCATTTTTATAAACCGCACCTTCTGTTTTATCCTCTCCATTATTCCCATACCCCTTCAAAACGAGGCCAAAAGGTCTGACCTTTTTACCTAAATATGTCCTTCCGCCATGATTTTCAAAACCAACAAGTTTCTTTCCATTCCAGTCAATTACAATATTTCCAATTGCCCTTGGCTTTTGTAAACCATAATGCCTTGTATAAGCATCAAATATTGAAAGACCTGGAATTTTATCACCCTCTGCGGGTAAATAATAATGTCCTAAGAACTGGTAAGCTCCGCAGATAAATAATCCAGGTACACCTTCTTCGATTTTCTGTCTTAGAATTTCTCCCTTTTTTGAAAACAAATCTCGGCTGACAATCTTCTGCTGTCTATCTTGAGCTCCACCCATAAATATTAAATCTGCCTTTTCGATGCCATTTTCTATTATATTTACAACAATACCGCGCCACTGGCTCCTTTTTGTGAGTACAATTATATTTCCTCGATCACCATATGTACTCATTAAATCAGGATACATCCACAAAATTGTTAAACTTAGCTTATTCATGATATTTTTTTACCTGTCAGTATTTTTCTTATATCAAGCATTGCTGTATATGTTGGTAAAATATACAAAGTTTCATTTTCTCTAGTATTTTCTAATCCTTTTTCTATTGCTTTATTAAGATCAAAAATTGGTTTAATATCCTTATCACCTGCATACTTAATACGAATGGCCATATCATTAGCTCTGTCTCCTGTACATAGAATGTTGTTAGTTTTACTAACTATTTCATCAAAGTCAACATCCCAAATCCAAGAAACATCTGTTCCATCTGCTATTCTGTCATTTAATGCAAATATTATTGTTGAAAAATCTTTTTGAGTAAGAACTGTTCTTAAACTCTCATTGAAACCTGCCGGATTTTTGGAAAGAAATATTTTTATTTTTTTACTATTCACGTTAAACTCCTCCTGTCTTCCAAAAGCTGGTGTAAAAGTCAATATTTTTTGTTGTGCTTCATTTTTTGATATTCCTAAAACCTGACAGGTAAGGCTTGAGGCTAAACTATTATATTCGTTATAAACTCCAATAAGAGGAGAGTTTATTTTATTAAGAGTAAGCTTTGGTCGTTTTAAATGACAGTTCGTGCAGTACCAGTCACCAAAATGCGAAAGAAAAACTTTTTTATAGCTTAATTTATTGCCGCAGTTCAAACAGTAGGTTGAATCAACCGCATGTGGAAGTTTGGAAATTGTTTTTGAACTATCATTTAAACCAAAATAGACAACTTTACCTTTAAATTTATTTCCTATTTCAGAGATTAATGGATCATCAGCATTGCAAACTAAAGTAGTTTTATCTGACACTCCTTTTAATCCTATCATCCACTTTTGAGCAATAGAATCAACTTCTCCATACCTATCCAACTGGTCCCTAAAAAGATTTAATAGAACTATTATTTTTGGATTAAGTTTTGTAATTACTTTAGGAAAAGCTCCTTCATCCAGTTCAAAAATAGCAAAGTCTATGGATAACTTCCCCAAAAAATTTGTATTTAATAGTAAAGTGCCTGCAATACCATTTTCTAGATTCGCGCCAGTCTTATTATGAATTACTTTATAATCACTTTCGTTTAAAATATGCTTAACCATTGCCGAAGTTGTAGTTTTCCCGTTAGTTCCTGCAATTACAATTACACCTTTTTTCACCTGGGGAATTAGTTTGTTTATAATCTTAGGATCTAAAGTTAAACCTATCTCACCTGCCCAGGTAACACCGGCTCCAATACCAAAAAAGCGGCTCGCTATGGAAACCGCTTTACTAATTAAAGAAGTTATGATTAGTGGCATTTATTTTTTTGAAACAGTTATTTTTCCGTTTTTATAATCTGCAATAACTTCATCTCCCTGCCCTAGTTTATTATCAACAATCAAACTTGCAAGTTCGTCTTCAATTGTTGAGGTAATAAGCCTTTGAAGCGGTCGCGCTCCATAGGTTTTATCAAATCCGGTTTTTGCTAAATAATTAGTAAGATCTTTGCTAAACGAAATCTTAATATCTTTTTTGGCTAGAGTTTGGGCAAATCTAGAAAGGGCAATATCAACTATTTCCCTTATTAACTTATCACTTAAACTATTAAATATAACAATCTGATCTATTCTATTTAAAAATTCCGGTCTGAATTTTGCCCGTAAAACCTCCCACATTTTTCTTTGCAACTCATCCGGTTTATCCTCATACTCTGAAATAATTTCACTTCCTAAATTAGAAGTCATAATAATAATTGTATTTCTAAAATTAACTGTTCTTCCCCTCCCATCCGTTAACCTTCCATCATCAAAGATCTGCAGAAACAGATTAAATATTTGTAGGTTTGCTTTTTCTATTTCGTCAAAAAGAATCACGCTATATGGTTTTCTCCTAACTGCCTCTGTTAATTGACCGCCTTCATCGTATCCAACATATCCAGGTGGTGCTCCTATAAGTCTTGCCACACTATGCGCTTCCTGATACTCAGTCATATCAATTCTAATTAGCGCATCCTCACTATTAAATAGTGATTGAGCTAATGCCTTTGCTGTCTCTGTTTTCCCTACTCCTGTTGGGCCTAAGAATAGGAAAGTTCCGATTGGTTTTTTGCCTTCAGATAAACCAGCCCTATTTCTTCGAACTGCCTTTGCAATTGAAATTAATGCATCATCTTGACCAACAACTCGTTTCTTTAGTTCATCTTCCAAAGTTGATAATTTTTCTCCCTCAGATTTTATAAGCTTTGAAACAGGAATACCTGTCCATTTTCCCACAACCCGGGCAATATCTTCTTCGGTAACTACTTGTCTTAACAACCTTTTAAACTCAGGAATTTCATTCCATTTTTTCTCAAGCTCTTTTATTTCTTTTTCCACTTTTGGAATAGAACCATATTTAATCTCGGCTGCCCTCTCAAGTTCAACATTCCTCTCGGCAGATTCTAAATCTAGTCTTAACTTATCAAGCTGATTTCTAAGCGATTGAATTTTCCCAATAATATCTTTTTGATTTTGCCAAACTAACATTAGCTCTTTTTGTTTATCTTTTTTTTCAGCAACTGCTTTTTCCAACTCTTTTTTTCTCACGCTTGCTTTAGGATCTTTGTCCTTTTTTAAGGCTGCAAGTTCAATTTCTTCCTGGATTATTTTTCTCTTAAGCATATCCAAATCATATGGCATGCTTTCAGTCTCAATTTTTATTCCAGCTGCAGCTTCATCAATTAGATCGATTGCTTTATCAGGTAAAAACCTGTCTGTTATATATCTTTGGGAAAGAGTTGCTGCGGCAATTGCCGCATCATCAGATATTTTTATGCCATGATGCGCTTCGTATTTTTCTTTAAGTCCACGAAGAATAGCAATCGTATCGTAAAGCGTTGGTTCATCTACATAAACCGGTTGAAATCTTCGCTCTAAAGCCGGATCTTTTTCAATATGTTGTCTGTATTCGCCAACGGTAGTTGCTCCAATTGCATGCAATGTTCCTCTTGCCAAAGCCGGTTTTAACATATTGGATGCATCAACTGCACCTTCTGCGCTACCTGCCCCAACCAAGGTATGTAATTCGTCCATGAATAAAATATATTTGTCAGGATTTTTTTCAATCTCAGAAAGTAGTGCTTTTAACCTCTCTTCAAATTCTCCCCTAAACTTAGACCCTGCCAGAATTGAAGCTAAATCAAGAGCTAATAAATCTTTTCCTTTTAATGTTTCAGGAACATCTCCTGCAATAATTCTTTGAGCAAGTCCTTCAACTATTGCAGTTTTTCCAACACCCGGATCGCCCAAAAGTACAGGGTTATTTTTAGTTCTTCGCGATATTACCTGCATCACTCTTCTAACCTCACTATCTCTTCCAATTACAGGATCAAGTTTCCCGCTTCTGGCAAGGTTTGTAAAATTTATGGTGTATTTTTCAAGTACGTTATATTTCCCTTCGGGACTCTGGTCAGTTACTTTTTGACTGCCGCGCAGATTCATAAGAATCTCCCTAACTTTGGTTATATCAAAATTAAACTCTTTAGCAAGCTGTGAGACTTCAGACCAGTCCAAAAGAGACAGTAATAAATGCTCACGGGATATAAATTGATCACCCATTTCTTTTGCAATTTTGTCAGCTTTCTGAAAAACGCTTAATAACTCGGGGGAAATTGTTGGTTGTGAATATTCCACCTGAACTTCTGGCAAATTGTCAATTTTGAGTTGAGTTGCTGTCAACATTTTTTCTTTGTTTATATCCAATTTTTTGAGAATTTCATATATCACTCCATCAGTTGATGAAACTAAAGAATAAAATAGATGCCAGGGTGATAATTGCGGATTGTTATTATTGCGAGCAATCTCTAAAGTTTTTGCTATTGTCTCTTGGGTATTATATGTAAATTTATTGGGGTCCATAAAAGCAATATATCACAACTAGCACTCTCTTGTCCAGTCTGCTAAAACTAGCTTAAATTTTCTAGCCTGTGGTATATTAATAACCTATGAATCAAATTGAGGTAATTGCCCGAGAGAGAAAACAAACTAGTTTAAATCTCCAACTGGAATATTTCACTGATGAAGCATTCGAAGGCTTGTCAAGATTAAATTATATTCGCTTTTTCAATTTAAATGGTTTTTCTATAGAAGAATTAGTAAACTTAGGGTATCCTATAAATTCAGGAAGAAGTATACGCGCTGGCGAACCATTTACACCTTACTCAGAACTTGAGCATAGTCGTTCAAGAACTTCGCAGGTTGCCGCATGTCCAAAACATATTTTGAAAGGAAGTGATAACAAAAGTTTAGTTGAGCAAATAGAAATGCTTTCTGAAGTAAATTCAATACTAAAATCTCATAATATTATCGGAGCAAAGGCAGTAATTGGTAATGCGGCTGATTATGCAGAACTAGCGTTGCAATATTATCTTGAGACTAATCAAAATCTAGTTGATGGACGAATAATTCGTACCTCAACTACAACTGATGAAGGTGACAAAATTGCGCATCTTTCTATGGGAAGAGACGGAGCAATTTATCTAGGAATGAGTCTTGATAGAAGATATCCACTTTATTATATATCTCCTTTAATTGTTCCCAGTAATTCATTACATTGATCTAAGAATTTTTATTCTCTCCTCAATCGGTGGGTGGGTTTGAAATAAATTTGAAATAAAACCTTTAACATCTTTTCCTTTAAACGGATCGGAAATAAAAAGATGGGCGGTACCATGGTTTGCGTTTTCCAACTGATATCTATCGCCAGCTATCTTCTCAAGGGCATCAGCTAGACCTTCTGGATTTCTGGTTAACATTACACCGGATGCGTCAGCCAAGTATTCTCTTCTTCTCGAGATTGCGAGTTGAATAAGAGTTGCAGCCAGTGGTGCAAGGATTGCAGCTATAATTGCAAAAGCAACAAATAAACCGTTTGACCTGTCCCTATCCCTTCCCCTTCCCCACCATAAAGACCTCATAAAAAAATCAGCTAATACTGCAATTGAGCCAACCATAACAGAAACGATCAGCATTAAGCGGATATCGTAGTTTTTAACATGAGACAATTCGTGGGCAATTACTCCCTCAATATCACTCCTGTCTAGTCTCTCAAGAAGACCAGATGTTGCGCATATTGTCGCATGTTTGGGATCCCTGCCAGTTGCAAAAGCATTCATAGCGTTACTTTCAATTACATAAAGTTTTGGCATTGGCAAACCGGAAGCAATAGATAAGTTTTCACAAACTGTATAGAAATTAAAGTCTTTTTTCTTGTCAGCAGGTCTTGCTCCGCTTAAACTTAGTATCAGTTTGTCTCCGTAAAAATAACTACCAAAACTCGTGAGAAGAGAAAAAATAAGTGCGAAGAATAAGAAATTACCACCATATCCTCCTTGAGCTTCACCAAAGATGTATCCAACCATGCAAATAAACAATACGAAGAAACCCATAATTAAATAGGTCTTACGTTTATTTGATGATATGTAAGAATGCAAGTTCATTAGTTAAA
The DNA here is from genome assembly GCA_016182365.1 of Candidatus Gottesmanbacteria bacterium. GTDB lineage: Bacteria > Patescibacteriota > Microgenomatia > JACOXO01 > JACOXO01 > JACOXO01. The sequence goes on along the minus strand of JACOXO010000014.1, from coordinate 31,853 downwards.
TGAAACTTTTACCGGCTTCTTATCTTCATCTGTAGCACCAAAAAATTGCTCTTGTGTAAACCCGAACATCCCGGCTACAATACTACTTGGAAAAACCTGAGTTTTGGTATTGTAGTCCAGTGTATTTGAGTTATAGAACTGGCGTGCATATGCAACTTTATCCTCAGTATCCTCAAGCTGTCTTTGCAATTCTTTAAAATTCTGATTTGCTTCAAGCTTTGGATAATTTTCTGCAATTGCAAAGATAGTTTTTAATGCATCTGTTAACATATTGTTTGCCTTCTCAGCTTCTTGCGGGTTTTTGGCTCCAAGCAATGCACTTCTTGCTTTTGTTACATTTTCAAAAACAGTTTTTTCATGTTTTGCATAGCCTTTTACTGTTTCAACAAGATTCGGAATTAAATCAGCTCTTCTTTTAAGCTGTACATCAATTCCGCTCCACGCTTCCTTAACCTGCATTTTCCCTTTTACTAAACCGTTATATATCATCAAGAAATATCCGCCAATTACAACTAATATAATTACGATAAATAATAAAGAGTTCATATTGATAAAAATTCACCCCCGATCTATAAATTTAATAACCACTTTTTAAATTCACTATATGGCAGAGTATTAAGTATATCATTTTTCTCCAACCAACCACGCCTTGCAACTGATACACCAAAACGCATAAGATTCATTTCATTAATTTGATGAGCATCTGTATCAATAACAAATTTGTTGCCGTTTTTCACTGCCTCTCTTACTAACATATCAGGAAGATCAAGTCTGTTTGGATTTGCGTTTATTTCAAGAGCAATATTTTTCGCTTTACAAAAGTTAAAAATTTCAAACCAATTGGCATTAACACCTTCTCTTCTCTCAATAAGTCTTCCTGTTGGATGACCAAAGATTTTAACTTTAGAATATGATAACGCCTTGAGTATTCTTTTTGTCATATCAGAACTGGATTGGTCGAATGAGGAATGTATTGAAATAATTGTAGCATCAATATACTCAAAAGTCTGTTTAGGGAGCGCTAGATAGCCATTTGGAAGTATATCTGTCTCCATCATGTTAAAAAAATGTACTCGATCACTTTTTAATGAGTAATTAATTTTATCAATAGTTTGTTTTCTTCTTTTAATTATATCAATAATATCTGATATATTATGTCCGGATTGTTTAGGGTTATGCTCGGAAAATGCAATATATTCATATTTTAATTCTGTTGCTTTATTAAGAATTTCTAAAAATGAATTATGTCCTAAATCATGAGATGGTTTTAAATCATAGTTGGAATGTAAATGCAGGTCACCTTTAATATCGGAAAGTTCAACTAAATTAGGTAGATTATGTTTCTGAGCAGCTTCAATTTCACCTGTATCCTCTCTTAATTCTGGTGGAATCCAATCAAGACCGAGGAAATTATAAAAAACTTCCTCATTGCTAAATTCTTTGCTCTTTTGCTCTTTTGCTCTTTTGAGATCTTTAATTCCGTGCTCTGATAATGATAGATCTTTTTTTAAAGCATACTCACGAAGCGCAATATTGTGGTGTTTTGAACCTGTAAAATGCTGCAGGAGAGCTCCGAATGCAATTTCCGGTTGAACCATTATATCTACCTGTACGCCGTTTTTTAGGACAACTGAGGTGGTTTCTTTGCCTTTATCAATTATTTTCCCAACTTCCGGGAATTTTAAAAAATATTCTATTACTTTTTCTGCTTGATTTGATGAAATTGCTATATCAATATCACCTACAGTTGCAACCATTCTTCGCAGGCTTCCTAAAGGATAAATTTCTATAACACTATTTGACTTCTTCAGGTAATTGATTACTCTGGTAGCAATATCGTAAGCAATAGGTAGTAACATTCTTGAAAGTTTTGCCTCTTTTTTCTGAAAAGATTCTAAAGAAGTAAGAATGTCCTGTTCTGACTTCTCCCCAAATCCCTCAATTGAGGCTATTTTATTAGCCTGAGCAGCTTCCTTGAGTTTTTTAAAAGGGTCGTCTGAATCTTTAATATTGAGTTCTCTAGTTAATTTAAAAGCTTTTTTAGCTCCAAAACCTGGTAAGTTCAGAAGTGAAAACATAGCTTTAGGAAGTCCTTTTTTTTCATTTTCAAAATGTGCTACCTTGCCTTTTGTGAATAATTCACCCAAATGTTGAGCAATATTTGGTCCAATACCTGGAATTTCCTTTATTTTTCCTTCTTTCCACAGTTCCTCAACACTTTGAGTTTGATGTTCAATACTATCAGCAGCTCTTTCATAAGCTATGATTCTAAAACGGTTTTCATTTTTGATTACAAAGGCTGCTGCAACTTCGCGAAGCATTACGGCCACTTCTTTGTTTGTCATACACGCTAATACTACCAGATTCGTTGACCTCATTACAACAATCTGTTATTATCCGAATATAAATTTAACAATAAATTCAAGGGGTCGTAGCTCAACTGGTTAGAGCGTTTCCCTGTCAAGGAAAAGGCCGCGGGTTCGAATCCCGTCGATCCCGCCATATATTTGCCCCCTTGCATTTTTTGAAATCATTTCTTACAATCCTAGAGAAAATTTTATTATTCGTAAAAATATTAATATTTGAAAGGTAATTAACTATGTGGAAACGTTTAATGAAAGAATTAGATCTATCCGATTCATATATATCTATGGGTCTTGGACTTTTAGTAGTTTTAATCGTCGGCGTTCTTTTGTTTAATTATTTTTCTTCTAAAAGCGAACCAGAAATTACTGAGGAAGGACAACAGACAGAAGAAATCGGTCAAGTTGATTTTCCAATAACTCATACTGTTATTGAAGGAGAAACATTATGGTCGGTATCTGAAAAATATTTCCAGAGCGGTTATAACTGGAAAGATATAGCTGAATCTAATAATTTGTCAGGTCAGGAATCCTTAGAAGTTGGGCAACAATTAATTATTCCTAATGTAACGCCGATATTAGTTGCACAAAATGCGGTTTCTCCTAGTCCGGAACCTACTTTAGTTGAAGAACCAACCGCATCACAGCAAATCGATACGCCGCAAATAAAAGGTGAAGAGATTTCAAGTTCTAACTATACAGTTGTTCATGGAGATAGCCTATGGAAAATAGCTGTAGCGCATTATAATGATGGCTACAAATGGGTTGAGATTGCAAGAGCTAATAATCTCGCCAACCCTGATATAATTCACGCCGGCAATGTTCTCATCCTCCCATAGCGCGAATAAGAGATCCAAGCAAAAAGAATATTAATACAGCTATAAAAAGCGTAAGACATCCTATTTTTATACGTTTTGGTGCATTTATTTTGACTGTTGATTGTTTTGGAGCGAAAAGTAATTGAAGCATACCAACAAATACTTCTATTGATGCCCAACCCAGAATTAATATAATAATAAAAACTAAAAGGCTTAGAATCTTATCTTGCGTAGTCAAAATTGGTGCGGTTGGAGCTACAATAGACATAGTTAGATTATATTTTGATCATAACATACATACAAAATTTATGTATTTCTGATAAAATTAGCCCAGAAGCGGTGGTAATTCAACGGTAGAATGCTTCCTTCCTCCGCCAAAAGCAACGCAATTTGGCGGACCCGACACAATGCGAAGCTTTGGTCGGGCAAGGATAAAATATGTTTTATACATACGTACTTCAATGTATTGATACTAAACGAGGTAGAAATAAATTTTATATTGGTTCATCTGAAAACCTTAAGAATAGAGTTGATGGACATTTAACAAAGAGTAACGAAACTACAAAAAGTTTTGATAAAATAAAGCTAGTTTATTATGAAGCTTGTCTTAATAAAAAGGACGCACTGGTAAGAGAGAAACAATTGAAAACTGGATTTGGAAGAGGTTATATTAAACGAAGATTATTAAATTATTTAACTAAGCGGGCGTAGTTTACCGGTAAAATGTCTCCTTCCCAAGGAGAAGACAGTGGGTCCAATTCCCATCGCCCGCTCACTAACTATATGGGCAATGTATTAAATAGAGCTATTAATCCTCACCAGTATGATTTACCGGATACAGGCTGGCCTTACCATGGCGTAGGATTAGATTCCCCTCTAACTAGAGTATTTTGGGAATATTTATTGCCATACACATCTGAATGGAAAAATAAAGATCTTCTAGATGTTGGTGCCGGAACTGGGTGGATGTTAAATGAAGCTTATAAATTAGGTGTAAAATCAGCAATTGGTTTAGAGCCGGCAAAAAGAAATATTGAAATAGCAAAAAAATATTTCCCAAAAATCAAAATGGAAAAGACGATGTTGGAATCCTTTGTTTCAAAAAAGAAATTTGATTATATAACCGCGATAATGTCCTTAAACCATGTATTGAATATTGACTTTGCATTTAAAAAACTGTCATCGCTTTTAAAAAATACCGGAAAACTTCAAACAATAATTCCCGACTATGATTATTTTAATCGTAAACGCCATGGTTACAATATTAAATTTGAAAAAATATCTTCAAAAGAATTTGCCTGCATGGTAACAAGGCCGGATTTCGGAACACTGGCAGATTTGGTTAGAAAAGTATCAATTTATCAAACGGCTGGAGAAAAATATGATTTAAAATTGGTTGAAAATAAATCTATGATTCCAACTATAGAGTGGATGGAACAGTATCCAAGATTTAAAAAAATGGAAAATGTTACTTTGTGGCATCTAGTTATATTTAAGAAACAGAAATTATGAATTGGGTGGGGTTTCAGAAGGAAATTATAGATTTAAGCAAGAAGATTGACTATTCGCCTGATATTCTTGTAGGAATAGTTAGAGGTGGTATTGTACCTGCGCGGATTTTATCCAGTTTACTTAAAGTTGGTGATATGTATTGTTTGACTGTGAAAAAAATTGGCAATAATAGAAGAATTACGTCAATAATTAATGAAGATATCAATAACAAAAAAGTATTGCTTGTTGAGGATATACTAGAAACTGGTAGAAGTTTAATTACTGCAAAACAATACCTAGAAAATGAAGGCGCAATAGTAAAAACAGCTTGTCTATATATTACCAATAAATCTGAAATAAAACCTGACTATTATTTAAGAAAAATCAATGAAGTGGTAAAATTTCCTTGGGAATATGAAAGTTAAAAATGGTAAAAAAATCCCTAGATTTAAGCCGTCTTAGCTCAGTTGGTAGACCTGCCCGCCATTTGCCAACGTAGCTTAGTGGTAGAGCAGCTGTTTCGTAAACAGCAGGTCGTGAGTTCGACTCTCACCGTTGGCTCAAAGGCTTTGGCAGGCGGGGCGGCGCTTTCGTAAAGCGTAGGTTGTCCCGCATACTGCGGGACCTTAGGCTCAAAGGTATATAATAAAAAAACATTATGAGACATAATCCACTACGAAGACGCTATTCACAGGATAAAAAAAATATGCAGTTTACTGCAATAACTATCATTGCAATTATTGTTCTTCTTATACTTTTTATAGTTGGTGGTATACCTGCGCTATCATCAATTGGAAGCTTTATTGGCGGATTTAAAAAGGACAATGTTAATATCGCTAATGATGAGACAATTGTATTAGAACCAATTCTCGATCCTCCAGTTACTGCAACAAATACCGCAACTATTTCTATTACAGGTTCTTCTACATCAGGTTCATCTGTACTTTTATATGTTAATGGCTCAAAGCAGGACGAAGTGTTAGTTGGCAAAGAAGGAACATTTATTTTTAATAAGGCCCGCCTTCAATCAGGAGATAATGAAATTTACACCATATCTAAAATCAACAACTTACAAAGTCAACCCTCAAGTACTTTTACAGTATCTTATTTAAATGTTCCACCACAGTTGGAAATTACAAAACCGCAAACTAACACAACAACACGAGACAAGCAGCTTACAATCGAAGGAAAAACAGATAAAAATACAGATATTACCGTAAATGACAGATTTGTATATACAGACCCAAACGGCAACTTTAATATTAACTTTACCTTATCAACCGGCGAAAATAATATTATTATCAAAGCAATAGATATAGCCGGCAATACCAGCCAAAAAGAATTAAAAATCATTTATGAGGAATAACGGATAACAGAAGACGCCAAAAAAGCAAAAAACCATACTGCTACGAAGGGATAGAAAAGCGTATTGTTGAAAAAACTACTCACAATAACTACAACAGTGATAACAAATAATTCTTTGTCTTTCTTTAGGGAAAATCGAAATATTTTAAATAGAACATTAAAAAGAGCTGCTAAAGACAAAATTCCAGTTGCGCCGAAGATATACAATAACGAAGAATCTGAAAAACTAGCCTCAGAATAACCAACTCCGGTTAAAATATTTGCAAACCCAAGTTTTAAAGCAATCAACCAATTATTGACTCTGCTTATAGATGAGGAAACCCTAAAAGTATCTAATACATTAAATGCTGGTTTAGGAATAAAACTTGATAGCAAAATAACGATTGCTGTAACTCCAATAAGCATTTTGTTTATATATTTTTTGAAAAATATTAAAACTATCATACCCGAGATAAATGATAAATAAGCGCTTCTTGACCGAGTTAAGTATATCGCAACTAGAAGAATTATAATCAGCAGTGGATAGAGAAAACGATAGACACTCTTTTTATCTAACCACATTATGAATATTAGTTGGAAAAAAGTTAAGACAATGATTATTCCTGCAAAATTAGGATCAAAAACTGTTGAAAATAACCTAAAGTAGTGAGGATCCCATCCTAAATACATTAAATTTCTAAGGTCCGGGTATAAAAGATATTGTAAAAGCCCGAAGGCAGAAAATACAAATCCTGATATTAAAAGTATCCAATTAATCCTGAATGCGTTTGACTTATTAAACACAAAAAATATTCTGATGTAAAACAAAAAATAAAATGATATTCTGATAAAATAAAATAGATCTGATATTGAATAGTGATTTTTTAAAATCATATTTATTGCAATAGCTAGTAGAGAAACAAATAAAAAAATAAGAATTTGTTTTTTAAGAAATATTTTTTTGACCGGATTTCTTACAAATAAAGTTGAAATTATAAATAAACAAGTAATAATATCTAAAAACGGTATTTTACCCTGGCTAGCTATTGGAAAATAAACTATTAAACCCAAAGGGTATACGGCAAATATCGAGTAGAATAAAAATCTAGCGACCATACCAAAGAAAATAAAGTTTTAATCGGGATAGAAACGAGTGTAAAGACATAAACATGGAAAATATTAGACCGTAAAAACCATCTAAAAATCCAAGTTTGAGTATATAATTATGAATAAATTTTATACTCGGGTAAAAAAATACTTCAAACATACTTCCTCGCTCTTTCTGATAATAAAGATAATTTGCATTGATACCCGAGTAATAGTTTATTTTATTAATAAGCACACTAATTGATGAATGGGAATAATGCTTTATGTGATTATTAAGAATTCCCACTTTTCCCTTTGTAAACCAGTATTCATGTACTGGACGTACCCACTTCCCCTTATTTTTTTTAATCAGTCTTATAAACTTTTTGTTCAAAAATTCTCCCCAGTTCATTCTTTTCCCAAAAAAGTAATCTATTCTTTTAATATAATATGCATCATTTGAAGAATTGTTTATTTTACTAGTAATTTCTTTAGCTAAAGAGAATGTAATTATTTCATCACTGTCAACAAATAGAACCCAGTTGTTTTTAGCTTTCCTAAGTCCAAAATTTCTCTGGTCAGAAAAATTGTCAGAAAGATGATGTTTGAATATTTTTGATGTATACTTTTTGGCAATTTTTAATGTATTATCAGTTGAAAAATCATCAACAATTATTATTTCATTGCAAAATTTAAGTTTACTTAAACACCTGCTAATTATTTCCTGTTCGTTTTTTGTAATAACAACTGCTGAAATCATTTGTGGCCATTGTACCAAAACGATACAATTACAGCATGGATAAAAGGATTTTTCTAATTTCTTTTATAATCTGTTTAATAATTTTCCTTGTTCATATCAAAATTGTGGGATCGGTTGTATGGGGAGATGGAAGATACTATTACTCGATTGCTAAATCCTTAGCATTTGATCAGGATTTTAACTTTGAAAACGAATTTGAGTTATTTTCAATTAATGAATGGACTTCAAATACAGGACTTTTGGTAAACAAATACCCTCCAGGGCCTGCACTAATATTGCTCCCTTTCTTGTTTGTAACTGGGGTTTTTCACTGCGCATTAGAAACTACTTTTACATGCAATCAACTTGGTGAATTACAAATTTACCAGATATTTTCAGGAATTATAAATATTGTTGTGGTATTTGCAGGTTTGTATTTTCTCTATTGCACCTTAGCTAAATACTACTCAAGTAAAGTCGCCCGATCAGCAACGTTATTTACGCTCTTTGCAACAAATCTATTTTTTTACACATCATTTGATCCTGTGAATTCACACGCTGCATCATTTTTTTTTGCAAGTGTTTTATTTTTCATTCTTTTGACTCAAAAGCAAAACCTAATTAAATGGTTATTTGCCGGGATTTCCTTGGGATGGATAGCAATTTCCAGAACGATAGATGGGTTACTGATTATTCCTGCTGTTTATTTCTTTATGCAAGAAAATGACAGGATGAGAAAAGGTATTTTATTTACCACTGGATTTGTATCCATTTTTACAATACAAATCATTTTTTGGTTAACTATTTACGGCACATTCTTGAGTCCTTATCTGGACGGAAATGAAGGTTTTTCCTTTTTTAATCCTCAGCTCTCACGACTGCTTCTGAACCAAAATACCGGTCTTCTTTTATGGACACCTTTTGTTTTTTTGGGATTTTTAGGACTTTTTAAAGTTAAAGAGAAATTTATCAAAATATTTATTGTCACAATTCTTATAATGTTTTATTTTATTTCATCCTGGAGTAGCTGGGACCAAGGTGGATCATTTGGAATTAGAATGCTAATAAGTTGCCTGCCTATGATAAGTTTCGGCTTTGCAGAAATTTTTAAAAGAGAAAAGTGGAAAAAATATATTAATTTAAATCCTCATCAGGTAATCTTCGTTTCCGCAACTGTTAATATAATTTTTATCATTATTTATTTGTTAACTCACTAAAACCGCTTCATAAATATTATCTAACTTTTGTGCGCCTTTGTTAATTGTAAATCTACTAATTGCATTATTACGCGCCATTTTACCTAATTTAACCCTATAGTCGCTATCTAATATTAATTTTTTGGCATTTCTCGCAATTTCTCTATAATCCCCTTCTTTGACCAAAATCCCGGCTGTTCCTACATTTTCCGGAATTCCACCTGTTCTTGTTGAGATGATTGCCAAACCTGAAGCTTTAGCTTCTAGAAGTACAGTTGAAAACTGTTCTTGCCAGTGCTTTGTGGTTCTAGATGGAGCTATAAAAATATCAGCATCCTGATAGACAGCTGGCATATTTTCGTAAGGAATAGCAGTCATAGAAAAAAACTTTTCAATTCCAAGTTTTTTTTGAAGTTTAATTAAATTATTCTTCTGACTTCCCTGCCCTACCATCATAAATGTTAGTTTATGATCTTTTAAATTTTTATCTTTTATTAATATATTTGCGGCATTCATAAAATCAAACACACCTTTGTAAATCTCTAGTCTTCCAGTAAAAAGTATAGTTATATTGTTCCGTTTTTTTGAGACCGGATAAAATATATTGGTATTAATATGTTGTGTAATAACTGAAATTTTTTTACTGCTTACTCCTTCTTTTATAAGAGCGCTTTTAGTTTTGTTTGAAACTGCAATTATATGATCTGACTCTTTGTAAACTCTTTTTTTAAATGATTTTCTTCCCCAAATTCCCTCAGCTGCAAAAGGAATATTCTCATATATACTTACAACTACTTTTTTAACTAAACCTTTTTTCTTAGCATTAAGACACTGAATGGTAAAATGATAATAACTCTCAGCACAGTGAGCAATATCATAGCCTTCTATTGCTTTTTCCAATCCATATAAATAGTTGGCGTCAACAAATAATCTATTTAAAATTGGCATTTTCCCTGGAAAATCTGGTAAATCAACAGGCGATACTAGTTTAACCACTGGAAGTTTGTATTTATGGGCAAAAGCACTCTTACTGCCAACTCCTAAAAGTTGGTATTTACTTACAAGTGGCTCAAAGAATTGCAACTCGAATTTATTTAAGAATTTTCCTCTTACAATTGCAATTTTGGTTTTCATAACTGCCCTACCCTAAGAAAATCTCTAATATACCTATAATAGTTTATAAAACTAGTCGCTGATTCCAAACTATTTTCTTCAATAGCTGCTTTATTTTGGGAATCATATAAACTAACATCTTGAATATCGCTAGTTATCAGCCAAATATCTTTAGCAAATTGGATTTTATGATAGTGAATGTTGGAAATAAATTCCATTTCCTCAGAAGAACACGTGCCCCAACAGGAATAAATCGCAACCCTATCCTTTTCCAAGTCCTCATCAAGATAATCAATAAGGTCAATAAAACTGGTCATATTTACTGTGGGATGAAAAAAATATTGCTCCAACATATCTCCCGGGTACTCATATACTGCAACAGTTTGGAAAGGCTTAAGTTGCTGATTTATTTTTAGGCCAGCATCATATTTATATATCTGCTTATTCACCTGCTGCCACTTACTATAAACAACTACACTGCTTAGAATAAGGATTAGTGTCATTATAAAGTAAATTAAAGTATCTGATTTTCCAAACCTGGTAAGTAGAATTAAACTTAGTGAGATAGAGAAAAATGGAGTCAGATAAATAAGAAAATAAATGTGCCCAAACGTAGCTGTTGGAAGAATAATAAAATTAACCAGTCCAAAAATTAAAAAGAAGAAAATTGTATATGATTGTAATGACAGCTCCTTTTTTTTAAAAAACTCTTGAATATGTTGCTTTAATAAGACTAACACCAAAATTGAAAACGGAGTAAAATATATCAAAATTCTAAAAACTACAGTCAAAATGTATCTAAGTATTGGATATTCCCCTGAAAATAATTCACTATCAACTTGTCTCACCCAAACCGCCGAAATTAAATCTTCAAACCCACCCCTCCAGTATAAAACTTGCAAAATAAATACCATTATTCCTAAACACGCTGCTAAAACATAGATTTTTACAGCTTTTGCAGATCTATTATTAGGGTTAAGAAATGGGAATAAAATAACTAATGGAAAAATAAAGTAAACTCCTCCCCAATCAATTAAAATAGACAATAAACTAGATAGAAAGAATAAAATTAGATTTCTCCATCGTCCGCTTTTTAAATATTTAATGTAGAAATAATACGAACTTAATAGCACAGCCGTAACAGCTGGTTCAAATATTGTCTGCTTATTAAAAACGGCAGACATAGGAAAAACTGAGAATAGAAAAACAGCCAGTAATGCAGTTTTTTCATTCCACAAAGTTTTGCAAATTTTATATAAAAATATAAGACTAAAAAGGGAAAAAATTACAGGTGTAATTGAAGCAATCCAGTTGTGAAATCCGAATATTAAAAACGGAATCGATACTAGTGTAAAATACGATACAGGATGATGAAGATATGGTTGACTGACGTATTCACTTACTTCTCCGGCATAGTAAGTAGGCACAAAACCGAGTTTCAAATATCCAATCCTAGCAAAGTTTTTAGCTGCCAATGTAAAATAATTAAGATTTGCACTATATGCCCCCACAAATGGATCATTGATACCTATAAACCATAAACCGATAGAGGCAAGAATAAAAATAATAAATATTTTATTTCTTAGAAAGTTCATAAATAAACTCCAGGGCATAGAGATTTGGAAATGACTTTGCAATTAAGTATTCTAAATTTCTAAGGATGTTTATTCTGAAAATAATTGGGCCAATGGTTTTCTTATACAATTTTGATGTTTCAAACCCAGATACAACATCGAAATCAGATACTGAAAGTTGTGCCATGTCAAACAGCTTTTTAGCTGAGGCATGGGTAAAGAAATATTTGTGTGTTCTATCCATAATCCCCCAATCCTGGTAATCGAAATGGCCAAAAAGAAGCATTAATCTGATTGAAAAGTTAGCAATATTTGGTATTGAAATAATAAATTTACCTTGTTTACCAAGATAATTTGCCAGTTTAGTCAATGCTAAAAATGGATCGCTGGTATGTTCTAATACATCAGCCAACAAAATATAATCATACTTATTTCTTACGTTTATATATTTGTCAATTTTCAAAACGTCAGCAGATATTACTTTGATACCAGTCTGTTCTTGGGCAATTCTGGCATAATCCTTATTAATTTCAACTGGGGTTACAATGCAGCCCTTTCTAAGAAGCTCACTAGTAAAGTAGCCAGTTGCACAACCTATTTCAAGTACTTTTGATCCATGACGAACTTTTTCAAGAAGTTTTTGATGCGTATGATAAGGGTCATTATTAAAATTAGTGTATGGATATTTATTGCTCACTAGTTGAAATAACTTTTAATAATTCTCTGGCACTCTTTTCCCATCTGAAGGATTTGCTTTTTATATAAGCACTCCCTGCAAGTTTCTTTCTCAAAATCTTATCTTTTGCGATTTTATCCATTGCACTAGCTATAGATTTTATATTTGAAGGCTGGCTGTAAAGAACGGAATTTTGAAATATTTCAAATATCGAACCTGTTTTTGAAGCTATTATTGGCAGCTTGAATAAAGCTGCCTCTAAATAAGTCAGACCAAAACCTTCGTTAAACGCTGGAGAAACAAATGCTGCAGCGCTTTTATAAAGTGTGTGTAAATCTTTGTCAGATACAAAGCCTAACATTTTTATTCTTTTTTTATAACTAGATTCGTCAATTGCTTTTAAAATAGATTTATCCATCCAAAAGTTACTGCCAACAATTACTAAATTATATTTATTATCTTTACTTGAAAAGAGCGTGAATGCCTTTATTAAGTTAGGAATGTTCTTGCTTTGTTTATAAGTTCCAACAAAAAGAAAAAATGGTTTATTTATTCTCATTTTTAGCAATTCTTTACTTATATTAACGCCTTTAGCATTAAAACGGTCTTCAAAGCCGGAATAAATTACTTGTGTTTTATTAATTGCATTTGGATAATATTTGACGATATCTGTCTTTGTTGCATTTGACACTGCTATTACTTTATCGGCTGATTTTATAGAATATTGGGTAATTCTATGCAACTGGTTATAGGAATCGGGAAAAAATGAAGGGTATTTTTCAAAAGTAAGATCATGTACTATAACAAAACTTTTAGTACTCTGAGATAACATAGGTAAATTTTGAGATAAACCTATAAAGACGTCTAGGTTGTCAAGATTGACCGCTAAAGGCAACCAGATAGATGACCAGAGAAATGATGGTTTAATTACCTTATTGTAGAAATTGTTACCAAATGATTTTAAAAGATACTTATTAATTGGAATAAAGCTATATAAAATATAATTGTTCTTTTTGTCAATTTTTCCCAACGCCCTAAGAAGTCCAACAGCCATTTGATATACACCTACTTTAAGCCGCTCATCTGGTATTCCCAAACAACCTGCATCAACACCAATTTTCATAATTTAAAAAAGAAATCAAAATAAGCTTGCAATTCAGGTTTTCTCGACTCTAAAATAGATTTTGGCAATCTCATAATCTCTCTTATTTTTAGCCAATATGGAGCATGTTTAAATAAGAATATTAATCTGCTTTTTGCAGCGTGATAATAGTGTGATGGCGAATTTTTCCCAATTGTAACCGTCTCTAAATGAATTAATTTTATAGATGGAATGATTATTGATTGTATTCCTGCTTTTTGGGCTCTAAAACAAAAATCAGCGTCGTCGTAATATAAAAAATAATCTTCATCCAAAAAACCAATTTTATTAAAAACGGAAGTTTTGACTAACATTGCCGTACCTGAAATAAAATTAACTGTTTTTTCTTTATTGTCGCTGGACGGCTTTTCTCCGTAATCTACTAATGAACCACTAAAACGTTTTTTATCTATCATCCCCCCATTAGACCAAACAAAACCTTCTTTTGTTAGTACTTGAGGTCCACATATTAGGTATTTATTATTTTCTGCTTTTTCTATAAGCCTATCCATTAAAAAACTGTCGAATATCGTGTCGTCGTTGAGTAAAAAAATATAATTTGATTTTAAATCAAGTGCAAGTTTTATCCCATAGTTTATACCTTTTGAAAAACCATAGTTAACTTTGTTGTCAACAATCATTATTTCCGGATATTCTTGTGCCAGTTTTTTGACTATGTCTCCCTTAGATCCATTATCAACAACAATTATATTTTTGTGGTAATTTTTTGAAGTTAGTTTTTTAACGAGATCAATGCATTGATTTGCTAATATATATGAGTTGCAGGTTAAAATAATAATTGATACAACAGGTTTTGATTTAAAGCCTTTGTTGTTTTTCATACATTCTTTTCATCCATTCAATATTATAATAGTTAAAGTTATCAAAATCAGTCTTTTTGAATTTATAAATTTTCTTAATCATATCTTTTGCAATCGACTCTATGTTGTCAACTGGTTTGAAATTTAAATATTTTTTAATTTTTTTATTCGACACTTTATAGTTTCTGGTTTCAATAAAAACATCAGATACGCTAATACTAACGTTCCTATACTTTTTTAAGCTTTTTTTGACTATCTTAGCCACATCAATAATTCTGAAATTATTGGAAAGAAGATTAAAAATATTCTTGTTTAATTTTGAGCTGTTTTGCTTTAAGAATAAAATGTAACCTCTGGCCACATCGTCAACAGATATTAATGGTCTGAATTGTACACCACCTGCTAAAACGTTAATTTTGCCATATGACAAAGCATCTTTAACCATTGTATTGATTACAAGATCATATCTCATTCTACTGCTATAACCATAAACTGTCCCCTTTCTAACCACAACAACACAGAATTTATTACTAGCCAAATCAAGTAATCCTTGTTCTGCTTGATATTTGGAAAGTGAGTAGGCAGATTTCGGAAAAACTTTATCACTTTCTCTGAGTGTTTTGATTTTACTTGTAAATCCCTGATCATAAATTGAGCAAGATGAACCAAAAATAAATTGTTTAACTCCTTTACTTTTTGCTTGTTTTGCAAAAGATAAGGTAGCGTATGTGTTAATTTCAAAATTAGTTTTCGTGTCAAAATTTGCTGTAGGGTCGTTGGAAAAACCAGCAAGATGGATAACAGAATCGATGTTTTTAAAAATATCTTTCGGAGGATTTCTTATATCTCCCTCAACTATCTCAATTTTATTTTTATATTCCGCAAGAGATTCTTTTCCAAACCAAAAGCTGTCAATAACTCTTACTTTATAATTTTGGTTAAGGAGATGTTTAACTAAAACAGAACCAATATAACCAGCTCCACCTGTAATAAGTATCATCTGAATTTTCAAAACACCTCGGACGGTGGCCCCGCCTCGGGCGGGGACTCCTCCGAGGTGGACTATTTGAATTTAATACTCCAGTCGTACCCAAAAGAATTATATGGTACGCGTACCTCATCAGGTTTTTCTCGGTTGTATACTTCTGAAGCAGTTGAAATCAATATTGTATTGTCTTCAAGAGCCATCCAACCATGATAAACTCCAGGTGGTACTATAATTAAAGACGGGTTTCTTTGCGTTAAAATAAAAGTTTCCATTTTTTTGTAAGTCTTACTATTTTTTCTGTCATCATAAAAAGCGTATTTTGCGCTGCCTTGAGTAATATAAAAATAATCCCATAATTTTTTATGTTTATGGAAAGCACGGATAGTACCTTTTGAAGTACTTCCAACAACATAAACCTGACCAAATTTTTTAAGAAAAGGGTCGGTCGCCCGAATTATTTCTATCAAATACCCCCGATCGTCTACTCTAGTTGTAAGAGGGTTTATGATTAAATCTTTAATCTTATTTTTATATATATCCATACTGTTTTATTTTTCTTTTAAATGTCCTTGCAAGTTTTAATAAAGGTAAATTTATAAAATTCCAAGAAACAACTCTTAACCCTTCTAATATTATTACATTAATAATTAAATTTAAAGAATTAGACTGTTCATTTAACCTTTTTTTATTTTCGAGAACCTTTGCATATGCTATAAATTGATAAAATGACATTAAAACACTTAATAATAATCCTATAAAGCCATCTTTATAACCCTCACTCATATAAAACCTTTGAATAAATTCTTTACTAGCTTTTCTGAAAGGAGTATACGTGTCTACATTTTCACCATTTTTTAGTATTTTCCTTGACTCAATATTTGTATAACGATTTAACCTTTCAATAAATTGCGAGATAGATTGATAATTTTCGTGATGAATTGAATATGCCTCATGAGGTGGAAGGAGAAGACTCTTACCAATCGTAGATGGTACATCATGAATTTGTCTAGTCCACCTTACAGAACTTTTTTTAAAAAATCTTATTTTATGATCTGGCCACCATCCTGTATACTTAATCCATTTATTAAAAATAATATTTTTTCTAGGAATTAATACAAAATCAATTCGATCTTGTTTAGAAATCTCAATTAATTTGGACTTTAATTTAACAGAAATAGTTTCATCTGAATCTAATATTAAAACCCATTTATTTTTGACTTTAGATATCCCAAAATTTCTAGCTGGCTCAACGTAACCGGTATATTTAAAAAAGTATATTTTTGATTTATATTTTTTTGCTATTTTTAATGTCTCATCTACTGAACCCATATCAATAATAATAATTTCATTCGTCCATTTAACTGAATTTAAGCAATTTCTTAATGTACTCGCAGAATTATAAGTATGGATTACTACAGATATGTTATTCATGTAAAAAAATAAACAAAAACTGATGCAGTTTAACACCATTTGCATCTATTGACAATTATTCTAACTTTAATATGCTTTACCCAAATACATGAAAAAGTATAGTATTATACTCTCACTATTATTTTTTAGTGTCTTTTTTTATCTAATTCCAAACAATGTTTATGCAGCTTGGGAAAAATATGAAAATAACCCTGTATTATATTCAAGTTCCTCTGGAGAATGGGATAGTGAAGGAATTCTTTTACCATTTGCAATTTATGACGAAGGTAAATTTAAACTTTGGTACTCTGGTTTTGACGGTTTCACAACAAGAATAGGATACGCATGGTCAGATGATGGCATTACATGGGCTTATGATGAAAATAATCCTGTTCTTAGTCCAAATTTAACAACAGAAATACATTATTCAGATCCATCAGTCATCCATAACGATAGCGGTTATATTATGTGGCTTACAGTCCAAAAAAATGATGGGTCATACGTGATAAAAATTAGTAATTCAGTTGATGAGATTAGTTGGACTAATCCTATTGAAATTAATATTAATCAAACATGGCAATCCTCAGGAACTTTTGTCCAACCATCAGTTATAAAATTAGGAGATAATTATTTAATGTGGTACTCTGCACAACAAAACGGAGTATGGAAAATTGGTTACGCAACCTCGGAAAACGGAACAGACTGGACAAATTATGCAAACCCCGTTTTAGAATCCACGAAGCCTTGGGAAGGTACTAACCTAGGATCTGGCAAAGTAATCTTTCGAGACAACGTATACGAAATTTACTACCATGCTGGGGACCCACCCTCAATTGGCTATGCTACATCAGGTGACGGCATAGAGTGGAATAAAACGGAAGATAATTTAATTATCACTGCAGAGGTTGGAAAGTTTGATTCACAAAGAGTTTTATCACCTTCAATAGTTTACTCTGATAATTTATTAAATGATTATCTTTTTTATACAGGCAATAATGGTACAGACTGGTCTATTGGTTTGGCGACGAGTGGGGAAATAAAGGAGCCGCTTAAACCAATTATCCTCCTTCCTGGTTTATTTGGGTCTTGGAATAGTGATGCGATTATTCACGGAGAAAATCCTCCTCAGAGTGAATGGATAATGACACTTTTCATTAACGACTACCAAGGACTTATTGACACACTGGAATCTGCTGGTTACATAAATGGAGAAAACTTATTTATATTCAACTACGACTGGCGAGATAGAATTGAGGATACTTCATCAGAATTAAATAACTTTATTCAGAATACTGTCCTCCCTAAAAACCCTGACGGGAACATAAAATTGGTAGGACATAGCCTGGGAGGACTCATAGCAAGAACATACACTCAGAATTACCCAACAGATGATATAGAAGAGGTCATTGCTGTTGGAAGCCCACACAGTGGAGCTGTGCAGGCGTATAAAGCTTGGGAAGGCGGGGTTGTAGAAAATAATAATTTTTGGGAAAGACTTGCTCTTGATATAATCATCAACCTAAATAGAAATGGACACTTAACAGATAAAGACGTCATAAGAGAAATCGTTCCATCAACTCAAGATATTTTGCCTACTTTCGATTTTTTAAGAAATAATCAAAATTTTCTAATTCCGGCAACGTCTCTTATTCAGCAAAATACTTATCTTGCTCAACAAGAAAATGGATTCCCTAACATTTATGATAAATTTTATGCAATATACGGACACAAAAATGAAACTCCAGAAGGCTTTGAAATTACTAATCCCGATTTTATAGAAAATATTTTAGGTTTATGGCAGGATGGCAAACCAACAAATACAGTCTTTTCGGATTTTGGCGATGAGACTGTGCTTGCCAAAAGCGCTACAAGAAGTGCTGATCCATCATCAGTTATTGAAAACGCAAACCACAGAGAATTAATAACAACAGAAGATGGTATTGGTGAAATTATTGATAAACTTGATATTGATGTTAACGAGATTATTACTCCCGAACCAACTGCGGATATTTTCCCTTCTTTATTTATGGCCATTCAATCTCCTGCAGAATTTAGTATAAGCGGACCTTCAGGTAATTTTTCGAGCACTGATGGCTATATATTTGTTCCTAATGTAATAGGAGGAAATTATTCTATAAAGGTAAATGGTACAGGATCTGGTATATACACACTATATTCTGGCATCACAACTGACACTGATAGTTTCTGGAAAATGATAATAAATACAACCCAAAACGGGCAAACAGATAATTATAATCTTATTGTAAATACAAATACACTAAATACAAGCTACATAATTGATACAAACGGAAGCTTTTACTTAGATCAGGCGTATGAGATTATCGAAAAACTGAAAATCAATTATCCTCATTGGTCACTGACATTAGCGTCACATTCAATAAAATCATCACAAAATAATTTAAATAAAAACAATTACAAAAAATCAGCGCAATCCATTCCTACAGCTATTAAACACATTATCTCTTTTGCAAAAAAGCAATCCACTGCCTACCCAAGAAACACAGCATACGAAGCTATTACTAATTTATCTAATGCTTATGAAACATTTAAAAAACTTTCTAAAGAAATCCCAAATAATGTCCGTATTCAGGGAGAATTGCTAGGTTTGGAGGGATTGATAAAAGCTGCTGAAGTAAAACTCAAAATTAAAGGTAATGAATTAAAAGCTGATTCCTTCTTAAAAGCAAATTCACTTTTAAATGAAGCGAAAATAGATATTCAAAATAAAAATTACTTTGCAGCAGAGATAAAAATATTTATAATAAAAGAGTTGCTTTCCGAAATCTAATCCGTTTTATTTTATTTTTCTAGCAAGTATAACTTGATGCCTCTCACCACCTGATATATCAATTCCATCTAAAATAATATCGAAACCAGATCTTTCAATTATTTCTCTGTTCTTCTTTGAATCGTAGTGGCTCCAGTACATTGAAGTACCATGAAAATTTGTTTCCGTACCTTCCCACTCCGTAGAACCCATGGTTATTAATATTAAACCACCTAAAGATAAAAAACTATTTATTTTCTTAAAAATCTCAATATGACTTTCTCTTTGAATATGAAATATCGCATAAAAAGATATCACGGCATCAACCTGATATTCTCCATTTTTAATTTGTGACATATCTTTAACTATAAATGTAGCTTGGGGACAATTTCGACGTGCTAATTCTATTTGTTTTGTGGATATATCAATACCTGTTACTTTAAATCCTTTGTCTATTAGGTATCTATCGAGTGGAATTCCGACTCCACATCCAAGATCAATAATTTTAGCACCAGGTTTTAGTCTTTTTATTAGGATATCTAAATATTTAATGCTCTTAAATTGATCTCTGTTCTTAAGATATTTCTCCGCCACTTTGTCATAACCCTGCATCACAAAATTATTGTCCATAATTTATTATATTATCAGTATTACACGATGAATGTTATAATTACAATGAGATGAAAGTTCATAAAATCGGACACTGCTGTTTGGTAATAGATGTTGATGGTCTCCGTATTTTAACAGATCCAGGTGCTTATACTGACAAACAAAACCAGATTCAAAAAATTGATGTTATAGCTATTACTCACGAACATCTTGATCATCTACATATTGAATCGCTTAAAAAAGTTCTTGTAAAAAATCCGCGCTCAACAATTATTACAAACAATGCAGTTGGTAAAATCTTATTACAGAAAAATATCAAATATGATCTTCTTGGCCATAACAAAAAGAAAAAATTCAAGAATGTTCTCATCGAAGGATTTGGAAAGTTACACGCAGATATATACTCCACTGTACCCAGAGTTGAAAATACAGGATATTTTATTGCAAACAAACTCTTTTACCCAGGTGATGCTTTGACAGATCCAGGAAAAAAGGTAGAAATTCTTGCTCTACCTGTTGCTGGACCATGGTTAACTTTAGGTCAAGCAATTGATTATTCCAAGAGAATAAAACCTAAAAAGTGTTTTCCGGTACATGATGGTATGTTGAAGTTTCTAGGACCAGTTCATTTTCTTCCGGAAAAAGTGCTAGGGGATTTTGGATCTAAGTTTATTCCTCTAGAAGCTGGAGAATCTACCCAGTTTTAGTAACCATTGGAGTCCTACCTAAAGCGTCGAACCACCAACCTCTTCGACCCGCTTGCCAAAGCTGTGGATCCGAGAGGTATCGAACCTCTGACCTTTCGGATGTGAACCGAACGCTCTACCGCTGAGCTACGGATCCATCTGCGGCGGGCAGGTGTGAACGAAGCACTCTGCCGTTGAGTGCCGACGTTATAGTTGGCATCCCGACCTTGCGTCGGGACTAAACGGTCATCTTTATTTTACCGTCTCTAACAATCTTTTCTAAATAATCTCTTCTCTTTAATGCTTTTAATCTATATTCTATTTTTCTAGCTTTACTTAAACTATTATAATGCTGACAAGAACTAAATTAAGAGGTCTGATATATTTAGTTGATCTCACTCTACCACTATTATGTTCCCTAACGCGTCTTTCATAATTTTCAGTAGTACCAATATAATACTTTTCTTTTTTAAAACTTTTTAAAATATAAACAAAAGCCATCTACCCAATTATATAGGGATCCCGACGTTAAGTCTTAGACTTAAGTCGGGATGCCGACCCCCGACGCTTTTGTCGTGGCGTCGGCATTGACAGATTATAGCAAATTGCCTACACTGTTATCCATGCAAGACATATTTCGTCGTGCTATTTCTATATTTTTTGATCTGATTGAATCAGTAGTGGTTGCGTTGTCAATTTTTGTGGTTATATATCTCTTTCTTGTACAACCTCATGAGATAAAAGGAGCGTCTATGGATCCTACTTTCCATGACGGACAATACATATTAACAGATAAAATTTCTTATAGATTAAATGCACCGAAGCGTGGTGATGTTGTGGTATTTAAAGCGCCGATGAATCCTGATTTTGATTATATAAAAAGAATAATTGGTCTTCCCGGAGATACAATAACAATCTCCGATGGAAAAGTTCTGGTAAACGGCCAACCATTACCTGATGAATACATACAAACAGACACAATATTGCTTCCAGGTCAATATATTAAGGAAGGTGAACAAATTACTGTAGGTCAAGACGAATACTTCGTTCTTGGTGACAATAGAAGTCATAGCGCAGATTCAAGACAATGGGGAATGGTTCCTAAGAATGATATTATTGGAAGAGTATTCTTTAGATACTGGCCTGTGAATCATTTTGGTTTAATACAAAAACCCATTGAGTTTAATAATTAATTTAACTTTTCGGAGTTTCTGGTAATTCTGATGCTAATTTAGAAGTTAATACCTCAAGTTTCTGGGCAACGGATTCCGGTTCGCCTTTGATAACAATTGTCATTCTGGTATAACTGTTTGATTGATTCATCTTGACTCTACCGAAAAATATATTTTCAAATTTTTTAGAGATAGTGTCAATTCTGGGGCTATCAATCCATTCAGTTCTGGATCTGACCTGAGTACTATTTCTATTCTTCATTTTTCTAGCCAAGTCTTCAGCCCTTCTGACAGAAGCATTCTCAGCAAGAAGAATCTTATAAGCCTCGATCATCAGCTTGGTATCGCCGATACCAGCAAGAGCTCTTGCATGACCTTCAGTTGTCACCCCTGAAATAATCCCGTCTTTGATAGCATCAGGAAGAGATAGAAGTCTTAAAGTATTGGATACGTAACCATCACTCTTTCCTACCCTTTTGGCTATTGTAGATATTTGAAGACCAAACTCCTCCATAAGTCTTCTGAATGCCTGGGCTCTTTCAATTGGATTTAGGTCTTCTCTTTGGACGTTCTCAACAATTGCCAGTTCCAACATGCCCCTGCTTGAAGTTTCTTTAATAACTGCGGGAACTTTAGTAACACCGGCAATTTTGGCAGCTCGCCATCTTCTTTCACCTGCAATTATTTGAAATCCTGCTGGAGTTTTGGCAATAATCAAAGGCTCCAAAACACCATGTTCTTTTACAGACTCAACTAAATCATTTAGGGAACTCTGTGAAATAACACCACGAGACTGAAGAGGGTTTGGTTGTAACTGCGATATTTCTATATACGTCAGTTCGTCAGCCATAATATATATTATTTTGAAACGTTAACGATTGTTTTCCCGTATTGTCTTGAAAAATTAACTAAACCTTCTTTAACTGCCATAATTGTATAGTCTCTACCCATAATTACACCCCTACCCGGGTGGACTTTGCTACCTCTTTGACGGACAATAATATTTCCTGGAATAACTGTTTGACCTCCGTACTTTTTTACTCCAAGCCTTTTTGCAATGGAATCTCTACTTCCTTTTACTGATGCTCCTGTTTTTGTATGTGCCATATTTTTTTATCCTATTAACAAATATTATAGGTAATTTCTAAAATCTGTCAACGGGGTCTAGACATTAATAGATTCAACGGAAACAACTGTTAAATCTTCTCTAAAACCTCTTCTTTTAGTATATCTACTTTTAGCTTTAAAACGCATTACATTAACTTTCTTTCCCTTTTTACTCCCGTTAATTTTCAAATCAACACTAGCCTTTTCAATATATGGTTGACCCACTTTAATTTCACCAGTATCGTCAACAATCATTAAAACTTCTTTAACTGTCAATTTATCTCCAGCTTGAGCGTCAATATTGTAAATATCAAACTCCATTCCGGCAGTTACCTTATACTGATGTGACCCTTTTTGGATAATCGCGTACATAAGAGCTAATTATAGCGAATTTATTATCCGATAACAAGCGGTGTATGTTTCTTGTTTTTAGATAATGAAAAAACTATTCCTAAGGAGATTAAAGTAGCTATAATCGAGCTTCCACCTGCTGATATCAAAGGGAGTGTAACTCCGGTTATCGGTATAAGTCCAATATTCATAGCAATATTCACAAAAAATTGGGTAAATATCTGCATAAACACACCCACAATCACGAGGTAGGTAAATCTATCTTGAGTTTGAATCATTAATCTCAGAAGCCTGTAAAAAAGGTATGAATAAAATACAAGAACCAGTGTAGAACCAAGAAAACCAAACTCCTCAACAAGAGAGGCAAATACAAAATCGGTATGATTTTCTGGAAGAAATCTTAAATGGCTTTGCGATCCCCTACCTAAACCCTGACCAAATAATTTACCGCTTCCAACTGCTATCATTGCTTGAATGGCATTATAACCTGCACCCTGAGGATCAGAATTTGGGCTTAAAAAATTTAAAATTCTTTGTCTTTGGTAATCTTTTAAAATATGCCATATAAAAGGACTTCCTATAAGTCCAAATACCACACTCACTGCAATCGCCGATAAAGGCAACCCATTTGCAAAAATCATAGCAAAGGAAAAAGCGAAGTATATGATTGCGCTTCCCAAATCAGGTTGAAGAAATATTAGTATAAGTGGAATCAGGAGCAATAAAAAAATTGCAAAGGAATTTAAGACACCGCTTTTTTTATTAACTAAAAAAGAAGCATAACTTACTATAAGAAAGGGCTTTATAATCTCGGACGGTTGAATACGATAATCCCCAAAAAATATCCACCGTGAACTTCCCCTAACATCAGGACTTAAGAGTGTGATAATAAGAAGGATTACTGAAATTGCATAAAATAATATACCCACCTTTTGATAAATGTCTGCTCTTATAGCGCGAAATATAAAAAAAATAATAATACCTGTTAGAAAAAAAGCCAGTTGCGAAGTAAAATAAGTTGGATTTACGCTCCAAATTATTGCAAGAGAGAAGCCAAACATACAAAGCAATAATATAAGAATATCCCACTCAATACGAGGTTGCCTCATAGAAGAATACGGATCTTGTCACCTTTCTTCATTGATTTTGTTAGAGTTTTTTGCTTTATATATTCTTCATAATCTTTAGGCCAGGAAGGAAGTTCTATATCAATAACTTGAGTGAGAGCCAGACCGACCTCTTTTCTCATTTTTTGAATAGTTCTTACAATATCTCTTGCCTCTCCTTCACTTATCAACAAATTGTCTTTGCTAAAATCAGCGCTCCACTTATCCTCCTTAGTTTTACTATCAATAACCGCAATGATATTTTTTACATTTATCTCATCTCTTAAGACAGTTTCCAATTCATCAGGAATTTTTGCTGATGACTTATATTTGACGTTTATTAAAGGAATTTTTAATTTAATATTATTTTGTTTTCGAAGTGAGTGAAATTGTTCAACCAATATTCTGACACGCTTCATATTATCTATAAGTTCCTTATCAATTTCATCTTTATTAAACTGCGGCCAAGTTTCTAGATGGACAGACTTATTACCAGTTAAGTTTGTATAGATTTCCTCTGATACAAAAGGAATAAAGGGCGCAAGAAGCTTTGATAAAGTAACTAAAATAGAATGAAGACAGGGAAGACAGTCCTTTACTCTATTTCTGCTTCTTCTGATATACCAGGTAGATAAATCGGTAACGAATTTTTCAATATCTAAAGCTGCCAAATGTGCATTATAATTTTCAAGATTTTTAGTAACTCCTATGACAGTCTCTGTTAATCTAAATTTAATCCATTTGTCCAATACATTATCTGACTTAAGATTAAAGTCCTCTTGTTTAAGATTATAAGCAAGAGCATATGTTGCGAAAAAGTTATATATATTCCAAAGTATCAAATGAAATTTTCTCCTAACTTCATCTGATGTAGAATACCCAAAAAGTAAGTTTGCGGCAGGGTTTTGCCTTAGATACATCCAACGCATAACATCAACACCAATCGTCTGCGCTCCGGTATTAAATTCGATCATATTGCCACTGGACTTATGCATTGGTTTTCCATTATCAGCAAGAAGTGTTGCAAATCCTAATACATTTTTAAAAGACTGCGTATTTTCTAAGGCTGCAGACATAGCTATAAGGGAATAAAACCAGTTTTTAAACTGACCGGGAAATGACTCTGTTATAAAATCAGCAGGAAACCACTTTTGCCACTCTTTTCTGTCAGTTAAGTACAATGGTTTACCTTGGTTGTCATTTGCAATAGTTGAAAAGGGCACAATTCCGGCATCAAGCCAGGGATTCCCTACATCACCAATTCGCAAAACTATATTTTGGCATTTGGCGCATTTAATCTTGACTTCATCAATCCATGGTTTATGAGGAGACTTACCTTCAAGTTGATCCCAACCTGATACTGCTCTTTTTTTTAACTCTTCAAAACTTCCAATAACTTCAAAAGAATTACATTTTTTACATTCATAGATTGGTAAAGCCAAACCCCAGTATCTGTTTTTTTTACTTATCAGCCAATCGTGCATATTCTTAAGCCAATCTAATTCCCTATCTAAACCAAATGATGGAGTCCAATTAATTTTTTTAGCAACTTCTATCATGCTTTGTCTAAATGTTGTGTTATTTGATTTTTTATCCATCGCTATATACCATTCATCAGCAACCTTCCAAACTAGTTCAGTCTTACACCTCCAACAAGCCGGGTATCTATGTTTGAATTTCATTGTTTTGTATAGATATTTACCACTATCTTTTGTTTTAAGAAAATCGACTATAAGTTCGGGGTGTTTTTTTGCATTTTTACCTGTAAACTCACCCATTTGTGGTAGATAAATTGCTTCATCATCAATAACATTGATAATAGGAAGACCCAATTCACTCCCTAGCCTAAAATCTTCCTGGCCTGCGCCGGTTGCCACGTGTAATATACCAGTACCTTTTGTGGCAACAACAAGATCGGGCGCCGGAACCACTGTATGAAACTTACTAGGATTTGAGTCTTTTGCCTTTTTTACAGCTGGTAGATGGTCAAATGGAGCAGTATATTGCAAACCAACTAATTCGGATCCCTTAAAATCTTTGACACCTTTCCATTCACTCGCCTTTTCAAGTATGGAGCTTATAAATTTCATGTTATTGTTATAATCGTCCATATTTTCTGTTTTAGGTAATGAATCTTCCCGAATAAAAATAATTTTTTCTCCGGTTTTTGTATTTTCCCATTCTCTGTAATTAAAATCCGGATTTACGGCCAATGATACATTTGCTGGTATCGTCCAGGGAGTAGTTGTCCAGGCAAGAAGATTAAAATCACGACCTACAACAGGAAGCTTAAAAAAAATAGTTTCGTGAGTAATCTCCTTATAATCTTCTGTCAACATTTCATGCTGTGATATTGCTGTTTGACACCTAGGACACCAGGGAACTGAGTCTTTACCTTTATAAATCCACCCCTTATCAAAACATACTTTAAGAAAATGCCATATCATATAATTATTCTCATTACTCATGGTGTAATATGAATGATCCCAATCCATGAAATAACCTAAACGTATACTTTGTTGTGTCTGTATTTTTGAAAACTTAACAACTCTTTCTTTACAAAGATTTACAAATTTAGCTATGCTTTCTTGTTTATTACCCGGTATTAAATTTTCTATATCTCTTTTATTTTTAATCCCCAATTCTTTTTCCACTTCTACTTCAACCCATAGCCCCTGACAGTCAAAACCATTTTGAAACCTCTGTTTTTTTCCTCTCATATTATTAAATTTCTGCCATAAATCTTTATAAGTTCTCCCCCAAGCATGATGAACACCCATTGGATTATTTGCTGTAATCGGACCATCCATAAATGAGAATATTTGCGAAGATTTATCGTTTTTATGAAGATATTTTTTTAAAATATTATTTAAGTCCCAATATTCCTGTATTTTCTTCTCAAGATCGGGAAAATTGACAGTAGCTGAAGTTTTTTTAAACATAAATATTATCTTCCCTGCCGCAAGAAAGTAGGAACATCCCATTCATCGTCAGATGCTGTTTCCTGTTCATTTTCATTAGGGTTAGTAACAGAAATCGCTTGCGGCGGTTTAGTTTGTTTTATTGTATCATGTTCAAAAGTAGTTACAGTTGGTGAACTTAACCTATCCAGTCTTCTTCTGGTCTCATTAAAACCAGTTGCGATAACTGTAATTTGAATTTCATCAACACGCTTTTCATCAATTGTTGTTCCAAAAATAATATTCGCATCCGGATCAACAGCTTCCGAAATTAGCTTTGCAGCCTCATCTACCTCACTCATGGTCATGTCAGGCCCACCAATAATATTAAATAACACACCTTTAGCTCCATCTATAGACATTTCAAGAAGCGGAGATGAAATTGCCGTCCTGGCTGCTGTCACCGCCCTATTCTCACCTACCCCCGTTCCAATACCCATTAGGGCTGATCCTGCATCAGTCATTATTGTCTTTACATCTGCAAAATCAACGTTAATAAGACCTGGGGTAGTAATTAGATCAGAAATTCCTGCAACAGCCTGAGCTAAAACGCTATCAACCACTTTAAAAGCTTCCAGAAAAGTCATTTTTTTATCAACTATCTCTAAAAGCCTTTGATTGGGAATGACAATTAAAGTATCGACTTTATCCCTAAGCTCCATGATTCCCTGTTCTGCCTGTGACATCCGTCTTGAGCCTTCAAAATGAAAAGGTTTGGTCACTACGGCAACTGTTAGAATTCCTAACTCCTTGGCCACCTCAGCAGCAATTGGTGTAGCTCCGGTACCTGTTCCTCCGCCCATACCGCAAGTTAAGAAAACCATATCAGAATCAGTTAACAAATCCTTTAGTTTTTCTCTGGATTCCTCAGCTGCCTGTTTACCTATATCAGGATTGCCGCCTGACCCTAGACCTCGTGTTAAATTATCACCAATCTGAAGTTTGATTGGGGCTTGAGTTACAAGTAATGCTTGGGCGTCAGTGTTTACAGTAATAAAATCAACACCCGTTATTTTATTTGTAACCACCATTGAATTGACGGTATTACTTCCTCCGCCTCCAATTCCCATCACTTTAATTTTGGCGAACCTGGCTATATCAGGTTTAACTAACATGCTGTTTCCTTTCTAGGCAGTCCCGACGTTACGTCGGGGTTAGGGTAAGAATGATTTAATCAAGTCCACGACTTTACCAGCTGCTCCTTTAATTGGAACATTTTGAGTGATTTTACTAAAACCTTTAAAACTGAATGGGCCGGAAGGAGATACAGCTTCAAATTTAGAACCGTAAATTACAAGTCCAATACTAGTTGCATAAGAAGGTGATAAAATTTCATCAATAAGTCCTGTTACTTTCTCTCCAGGAAGACCAACGCGAACCGGCATGGCTAGATTTCTTTTTGCCGCCTCAATAATACTAACTGTTTCTGCTCCACCTCCGGTTAAAACAACACCAGCAGGAGTAAGTCCTGCAAATCCGCTTTTTTTAATCTCAAGCCCAACCATCGAAAATATTTCGTTAAGTCTTGGTTTTATTATTCCTTCGATAAGTGTCCTTCTGGTTGTTTTGTTAAGATCTTCAGGTAACTTAAGAACAGTTAAATCAATCTCATCAAGATTCTGTTTTTTCCCATCTTTCTTCTCAATAATTTCAACTGGCGTGGTTGATTTAATATTTTTGCTTAAGAATAATTTTATTTTTTCAGCACTCTCTAAAGAAACCCTTAAACCTATTGCGATATCATTGGTAATGTTTTTAGCACCAATAGGCAATACAGAAGAATAAGCCAGTGCACCCTCAACATACACGCAAATATCAGTTGTCCCTGCACCAATATCAACAAGAACTATCCCTAGCTCTTTTTCAGTTTCTGTTAATACTGCTTCAGAAGATGCAAGTCCTCCAAAAACAAAACCTAAAACCTCAACGCCAACTTCAGTGATACATTTTTCTAAATTTCTTCTACCGGTTAAACCAACGGTAATAAGGTGTGTATCTACTTCCAACCTAATTCCGGTCATACCTACTGGATCTTTAATCCCGTCTTGCCCATCAACTGTAAATCCTCTGGGTAGTACATGAATAATCTCTTTACCAGATGGCAGTGAGACTGCTTTAGCTGCATCAACTACTCTATCAATATCATTTGCTGAAATCTCTTTCTCAGGCTCAGAAACTGCAACAATACCATGCGAATTTAATGATGATATATGAGACCCGCCAACACTTACAAAGCTTTGGGAAACTGAGTAACCTGCCATTCTTTCTGCCGCTTCTAAACTTTCAACTACGCTCTGCGTGGCCTCTTCTATATCAACAACCTGGCCTTTTCTGATCCCACGGCTGTTAGTGGTTGCAACTCCTACGACCCGGAGCAACCCTTCTTCTGTAACTGAAGTTATTATTGTAGTTACTTTCGACGTACCTACATCTATGCCTGCTAAAATTTTGTCTCTTGCCATAGGCTATAAGGAAATAAACGGTTTATCAAATCGGAAATCGATTTCTTTCACCGTGTTTCCCTCTATTGTAATGTTTTTGAGAAGTGTTTGTAAAGAGGAAATTATATCCTCGCTAGGTAAGTTCGTTCCAATGATAACAACTATACCAGTATTTAGAATCATTCTGGCAGTGTCGTTTTCACCCTCATATATATCAATGAATCTTATGCCTTTTTGATTAGAATAATTTAGGCTTTCTATTGCAATTTTCAAAGATTTATGAGTAATATTATTACCCACATTTAAATTTTTATCTTCCTGATGTATTCTAGGAAAAGCCGACGAAGTAGCGATTGTATCAAATATAAATCCTGAAGAATCAACTTTATAGTTGCCATTTTTCGCCAAAACTGTTGCAACTTGAACTCTCCTATTAACGTTTATAAAAAGCGTGTCCGGGTATTTTCTTTCAATTGAAACACTCTCTAAAGTTGGATCATTTAAAAAATACCTCCTTATTTTTTCCTGGTTAACAAAAAATATTAGATCACTGTCTAAATTAGGGAAATAATTCATTAACGCGGGTGAGACATTGGTCTCAATAGTTTTAACTTTAAACATGTTTAAAAAAGCAATTACTAAACCAATACAAAGTAATATAAAAAGGACGAGGTAAATCAGTCTTATTATCGTTTTACTTTTCTTTCTCATTGTGGGAATGGTCTTGCAGAATTTGACCAACAACATCCGCAATTTTTTGATCAGCGTTTAATGCAATTTTTAGTTTTAACGACTTTGCATTTTTTAAATAAAATTTATAATTTTTGTCCATCTTTGTAATTGCATTCAGTAAACTTTTCGTGCTTAATTCTCTTTGATTGATGATAATTCCAGCGTTATTATCTTGAAAAAATTCTGCGTTTTTCATTTGCTCATTACCCGATGCAAATGGCAGTGGAATAAATATACTGGGTATTGCTATTGCGGCAAACTCATAAACTGTATTGGCCCCACTTCTTCCTATTGCAATATATGTATTCTTATAAAGCCATCCCAAATAATCTTCGTCTATATAAGATAATGGAAAATATCTATCTTTTAAATTTTGCGGTAGAGTTTCTTTTAATTTGTGCATTTGGTCTAGATCATTAAATTTTTCGTTACTTCCACATTGATGAATAATTGTAAAATTAGTTAAAAGTTCGGCAATTACTTTTTTTACCATCTGGTTTATTAAATGTGAACCCTGACTTCCACCACTTATATATAATATTGGTTTATTAACAATCACAGGAAGTTTTTTATTTTCTTTGTAAATATCTTTTCTTAAAGGCAAACCTGTCAAAACAGCTTTTTGATTATTTTTAATTTTTTCAGACGGCCAGCTTAGTAATATCTTAAAAGCAAGTCCCTCTGTAACCTTATTAGCAAAACCGGTAGCTTGTGTCTGTTCGTGAATAACAATTGGAATTCCTGATAGATAACCAGCAATAGCTACCGGTAAACCTATATAACCACCAAATGATAAAACTAAATTTGGCTTATATTTTTTAATAAATAAAATACTTTGTATAAAACCAATAGGAATTTTAATAAATGCAAAAATTGAGGAAATAGAGAAGTATCTTTGTAGTTTACCAGCTGAGATTCTTAAATATTTTACTCGCGAGCCATATTTTTCAATAGTTTCTCTTTCTATTTTATATGATGAATCTTCAAATGCAGATTTGTCTCTACCAATATAAAAAATGTCAATGTTTTCTTTAACCAACCTATGTATTACAGCAATGGCAGGGGTTAAATGACCACCTGTAATAAAGACTCTCTTGTTCATATTATTTTTTAATAACCTTGTGTTTGCTTATATTAATAA
>JACOXO010000001.1 GCA_016182365.1 Candidatus Gottesmanbacteria bacterium | reverse complement strand
TTCAATTTGATGCAACGGCTAAGTCAACGTTATACCGATGTGAATCAAGAACTTTTCTATCTTAGAAGGCTCGAGGAGCTTACATCATCATGAAAAACGATTATCTAAAACAACTGAATATAATATTAGGTAAGCATGGGTATCTACAGGATTTTTCTATTAAAAAGGACGAATTTAGGCGCTTTAATGGGATCATTTACGATCGAAGCGGGAAAAACTATTTTCTAAAAGCGGCATTCGGCAAAGATAGTTATGAATATAAATCTCTCTATCGTGAATCACAGGTTACGAAGTTCCTTTCGACACGAACAAAAAAGATACGTGTGAGTCACAATGGCTATAGACTATACGTTCCTAATGTTGCGAAAATCATTGACCAAGACGAAATCTTTTGCCTGATTACGCGTTACATTGAAGGGAGAAAACTTTTGAATGAAAATTCTGGTACTCAAGTGGATATTCTCTCGGCTACTTTGGAACTAGTTTCCAAATTGGGCAAAGTGTCACATATCTCTACCATTCGGCCGTATCTCAAAAACTACACACGAGAGGCATTGCTTATCTCACTCCCGATACGTTTTATCAAAGCGTCTATTTTGTCTCCCTCGGCCCTTCCTCGGCTGATCAGAGCCTCTTGGAGGGCACTGTCACTTCTTTCCTCTGGTATCTATGAACATGGATTAGTTCATCCAGATATTAATGTTAGTAATATAATCTTTGACAAAAATGCTATCTATTTGACTGATTGGGAAGAAGCAGGATGGGGAATGAGCGCTTATAACGTGACCAGTCCTTTGTGTCTTCAGTGGCAAGAGAAAACATTGAGAGATAGGTTGCTTGCTAGACTACGGGATAATGGAGAAAAAAAGATTACTATCCCTCTTTTGGCTTACAGGACGCTAATGCTGTTTAACCAGCATTTGGAAAGGGGAAATAAAAAGCGAAAAAGGGATTTTGCGATTCTTAAGTTCCTAGAGACTGCATTATGAAAACAACTAAAATCTCTGTAATAATAACAGTTAAAAATACGTCCGAAGCTATCTCTGCTTGTTTGAGCGGTTTTTTAAATCAGACGGTAATACCCCAAATCATTATTGTTGGACCTAATAAAGATATAGAAAAAATTAAAAAATCTTTAAATCGAGGCCAAATAATGGGAATTCAATTCATTGATTATCTTGGGGGCAAAAATGAAGCTAGAAATATTGGCTTTAACGAATCATCTGGGGATTTTGTTTTATATAGTGATCAGGACATGATTCCAGAGACTAATTTAATGGAGAAATCTACCAAGATGTTAAAAGATTTCGATGCGATAATTATTCCAGAGAAAGGAACAGGCGGGCCCGGTTTTTTAGAGAAAGTTCATAGTTTGGAAAAAGAGTTAGTGATGGAGGATGTTGACGCTCTTACGCCTAGATTATTTAAGCGATCAATGTTTAACAATGGTGAAGTGCCGTTTGATAGAAAATTTGGTATCCTCGATGAATGGGGTTTTAATCTTAAATTAAAGACTAAAAATCCACGTATTGGCATAGTTAAGTCCTTCTTCACGGTAGAAAATAATCTTACATTATTAGAAGAAATGAAAAAGAATTTTAAAAAAGGTCTTTGGATAAGAAATCTTATAGCAGCTGATAAAGAAGAAGGTCTAAGGAGAATTAATCCAGTCAAAAGAGGAATTCAGTTCTATGGAAAAAGACTGGTTTTTCTCAAAAAGGAACCTATTTTCTTCTCAGGACTCGTTCTTTTAAAATTCATAGACTTGGCCTCTTTCTTTTTAGGATATCTGACCAGTTTTGTTGTGAGATCTCAATCGTTGGATGATAAAGTAAGTAAACTATCTTAAAGCAATTATGGAAAAGATTAAATATTTTGCTATTATTATCACCTTTTTTCTGGCGATCTCAATCTTATTGACCGGTTCCATTAAAGGTCAAAAAGGAAACCCGATTTATCACCAAACTCAATTGGAAAGAGATAGTAGTGTTGGTAGTCCCTTTGAGTCGTCAGGGACTTCTTCTAGATACGCACTTATAGAGGCTATAGTCGAAGACCGAACTTTTTTCTTCAACAAGGAACGTGCCAGGTTTTCCGCTCCAGACTTCGTGGAATATAACGGAAAATTTTTCTCTATTTTTACACCAGGAGTTTCATTTCTAGGTATTCCTTTTTATCTTTTCGGTAAATCAATTGGTCTTTCACAGTTAGTAACCTTCTTATCAACTGTTCTTCTGGCTATTTTAAATGTATTTCTCGTTGTTCGACTTGCCCTAAAATTGGGTGCCACCTTGTATACGGCACTTCTTAGTGGATTTATCTTCCTCTTTGCCACCAACAGTTTATCTTATGCACATACTTTATCCCAACATCACGCAAGCGTTACGTTTATTCTCTTGGCATTACTGAATGTTTTTGGTCCAAGAACATTTTTAAAAAATATCTGGTTAGGCTTTATTAGCGGAGCAGCTTTATTGGTAGATATTCCGAATATTTTAATTGTTCTCCCAGTAATTTTTTACGTAATCTTAAAACATTTTCGTATAGATAAAATCTCTGACAAATTCAAATTTTCTCTTAAACTGAAAATGATTGGTTTGTTGATTGGTTTAGTTCCTCTGATTGGATTATTTGGTTGGTATAACCATCAATTGACTGGTTCATACACAAAAATTGGCCAGGCAATTGGCCGTTCCGATTTTTTTGAGCCATTCGAGGTTAGAGAACAGAATAGATTAGAAAAAGAAAGTAAAGACGTATCTCACAAGATATTTCCCCTTGATACACGTGATCAGATGGGTGAATTTTATATTCTACTTGTTAGCAATCAACGGGGCTGGTTAATCTATAGTCCAGTAATTCTAATAGGTGTTTTAGGTGTTTATTACCTCTATAAAAATCAAAAGACCTTAGCTATTGTTGTAATTTCAACAATTTTGTCAAACATCATCTTATATTCTTTATTTGGCGGCTTAGGTGGTTGGGCTTTCGGACCAAGATATCTTATTCCATCTGCGGCCATTCTGTCATCGCTAATTGGTACAGTGATCGAAAAGTTTAAGAGAACCATGTTGTTTATATTAGCTTTCAGCATTTTGTTAGCCTACAGCCTTGGAGTCAATATGATCGGTGCTATAACTACCACTCAAGTCCCCCCTAAAGTGGAGGCTGTCAATCTTCCCAATCCGATCCCGTATACCTATGAGTACAATCTACAATTGATTGATAAAAACTTTACGAGTTCACTGATTTACAATCTTTATCTATCCGAGATTATGTCTGTTAAAGAGTTTCTTTACGTATACTATGCAATTACGTTGATGGTGATAGTGAGTTTGTATTTATTTATTTTAATTCAAGTGATTGTTCATCACTTATTAATAATAACACTGAATACTATGTATTTAAATCTTTGCTGAAAATTATTTTCGACAATTAGAAAGATTTATATATCTGCTAATCTAAAAGCTTATTATGGAAACACTGGAAGCCTTGAGAAAATTTGGTTTAGCAGAAAAAGAAGCCAAAACATACCTCTCTTTATTGGGTTTAGGAGAAGCTTTAGCAAGTGAAGTTGCGGCAAAAACAAGTATTCCGAGACAACTAATATATGACTTATTTGAAAGATTAATTGAATTAGGGCTTGTTTCTTTTGTAATAAAAGACAATAAAAAGTATTTTAAGGCAGCTCCGCCAGAGCAACTAACCTCTATTCTTCAAGAAAAAGGAAGATCTTTGCAAGAAGTTATGCCTGAATTAAAGAAAATTGAAGCA
>JACOXO010000010.1 GCA_016182365.1 Candidatus Gottesmanbacteria bacterium | reverse complement strand
TCGATGTTTTAAACGCTTATTCAGCTTTAGAAAAACTTACTTTTGTAAATCCTAGTTCTATTGGTTTATGGGGTCATAGTATGGCAGGTAACATTGTTTTAAGAACTCTAGCTTCAAAGCCGCAAATACCGGCTGGGGTAATATGGGCGGGAGCGGTATATACATATGAGGATATGCAGGAATTTGGAATTAATGACAATAGTTATAGTCCTGCATCTTTAACATCCCAAAGACAAAGAAGGCGTCAACAGTTGAGAGAAAAGTATGGAGACTTTAATAATGACAGTTCCTTCTGGAGACAGATAGCGGCAACAAATTATCTTAGTGATATAGATAGCGCTATTCAGATAAATCATGCTATTGATGATGAGGTTGTTAATATTGGTTACAGTAGAAATTTAAATGCGCTTTTAGATAAGACAAACATTTCACATGAACTTAATGAATACCCAGGCGGTGGGCATAACATATCTGGAGCGTCATTTAGGGCTGCTATGGAAAACACTGTACGTTTCTTCCAGGATAATTTATGATAGATATAAGGTGAGCGCTAATAAACTTATTACATTTCTTCTGATTCTAATATTTCTTGTATTAATGTTGTTTATTTTTAAATCGGAAAGAAAAAGCAGGCAGGTACAGGAACAATATAACCAGCTATATATTGACAATAATTAATTGTCAGGAATATTCATATAAGAATTTATTAAAATTTGATATACTAAAAATATATTTTGATGGAATGAGGTCAACTTAAAATGCAACAAGAAGAAACTGAAATACAGGAAGTTAAAACAACTCGAAAAATAACTCCTCCCGGGGAGACAGAACCACCTCAAAAGGTTTATCAAAAGAAAAAGGCAATTTTTCGCACATACCAGGTTATTTGGTATGTTCTTGGGATGATTGAAGTATTATTGATATTTCGAATCACTCTGAAAGCTCTTGGAGCAAATCCATCTAGTGGTTTTGCTAATCTTATCTATGCATTAAGTGATCCATTAGCATCACCATTTAGCGGTATATTTCGTATAACGGTTTCAGAAGGAGCAGTTTTTGAGTGGTCAACGGTTATTGCTGGTTTTGTTTATGCTCTTATAGCATTTGGTATTACAGAACTTTTACAATTAGTAAAACCAACAACACCTGAAGAAGTAGAACAGAACGTAGATAATCAATAATGAATCGAAGCTCTAACACATGTATTTAGTTTGCATGATAAATATATGGCAACTCTAATTATTACAGTTTTATTTGGACTCGTTATAGCTTACTTTGCTACTCAAAATACAGGGCGTATCTCGCTTAATTTCTTAAACTACCAACTGCCAGGTATTCCTGCCTATATTGTAATTATTGGTGCTTTACTGGTTGGACTGTTTCTTTCATGGATTATTAGTCTTGTAAACAACATATCAACTGGTTTTACTATTAGAGGAAAAGAAAGCAAAATCAAAGACTACAAAAAAGAGAATGCAGAACTAACTAAACGGATCCATCAATTAGAACTCGAAAATACCAGAATTAAAGCAGAGACAAATTCTTCTGGTGATGATAAATCTCTGTGAAAACACTTCTTAGTAAAATCTGGCGTGCCTTGTCCTTTCCTAAAGCTATTCAACTTTCAGTAATGCGTATCTTTCAAGGTAAGTTTCTAGTTGGTGTAACAGGAGTTATCTTTAATGAAAAGGATGAGGTTTTACTGTTTAAACATACATACCGGAAAACGCAGTGGAGTTTGCCTGGTGGATACCTCAAATCAAAAGAACATCCTTTTGAAGGGCTAACTCCTTCTGCTATAATTGCCCCATGAATTTTGATTTATGACATTAAAAAATCCGATAAGTTTTATTTATGATAGGCTATATGGGCAAGTAAAAGTTACAAGAGAAGATGTTCGTCTTTTTCAAACAAAAGAGCTTGCAAGACTGAGACATGTTTCACTTTCAGCTATTCCAACCTGGACTATACCCACAGGAGTTTGTGCAAGTAAGTTTGAACATTCAATTGGTGTTGCACATTTAGCAAGAATCGTAGGTAATAGACCTGAGTTTAAGGAAATATCCAAAGACCTGTTTTTCGCAGCTCTTGCTCATGATTTAGGAACCCCTCCATTTTCTCACGCAAGCGAATATTTTCAGGTTAAATTAACTGCTAAAAATCATGAGCATTTTGCACAGGATGTAATAGAGGGTGGGGAATTTGCTAGTGAAGTTAAAAGACAAGGTGGGAATATCAATAGGATAATTGCATTCGTCAAAGGTGAAGATAAACCCTTAAGTGATATTGTTAACGGTTCTATTGATATTGATAATTTAGATAATACTCTTAGATTTGGTTTAAGTATAGGTTTATTAGATAAAATTCCATACTCTCCAGAGGAATTAGCTAGAGCTTACAAGATTAAAGGCAAGAGATTAGGTTTATTAGCGCAATATACCAATGGTATAAAAGTATGGGAAGAAATAAGACGAGTAGTTTATCAGTTTGTATATGACGGGCTAAATCTTTCAGCCGGATCAATGCTGATTAGAGCCTTAGATTTTGCATATAGAGAAGGTGAAATAAATAGAAATTATTTTTTAATGACCGACTCAGAAGCTTTTACTTATTTAAATACTAAGTGTAATAACAGGACAAGAACATTAATTGAAAGGGCAAATCGCTGGATATTGTATCCTAGAGTTTTTAGTTTTAAGGATATAAGAGTGAAAAAGAAAGTTATAAGTTATATTTTAGAACCAGACAATAGAGGCAGGTTGGCTGATCAGATTAGTAAAGATCTTAAAATACCTCCAGAAGACGTCTGTGTTTATATGGGTAAAGATAAAGGTTTTAAAAAGATTCATCTTCCTATTTTCGGTGATGGTCGGGAACAGAAACATCAACCTAAAAATAAATTAGCTTACATGATTCAGGTATACATTCACCCAAAATGGTTAAGTAAAAAAGAAGCCATCAAAGATATTGTTAACCAATGAATTTAATTTACACGCTCCAGGTGTAATAGCTTCACACCTTCTCTTAAAATATACTTGGGAGGTATAATTGTAGCTACACCTAATAATTTTTAACCTACGCTCTTTCATCTGATACAATGGACCCATGAATCTTTCTGCTAGGATTCACAGCACGCTATGTCAAATTCACATTTTGAGTTTAGCTTAGAAACGGTATTACGATTGGGCTATTTTAAAATAGTAATAACCGGTTGACCTATTGGCAAGTCAGACTTGCTCGGATCCCAGAGAAGATATACTTTTCCATACGTTTCATTCAAAGTTTCCACAACTTTGGCTGCTTCTTCGCTTGTTAGATCTGGAAGTTTTGCGTTAATCTTTGGGATTTCTTCTCTGTGATAGTGCCAAAGATCCTGTTCCTTGCTATCAAATTTTTTCCAAGTATCAGTTCCCACCACTGTCTCTACTCCAACAAGCCGAGCATCCTTCGCATCTGAATCATAGAGTTGGCATTCATACATCCCACTTACTTGCTTGCACCAATGGTGTGCTATTTTTTTCTCGTCCCCTGGGAAATGTTTTTCTGCGTCAATATGCAAGGTAAATCCTTGGTGAGGTTTATCCTGTGTTTGAATTGGAGTTGAATCTTGTTGGGTCTGTGTTGTGGGACTAGCAGCGCTGCCGCCTCTAACCATATATCCAATAATTGTACCAATAACAAGTATCCCTACAAGCAGCATCCATCTATTTTGTTCCATATTTTATTTTTCACCTCCCTTTGGTAGACAATCTCAGTATCATCTATACACTAGTGGATACATAAAATCAATCGTTCACACCTGTTCTTTTTTTTTTGAAAAATACAAAACATTCATTATCTTTGAAAAAAA
>JACOXO010000009.1 GCA_016182365.1 Candidatus Gottesmanbacteria bacterium | reverse complement strand
GGATATTCTAACACTTTCTAAAAACAGCCAAACTAATACTAAAATCTTTGTTGCCACTTTTGAAACTAATGAATTCTCATTTAATATTCTAAAAAGTCTAAGAGATGCCAAAATCCCATCAGAAATTAATCTTGAAACAAATATTAAAATTGACAAACAACTCAAATACGCGGACAAAAAAGGCATTCCCTATGTTGCCATAATTGGACCTGATGAGATAAAAAATAATACAGTTACTTTAAAGGATTTATTAAATCAAAAACAGGAAACTTTATCTGTGGACCAATTAATT
This sequence comes from Candidatus Gottesmanbacteria bacterium, assembly GCA_016182365.1. Lineage (GTDB taxonomy): Bacteria > Patescibacteriota > Microgenomatia > JACOXO01 > JACOXO01 > JACOXO01. The sequence continues at coordinate 18,616 of JACOXO010000009.1, read as the reverse complement.
TTAAAACTGAAAGATAAACCTGCCTAATGACAACGCGACAAAAAGCTGTCCTGGCTTTAATTACCGCCAATATGATTTGGGGAGCTGCCTCTCCTATCTTTAAATGGGCTTTAATTAATATCTCTCCTTTTCTGTTAGCTTTCTTAAGGTTTTCTATAGCCTCAATATTGTTGTTCCCATTTGTTTATAAAAAACTAAGTATAGATAAAAAGGATATTATTAAGATAATAATCATAGGACTTTTTGGTGTAGGCATACACATTCCCCTATTCTTTTTTGGGCTAACGCTTACTCCATCTATTAATGCTCCGATCATTGCCTCCTCTGGACCAGTTTTTATTATCATTCTTTCTATGATCATGCTTAAGGAAAAACCACGCAGGAAGGTATTATTTGGAACATTTATCAGCCTTTTGGGTGTTGTTGTAATAATTGGCCGGCCTCTTATAGAACAGGGTTTGGAGAATTCTTCGTTTATCGGAAATCTGTTAATACTTCTTGCAGTAATTACAGGCGTTTTTTATACCATTTACAGCAAGGAGTTGCTATTTAAATATTCTGCTTCCACTGTTACTTTCTGGTCTTTTGTTGTTGGCTCACTAACTTTTATACCTTTTCTTTTGATTGAAATATCTAACCCCAAAACAAATCTAGTGATAAACTATCAAGGTTATACAGGAATAATTTTTGGAGTTATATTCTCCTCTCTTATTGCTTATCTTCTTTACCAATGGGGTGTACAGAAAATTAACGCTTCCGAAGTTGGGATATTTACTTATATTGATCCTGTGATTGCCATATTAATTGCTTACCCGCTTTTGGGTGAAGTGATAACACCAATATTTGTTTTGGGAAGTTTTCTTGTATTTGGAGGAATATTTGTTGCAGAAGGTAGATTCCCCTACCATCCTATTCCTCATCTGTTTGGAAACCATAAACCGGTGTACAAAGATGACAGAATCATTTAGAATATATCTTCTATGTGCGGTATTTTTGCATATGCAGGTAATCGTAGTGATGCCTCTCAACTGATTCTTCACGGGTTAAAACTTCTGGAATATAGAGGTTATGATAGTTGGGGGGTCGCTGTGATACCAAGGGGAAAGGGTGAAGGGAAAAGGGGAAAGAATGAAATTGTTGTAAAAAAGAGAATTGGGAAGATTGGGGATGCGAATGTTAATGAACTACCAAGCAGCAGTTTTGGTTTTGGCCATACTAGATGGGCAACACACGGCGGAGTAACAAATGTTAATGCCCACCCTCATTTAGATTGTTTTAATACAATTGCTGTTATACATAACGGCATTGTTGAAAATTATGAACAGCTAAAAAAGAATTTAATTAAAAATGGCCATAAATTTCAATCTGAAACAGATTCTGAAATAATTGCTCATTTAATCGAAGAATATAGTAAAAATATTCCTTTCCCTAAGGCTGTACAAAAGACTTTTAATAGTCTTGAAGGATTAAATGCGATAATTGCCATCAATACAAAAGAAGAGCAATTTTGTGCAGTAAAAAACGGCTCTCCGCTGGTAATTGGCTTCGGTAAGAATGAAAATTTTCTCGCAAGTGACGCAGCCGCACTTCTTCCTTACACAAAACAGGTTTATTTTCTGGAAGATAACCAGATGGCAATCGTAAATAAAGATAAGGCAGATGTGTTTGATGTTGCCACAAACAGAAGCGTATTGATTAAGCCAATTACTTTAGAGTGGGATATTAAACAATCCCATAAAGGAAATTACCCGTATTTCATGCTTAAAGAAATTCATGAACAGCCGGATATTATTCTTGAGATTGCAAACTCTAGATTAAACGAAGCTATGAAAATGGCTGAGGTTATAAAAAAGTCGCATGGGGCCTATCTTGTAGGATGTGGAAGTGCAGCCTATGTAGCCAATAGTGGAGTATATCTTTTTTCCAAAGTAGCAAAAAGGCATGTTAATTTTGCCGTAGCATCGGAATTTTCTTATCATTTGGATTTCTTAAACGATAAAAGCCTTGTTATTGCCCTCTCCCAATCAGGAGAAACTATGGATACGCTTGAGGCTGTAAAACGTGCCAAAGTTAAAGGAGCAAAGATTGGCGCTATTGTTAATGTCTTAGGATCAACACTTTATAGAATAGCTGATTATAAACTTTTGATTGGTGCAGGACCTGAAAAAGGTGTGGCCTCTACCAAAGCCTTAATCGGAAAACTCTCCCATCTTATTCTTATTGCTTATTCTCTAGCAGGAAAAGGAAACCAAGGGAAAGAAGTTCTAATAAAAGCTGCCGCGTCTAGCAAGAAATTACTTCAATCAACAAATATAAATAATATAAAAAAACTGGCAAAATTATTAAAAACAAAAAGCCATATGTTTGTAATAGGCCGTGGTCTTTCCTACCCTACCAGTCTTGAAACAGCATTAAAAATTAAGGAAATTTCATATATACATGCAGAGGGACTGGCTGCCGGAGAACTTAAACACGGCCCTTTGGCTTTAATTGAAAAAGGCACTCCGTGTATTGTATTTGCTCCCCAAGATGAAACCCATGGAGCAAATCTTGCTGGAGCAATGGAAATGAAAGCTAGAGGAGGATATATTATCGGTATATCCAATAAATCTCATGAAGTATTTGATTATTATATTCAAGTTAATGATGCCTTAGAAGGAACAATTATTCCCAACATTATCGTCGGTCAACTGTTAGGATATTATTTGTCAGTAGAAAAAGACCTGGACCCCGACAAACCCAGAAACCTTGCCAAAAGTGTGACGGTGAAATAAAAAGTTCATTGAATTATGTCAGAGTTGATTTTAGGAGAGTTGTATTGTACATTAACGATGTATGAAAAATAGAAATGTTCTCTTACAACTTCAAAAGAAATACAGAGAGGGAGGTTATGCTTTAGTTTCATCTGAAAGCGGTCGGGTTTTTGTTTTTGCAAAAACTCTGAAAGAGTTATACAAAACAATTGATGATAAAAAAATCAAAGACGAGGATAAAACTGTAATGCATATCCCATCTCCTTATATCAAACATGTCTTTTATTTTCCCTTATCAATACGGATTTATTGACAACCGAAAAATTCCTTACCCAATTGTTAATGCCTCTCTAGAGACAGTGCGGGGTAAACGTGAATTCTCCTTTATTATGGATACTGGAGCTGATACTTTAACTCTTCCTAAATATATGATTACATTGCTTGGAATAAAAAATAGTGAACTTACCCAAAGTCAGTCTCAAGGAATTAGTGAAGAATTGGTTAAAACATGGGAAGGAAAAATTACAATTCAGTTTTGTAATATGACATTCCCTATTCATTGCTCTTTTACAGATAATGATAAAACTCCGTTATTACTAGGAAAAGAGGATATATTTGATAAGTTTAATATCACTTTTAATAACGACCGGCAAGCAACAGTTTTTGAAAGATTAAAATAAGGCTTGGACCCAGACAAACCCAGAAACCTAGCCAAAAGTGTAACTGTGAAGTAAATATTGATATATGACGAAACCATTAACCTTGCTTTGCGTTGACGATGATGAATTATTGAGCAAAGCTTTTAAACGAAACCTTGAACAAAACAAAGAATGGGAAGTAACTCTTGCACATACATTTCGAGCTGTAAGAAATCTTATATCTAAAGACGATGTTTTTTTTGATGCAGCAATTGTTGATTTAGGCATAGGCGGAAATAGAGGTTCTACGATAGATGACGGAGAGGAAATAATAAAAATGTTGGTTGAAAAAGGTATCAGAGTAGGTCTATGGTCCGGACAGACTGGTATTTACCCAGAAGCTATTGCATCTAGATTAGGAGTACCATTTTTTGAAAAAGGGACACGTACTATTTCAAGGGACATTGTCTTTAATATATTAAACTTCAACCCAGAAGGAAAACCTCACAAAGAAAGATAAAAAAAGTGTATTTTTACCCGAGGTGGCGGGGCTGTTCCACCTTAGAGGTGGAATTTTTGAGTCAAAGTGAGGTATATGATATAATATTAATCTTATGAAAACAGCAATACATCCTAAATATTTTGACCAAGCGGTTGTTATATGCCTTTGCGGTAATACCTTTACAACCGGCTCAACACTTGAATCTATAAGTGTAAGTTCATGTTATAAATGTCATCCGTTTTTCACAGGCGAGCAGAAATTTGTAGATACAGAAGGAAGAGTTGAGAAATTTCAGAAAAAGCAGAAAGAAGCCGAAGTTAAACAAAAAATTATTATGGAGAAAAAACAGAAGAAGGAAGTAAAAGAAGCTTACAGACCAAAAACTCTCCGGGAAATGTTAATGGGTGGAAAATGAACTCCAATACAGTCATTCTTGAAATCAGAGGAGCAACAGGCGGAGATGAAGCTAACATTTGGGCTGCAGACCTGACGCGAATGTACTCACGCTACGCTCAAACCAAAGGCTGGAAAGTAACCCCAATTGATAGTGAAACAATCAAAATAACAGGTGAAGGTGCATATGATTTGTTCCAATACGAATCAGGTGTGCACAGGGTACAAAGGATTCCTGCAACTGAAAGACGCGGAAGAATACACACATCGACAGCAACTGTTGCAGCATTGCCTGAGATTGCCGAAAGCCAAATATTTATAAACCCGGCTGATGTTGAGATGCAATTTTATAGAGCTTCATCAAAAGGAGGCCAAAATGTACAGAAGGTATCTTCAGCAGTAAGATTACTTCACAGGCCGACTGGCTTAGTAGTTACCTGCCAGTCAGAGCGAGATCAATTTCAAAACAGAGCAAACGCCATGAGTCTTCTTCGTGCAAAACTATGGGAACTGGAAGATGAAAAAAGACAAGCACAATTAGGCCAAGCAAGAGCAGTCATCGGAAGAGGTATGAGAGCAGAGAAAATCAGAACCTATAATTTCCCTCAAAACAGAGTAACTGATCATAGAATCGGTAAATCATGGGGAAATTTAGATCAAATTGTTGAGGGAAAACTAGACACAGTTTTCCGAAAACTCCAAGAAAATCTTAAATAAATTTTGCAACCTAATAGATTACTTGCGACGAGGTTTATTTTTATCTTCTCGGGTTATAAAGTAAGCAAATAAAGCTAATACTGCTAAACCACCAAGAACCATTAAAACTAAAGGGTCAACAGACATTATTTAGATACCACCGCCTTTCATAATTAAAAAACTGACTAGATATGCTCCAATCAAAGCTATTACTCCCAACACTGCAATCACAAGTTTAAATTCATCTGCAAAAGCTTGTGTTACTACTAAACCTACAAAAACTAGATTTCCCCATTCCATAAATTTTTCAGCAATTCTGCTTCTCTACACACTGCTTAGCTTTTTGCTCATATTTTTTACAGTATACCATTTACTGAGACAGATTAAGTATAATTAATGCATGAAACTTATAAGAACAGTATTTGATATAGAAAAAAATCGTAAGAAAAAATACATTAGTAGGCAACAAACTAAGAGAATTAAGTTTGTAGATAAAGCAATTGATGAACGACTTGATAATTTAACCCGCGACGATTACTACGATCAAGAATAAACCATAATTAAAGATATTAATTAGATTCTGTAAAAGTGGCTTTAGTTGTGTGAGTTTTATTATCTCTATAGTATTCAACCTCAACTGTATCCCCTATTTTTTTCTGATTAATAAGTTTTGCCAAATCATCCTGTTCACCATTTAACAACTGCCCATCAAACTTAGTTATAATATCACCCGCCTCTAATCCTGCTTTTGAGGCTGAAGAATTATCAATCACTTCAACTAGATATGCCCCGGACGGCACATTATTCATAAGAGCCAAATCTTTACCTATCATTCTATACCTCACACCCAAAACAGCACGAGAGAACTGGCCGGTTGAGTTAAAGTTTTCTATTGCGCTTCTTACAATGTTTATGGGAATTGCAAATCCAATATTTTCACTGCCCTGGACAACAGCAGTATTTACTCCTATAACCTGGCCGGAACTATTTAATAAAGGACCTCCTGAATTGCCAGGATTAATTGCCGCATCAGTTTGAATTACATTATCTAACCTCTCGGCATAACCCTCAAAAGGACCTCCTGCTGTTATGCCTCTTCCAATCCCAGAAATAACTCCTACTGTTACCGTACTTCTGAATTCACCAAGGGCAGTTCCTATTGCAATTGCCATTTGGCCAACCTGAATTTGATCAGAATCCCCAAGTTCAATTGGAGTTAGTCCGCCAGCTGGCGGATTAATTTTGAGTATGGCTAGATCATTGGTAGGATCCCTATAAATCTTTTCAACGTTATATGTTTTGTCCGCACTGGTTATTACTCTATAAGTTGCGCTGGTGTCAGAAACTACGTGTTTATTGGTAACAACTAAGCCGTCCTTGCTAATAATAAACCCGCTGCCTATATCAGCTTCTATATTTTGATTTTCAGTTCTTGGAGTGCCAAATGACCCAAACGGATTAAATGGATCAATTTCAATTACGTTTCTGGTATTTGTTTTATTGATGCCAACCGTAACTACAGACTCAGAAGTCTTTTTAACAACATCAATAATTGCTGACTCTTCCCTGGCTAGCCTTACGCTTTCAGCAGGTAAAATTGGTGCTTTTATATTTTTTTGCCAGGATAATCCAAAAGCGCCCGCTGAAATAGCGCTACCTATTATAATAAGAAGTAGTGCAGCAAAAAAGATGAATCTCTTTACCATAAATTCAAATTAGGATTTAATTAGTCTGTTGGCAGCCTCTTCCAGCTGTGTATCCAATTCAGGACTGGCCGGGTCCAAAAGTATCTTAACATCAGGATCCACCCCTTTTTTGTGAATCCAATCGCCCTTTGGCAGCAACCATTTTGCAATTGTCACATGAAGACCAGAGCCTCCCGGAAGATCCTGTGCTTCCTGAATTGAACCTTTACCAAAAGATTTCTCGCCCACCAATGTGGCTCTGGTATAATCTCTTAAAGCCCCGGCAACAATTTCTGAAGCTGAAGCACTACCTTTATTAATAAGCACAACAAGAGGAACATCCAGAAGACTTCCCTGTCTGGTTACCGAATAAGTTTCTTTATTACCATCATGATATTCCTGTTGCACAACTACCTGACCGTTTTTCAAAAATTCTGAGGCAATAAATACTGCTCCTTGCAGGTAACCTCCGGGGTTATTCCTAAGATCAAGAACAACCCCTTTTGTTTGATTTGCTTTTACTTGGGTATTTATGTCTGAAACAGCTCTTGCCCATTCACTAGATGTCTGGTCTCCAAATCTTGAAAGTCTTAAATAAGACACCATAGGACAGCTACTACAGGCATCATCTCTGACATATTTACCGTTCTCTTCTTTCCAATGGGTACTGATTAGCTCAACTGACTTAACTAATATCTCTCCTCTTGTTATTGAAATTTCTTTTGTTTCCTGATCCGATTCATGAAGAATAGTCAGTAATACCTGACTTCCCTTTTCCCCTCTTATTTTATTAACAGCTTCCGGCACAGTCCAACCATTTGTATCCTCGTCATTGACTTTAACAATCCAGTCTCCGGCAAGTATTCCTGCTTTCTCGGCAGGCATATCGGCAAGGGGCGCCACAACAATTATTCTTCCATCCTTCATGCCAAGCTGTGCTCCAATCCCTTCAAAAGTGCCGCCTAACTCTTCTTTAGCTTCCTTCTGCTCAACTGGAGGTAAAAAGACTGTGTAAGGATCTCCTAGACTTGCAACCATTCCTGCAATTGCTCCATAAACCATTTTCTGTGAATCAAGCTCAGATTTATCAATATAGTTTCTCTCAAGTCTGCTCCAAACATCCCAAAACAATGAGAAGTCAACATCTTGGCTAGCCGGCACATCAGTATTTACTATCTGGCCCCGGGCAATAGACGCAGGATTAACATTCAGCTTTTTTTGACCTAAAGAATAACCAATGCCTCCTGCAACTAGTACGGTTATAATAAATAACAGAATATTTCTTACAGCTGGAAGAGATAGCTTTACTTTTGTTTTGGGTTTCATCATGATTTGGGTATTATAATACTTGCCTGACTTCCAAGCAAAATCAATTTTCCCGGTTTTACTGCTGCAAGCTTATGGTATAGATCCTTTTCAACTACAACAATTGCCGGAAACTGAGGATAAAACTGGGTTGATATTACACCAACCGCATCTAAAGCGTACAGTTTTGACAGAGCTCCTTCTGTAAAAAGAGGTGCCATAACAACTTTACCGGAAACTTCCGATGCAAAATCAAATATATCAAGCTGGTTAACATTAAATATAATCACCTCGCCATAGAGTGTTTTACCCTGACCTTTTGTTCCTGAGACTAAATCTCCTTCAACTGATAAAATAATTTCTGATTCTAAGATCTCCGTGATTACCCCTTCAATTGGAGCAAGAGTATATTCTTCATCCTGAACTTGGGATTCTAAAATAAGTATTCCTTTTTTTAAATCAATTGAGGAAATAGTGCCATCAAATGGGCTGACAATTTTAATTGATTTTATAAAATTATCCTTCTTGGCGATAACTTCACCCCTTTTGACTTTGGAACCAATTCTTCTTGTTAAGTATTTAGGTATATTTGAGGAATTAATGGAAAGTATTTCTGAAATAGGGATTTTTTCTTCTTTGGCGGTTTTCTTGCTTCTTGCTATCTTCTCTCCAGCTTTAACTTTAGCGCCTTTTTGAGCAATAACTTCAAATTCCTCTCTAAGTTTTATAGGCAGTTTTGATTTCATTTTTCAGAAACTCTTTGCAATAAATGGTAAAAGGCCAATATATCTTGCATGTTTGATTGTCTTACCCAGCTTCCTTTCATGTTTAGCGCAAATTCCTGTTCTGTCTTTACCAATAATTTTACCGCGTTCGCTAACGTATTTTTTCAGGCTTTCCCATTCTTTGTAATCTGGTTCCTTTTTCTCATTGCAAAACACGCAATTTGTTTTAACTGGTCTTGGTTTTCGAAATTTACGCTGCATCATAAGATTTTTTTAATTATTAAAATGGTATGTCATCGGGGTTTACTTCCTCTTCGCCCGCCCCGCTGAGCGGGGAGGCGGGTTCATTCTTTTTCTCCTCTACTTTTGTATCATCCTGTTTTTTTGCTTTAACTTTAACAGGAGGCTGGGTTTGCATTGGTGCTGGTGCAGGTGATACCTCTGTACCTTCTTCTTGTACCTTGTATCTGGAATCCAAAACTATCATGTCACTAATTACAACCTCAGTTGAAGTTCTCTGATTACCATCTTGCCCCTGCCAACTTCTGGTTTGCAATCTTCCCTCAACGTATACTTTTCTTCCCTTAGATAAAAGCTGGCTGCAAAGTTCTGCGAGCTTATTCCAAGCAACACATCTGGTAAACTCAGCTTCTTCTCTTTTTTCTCCAGACTCAACAGTCCATTCTCTATTTGTAGCAACAGTAAATGTAGCTACAGCTGTACCGTTTGGAGTATATCTAAGTTCCGGATCTCTTGTTAAGTTTCCTATTAAAGTTACTTTGTTTAATGATCTAACAGCCATACTCTTATTTTATAATAATTATTGATTTATAAGAAGATATCTGATTATCCCCTCTTGTAGTTTAATCTTCCTATTGGTACTTGGGGGGATATTAGCAACTTCTATTTTTAATATTGCATAATATGCTTCTCTATGTTTAGCTATCTTATATGCAAGAGTCTTTTTCGGCCAAATATCTTTTGAAGTTACTTTTCCCTTCTCAGATAAGATAAGATCTTCAATTTTGCCAACAACAGCTTTTACCTTTTCATCTGTAAGGGTAGGCTCGATAACTAAAGCCAACTCGTATTTTTTCATAATTGGATTGTAACAAAAAACACGTTTAGATTAAAGTGTTAGCCTAAACGTGAGGGTAATGATAACAGAAACTATTACTGTTTACAAGTTATTTTTCACCGTTAATAAGATCTGTTAGTGCTTGATTTGCCTGTTCTGGATCAATTGTAAGTTGAGATGATTGAATAACTGCTCTGCTTTCACCAACAAGATAAAGACTATCAGATTCATCAATAAAAGCAAGAGTTCTTATTGCACTTTCCTGTTGCTGAGCTAATTCTAAAAATCTTGCAAGTTCTCCTTCTCTTTCCATCGGAACAACCGTTTGTTTTTCAGGATCGAATCTACTTGCTCTTTTAATTCTTACACAAGCTCCAACACCATCTTTATCAGTAGCAACTACCAAAGATTGAGTCATACGCCTTAGCGGAAAATAGAATGCAAAAAGATCACCTGGTTGCATATTGCGCATTTCATCATATCTTTTGCCCACTGTCATTTTTTCCCATGGTTCAACTTCGGTCAACACAATTCTTTTACCAGTACTTGTATCAATAATTTCTCGATCTTGTAAATCTTCGGCTAATTTACTAACATCTTGATTAAAAAATATACGTGTACGTTCAGCAGGAGTTAGTTTCCCTTTCTGTTCTCCAACGGCATCAAATGGACTAAGATAACCTCTAGAAGATTCTCTTATCATAAACAAATCACCTCCTCGGTTTTAAAATTTACCTATAAGTTTCTTGAATACTCTGTAAACATTTCTTTGTAATCCACCCTCATCATCGTACCAATTGTCCAGCTTATCAAGTCCATTATTTATAATCGCTTCAATAACTTGCCGCTCTGCCTGTTTATAAGTTATCTTATTATTATCGTTACTATTAGGTATTTCCTGCAGTCTTTTTCTAACCATATTAAAAACTCTCAGCTGCTCTGTATTTAAACTGTGTTTCATCTCCTTAGGATCTCTCCGACCATCAACTACAATCTCCTGACTTTGAAAGATTATACCTGAATTGTCTATAACTGTTGTAGGAGGAATATATGAAGCAGCGCTTTGTTCTATAGTTACATTTCCATTGACTGGATTAACTATCCTAAAGTTTTTAGCCGATAGAATTGCATGTTCGATTCTTACAGTTTTTCTCTGTTTTGATTTTTTTCCTTTATACTGACTGACATATTCTAAAGCGTCAGTTGCAAAAGCAAGATCATGTAGATTCATATTAGTAAAATTTTTCACTCCAGTTTTTTTCAGTGTTATTACCCAACCAATTCTTCTAGGGGGATGAACATCAGTCGTATATGATTCACCAGTTGGCTCGTCAACAGTAAATCCAAAATGGTTCTGAAGAGCAGATGTAAAACGTATAAACGATTCATTGTCCAAGGTACTAACTGGGAAAGACAAAACTATTGTTGCACCGTCTTTGGCTACTCTATGTATCTCAGAAAGCGCTTTTACCCTTTCAATTTCTTCTGCGTGAGTGTCTTCATCAAATTCTAATTCTCTTCTGTCTTCATATAACTTAGTATAATGAAACATAAATGAAACATCGATAACATCATATGAGTTATCTCCCGCGCTTAAATTGGTGGCCCCTTCAACAACAATATTTCCAATTTCAGGATGTTCTCTTTTGGCTAATTCCAATACAGCTCTGTTAATATCCACATTATCAATCTCTACAGGGTATCCACTTTTAGCAACTTTTCTAGCAAAAAGACAAGTTCCGGCTCCAACAGAGAGCATTTTCTTAGGATTACTTTTAACTGCAATGTTTTTAATAAGTTCAGCGTTATTTCCAACCAAACGCCATTCATCATTTCCTCCATCAAAATATGCTTCTGCAAAACGCTCAAAAACACTTCTTCCATCCTTGGTTTGTTCTAATTCTTTTCTAAAATCAACTTCTCCTCGACCGGCAAGCGAAGCCATAAATGTACGAAGGAACACTTGACCAATATTTGGCTGCAATAAAACAATTTGCTCTGCTGCCTCAGGCTTTTTAAGAAGCTTTTCCTGTTCAGGCGTAGGCATTATTCCATGTAGTGCTACTTCTGAAATAAGTTTTTTATAGTGAACTAGTTCATCTTGACCTCGATCTATTGTTCCATCAGACATTAAAACATATGTATTGACTGGTATTTGACGTCCTGGCCTGGGTCTATTATATCTTCCTTGGTATTGCCTGAATTTGACCCATTCCCACGGCCACCCTAACCAAACAACATTAACTCCATTTATATTTGGCATATCCCGAGGTGCAAGATCTATACTTTGATATGTTGATTCCATTGAAATAACCATATCCATAAACCGTTTACCGTCTTCTCTGGAAATCTTTCCGATTTCCTCTCTTTTCTCCGGAGGCATACTACCATCAATTCCAACAATACTATCATCTGGCAAATCTGAAAAATGTGTTTTTAATGTTGCCAGTAAACTCCACACCTCATCGTCATAAGTTGTAATTCCTTCTTTAAAAATAGGAGAAATAATATGTGTTTTTTCTCCTCTTTTATGAGCTTGTTCCAGAAAATTTATTATCCACTCATATTTACCTGAAGGATAAAGTTGCGGTTTCCAATCCTTTTTAAGTCTGGATATTTTTTGGGAAAGTATACCAGCAACGCTATCCACGCCACTGGTGAGATCTTCGGAAAAAAAGCACTTGATTAAGAAGTCTTTATCACCGTATTTTGCAATCCAGTCAGCACTGAATGGTTCGTCGGGTAGTTTAGGGTCTTTCTCAATTGACCAATTCATCCATTCTTCATACAAACTGTCTAAATGAGTTAACGCCTCCTCTTGAGTTATAGTAAAATCTGCTGGTATTACTTCTAATTTTTTAATTGGTTTTTTAATAAGTTCAGGATCGGTAAGAACATACGACAATAAGTTTACTTTTGTTAAGAAATTAATTGGCAGATCAGAAACAAATTCATATAAAACATTTTGATGGGGTGACAGAGGAATATGTTCACGCTCATATTTAAGTTCAGGTACTTTTTCACCATAAAGATCTTCAAGTCCCCACTGCAACATCAATTCTTCACCATGAAGAAGTAAAAATGCGGCTTTTGGATCTTTTTTACAAGTAACACTGAATGTTGATTTGCCGTTTGTCTCTCTTCCTGGATAACTAAATCTTTCAGGATATAATAGAGCCATAGTAACATCCATATCAGCAACTTCAGAAACAATTGGGGTAGCTGTCAATGCTACCATTAACTTAGGTTTTGGTGATGAAGAAATAATGGAATCGATTATTTGGACAGTGTTTGTACTTGGATGCCGAAGAAAGTCAGATTCGTCAAAACCCAATCCATCGGTACCACGCTGTCTGAGTGCCTCTAACAAACTCTCATACTTCTCAGGATTACTCCAACATTGAGCTAAAAACTCAGTTCCTAATATTACATACTTTGCATCAACAATACGGCTATTTGTAATATCTCTCTCCCTTCTTACAACAAATACATCCGGTCTAGAATCCGGTAAATAGTGTTTAGTGGCTTGATTAACCCAGGTATTTCGCGCTTTTGCAGGAGCAATAATTGTCCCACGCTTAATACCCATAGCTTCTGCCAGTAGATAAAAGGTACCTGTCTTTCCGGAACCGGTCTCACCATTCCAGTATTTCCTTCCTGTTTGCTTAGTCTTATGTACAATATGTTTTTGCAGATGTAATGGAAATGGAGAACGATCAGTAAACCAACCATCAGTCTCGGTTTGAAATACAGGTGGTATGACCAAATTCGCAACTTCTTCCTTTTGTTCTTTATATAAATCCTCTAAAAACCCTCTTTTAAAAGGAGACTCTGTTTCTCTGATTAGCTGTTCAAGTTTTTCCCAACCATCTTCAGGCGAATTTAATAGTTTCAATACTTCTTTTCTAAAATAAGATTTGACCATATTAGCAGCAATATTATCTGTGTCTTCCCTGAATACATTTTCCGGGGTATGTTGAATAACCCAGTTGATATCTATACTGTGAGTTGGCCGTTGAACAGAAAGGTTTCCTACATAAGGACGGATAAACGAATGAACTACCCGAGAGAGCAATCTAAATTGCAATCCTTGATCCTTTTCTCTACCAAAAGCTCTTAAAGAAGTAAGGGCACTAATCACATGACGAGGAACCACACTGTTTAATTGACTTAAATCTCCATCACTTTCTACAAATTTAAACAAGGACTCTTCAACTTTCTTTGCTTCACTGTCTTCGGGAGAAATGAATCCTTTTTGCATCATCAATAGCCTTATTCCATCTTGCAGTTTAGTTTGTAATTCCCCATCCACTGTACTTTCTTCTTCGGATTTTATTTTAATAGGGAAATTATCGAGTAAGAAATGCGGGTCAGGATATCTACCATCTTCTATTAAGGCCCGCGCAACGTTGAATTTCTCTATTAGTTTTTCACCACTAATTGATCGATACAATTTTATGAAATCAGTGCTTTGACCATTAGGAAGGGTAAACTGTTCATCAGCTATTATCCTATCTACAAATATAGGTGGTATAGGAAGATAAAACTGCACTAAATACCCTGGAATACTAGTCTCAACTTGTAATGGTTGTATTTGTATTTCAGTCGTCATAATAAAACGATTATTATATCATAAAATAACCTATAGTAATACATTGGGATTAATTTCCCCTTAACATCTCATCTAACCACTGATCAGCTTCAGATGCAGGAATTCTGTCAGGTTCACTCTCGGAACTTCCTTGATCACTTTCCTCCAAAATAACTTGATTTCTCAAATACTCTCTTTCTACTAAGCTTTGTGTCTGTCTTTTGATCCAATCATTAAAACCATAATAAAATTTACTCGCTCCAAATTCCTTATCTTGTCTGAGCCATTTCTTTCCTTTACCCTGCCACTCTGGATGGCTACTATATTCTTCTTTCCATTCTTCAATCGTTGTAAATTTATATCCTTCTGTTAACTCTTTATAGCTCCTTTTTGAAGAAAAGACTGTTTTCATTAGCCTCCTTCTTTCTTTATGATCTTCAGTTTGCCTTCTAACCCAATTTTGGAGGGAAGTATAAAAATTTGCCCCACCTGTTTTTCTATCTTTCTCCATCCATTCAACTGACTTATTATGATGCCATTCAGGATGGAGAAGATAATAAAGGACAAAGTCTTCTATGTCTTTAAAAATTCTGCCATAATGTACTCCTTTTATATTATCTTTAGCTACATCAAAAAGTTTCAGTACTCTGTAAACAGTCTCTGGCTTGAATCTCTCTTTTTCCTCTCCAAGTATTTTCTTTAGAAGTTCAACTCTATCAACCTCCCCTACCTCTCCTTCATCTTCTCTATCACTCAAATCTCTATTTAACTCCTTTTTTATTTGTGGAATTACTTGACGAATTAAGGCTATTCTTTCATCTAAGTTATCTGTTTTTTTCGCAATTAGCCTCCTCAAAGCCGCCTCGAAACTTTGCCCTTCATACTCTTTATCAAGTTGTAGGAATTTTATTTCTTTCCCCTTCCACTCGGGATGCAATAGATGATATAGACGAAAATCATTTAACTCTGCCAGCAATCTCATGGGCTTAGGTTTTTCCGGATAATCCCTTTCATATTCAAGAAGACTCCTTACTCTACCAATTACTTCCTGAGAATATTGATCTGGTTGTTCTTGAATAATTCTCTCTAGAAGACTAATTCTTTCCATAGGATGTAATTTAACAGGAGTTTGTATATTTTGGTCTATTAAAGGTGGACGTTTTTTTTGTTCCAACATATTCTTATGATTGTTTTAACATGTCATCTAGCCACTGATCTACATCTTCAGAAGAAATTGAGGTATCTGGTTTTTCACCTAATATTCCCAACTTTTTCCTCAACCCATCTATCTTACCCGGATATTGTTGAATTGCGTTTCTTAATGTAGATGCACCCGTTCGCTTTAACAACAAACCATAGCTTAAGTCTCCTTCAGTTTGATAAAAAAACAATGCTTCTTTTTCTATGTTTTCAGTGTTACTCCAGTAACCTTGAGGTTTTCGATGCGGAGTAATCCCTAGATCTATACTAAGCTGGATAATACCACCAGGATAATGATTTGAAATTCCATGAGCTAAATCGCTTTTTCCAAGCTCGGAAAAAACTTCGTAAGTAATTTTTGTTAATTTATGTTTGCCAATCAAGATTGTTGCTTCGCTTCTCACTCTTTCTGGAGACCAATGACCAGGAGAATTCTTAATCACTTGACCATCTTCTGAAATTTTTAGAAATGATCCATTTTGGCGATCATATAGATATCGAATCTGTTTTTTTGGATCGCTTTCATTTCTAAATTCAATAATAAGTTTGTTATCATTATTTTCTGTTAAATTAATTGTGACTTCATCACCCGCGCTAAAAATATCAGAAGGTAGATATGCACTAATTGACCTATCATTTTTTTTATCAGTAAAAAGATAAATATCTCCATTTAGTGGAACAGTTATACCGTAAGATTGAAGGTCTCGAATGCCAATTTTGCCTTCGATATAATCTTGATAACGTTGCCTTGTTGGACCTACCCATAAACTATCTAGCTTTGACCTAGTTTCTCTGTTCACTCTGGCATATGTGATAAATGTAGGTTTTGAATCTGGTAATCCAAGCTTATAAACTTCAACCCATTCATACAACTCATCTTTTCTTGGAATTAATACAAATTTATCTTCTTTATTCAAATCTCTTCTGCTACTCAAATCAATTACAATTTTATTTTTCTCAGATTGTTCAATAAAAATTGTATTTCTATCTCTACTTTGTCTAAATCCTGTTGTTACTTGTTGTGCTAACTCAAATGTAAGTGCGTTGTTAATCCAATCAATAAGAGATTGAGTTTCTGGACCTTTCCATTGATGTAATTTTGATTCACCTGGATATATCCTGTAGCTGCAAACCATTGCTTGACTATTTAAGTCACGACTCAGATATCCTTCTAACCAGACGTAACCCCTTTCTTCATCTCTTTTTGGATAAAAATTTACCTCGTAACTTTGATGCCCATTTAGATTCTGTGGTTTATTTAAAATTAAATTTATATTTTTACCAGCAACTTTAGCGAAATAACCTCTTTTTGAAAGTTTTTTAGTAAAAGGTTTAAGCTGGGAAAAATTTATATTATTTTCACCCGTAAGATAATCAATAAACATTTGAATATCAGGACCGAACCAATTTTTATTTTCAATTTTTTTATTTTTTTCATCAACTCTATAAGAATCGACTATTTGTGTTTCTTCGAATCTTCCACTAGCATCTCCTAAGTAAAAATCGACCCATTTATAAAGATTGTATTCGTCCTGTTTAGGAATTCCAAAAATATTTTCGCCTTTTCTTATCAGGTTCAAAAGATCTTTACTTAATGAAAACAATCTATGAGTAAAAATTGTTGAAAGTCTGAATGCTACCATTTCCGAATACGGTAACCCTCCATCAAGAAAGATCCTTAATCTTTTGAAAGCCTCTATATGCGGATAAATAGGATAGCCGGCCAGTACCTGATCATATTGATGGTTTAGCTTAGTATCTATTGGAAGTTGTCCACTGTTTTGTTCTACCATATTCTTAAGACTCCTTTAACATCTCATTTAACCACTGATCTGCACCATCTATATAATCCGTTGACTCATCAACTTTTTTTCTAGGTACAATTACCCTTTTTTTTCTTACTTTTTTGACTTGATCAGCCTCATCAGTAAATAACTCTGGATATGCAGCCTTAATAGCTTCTCGACGTGATGATTTAAATAAAGTACCAATCATACCCCTTAACCTGTTTTTTGTAAAATCATCAACTGATACCCTTAATAAACTTTGTTTAAAATCGGCAGAACCAGGATCTAAACCCAATTTGTTTTCAACCATATCTTGAATATAAGCAATTGCCCGTTTATAACCTTCCTCACCTTGCCACGTACCCGTTGGAACTCTGCTTAATTCATCTTCCCTTATTTGAATATCTGGATATGTGTAAATAATAGCTTTAAGATGAGATCTAAACTCGGGAGCATTTAAAAAGCCACTCAGACCTGCTTCTTGAAAATCTTTTTTGCTGATTCGAGCTATTTTTTGTTTAAAATCCGGATCCTCCGGTGATAATCCATATCTTTCTTCAACTAACCATTTTACTGCTTGTTTTACGTTCTGACGGCCTCTTTCCCCAGACCACCTAACAGATTTCAAAAATTCCCATTCATGAAGTTTTAATTCAGAATATGTATCAATTATTACGGCAGCAGATATCTTGTATTTACATTGTCTGATACCATTGATTAATTTAAACTTATTGAAAGTTTCAAAAAGCTTTGTTTTTCTTATATCATCCCTAAATTTTTGAGGATCTTTTTTTTCAATCTTTAGTTGTTGCTCGAATAACCATTTTATAGCTGAATAAAGATTTTCACGGTTCCAATATTGAAGTGGTGTTACTTTAAACTCCCATGCCTTTAAATCAAACGATGGAAATGCAGCAATAACAGATAATATTGATGATGGATAATACTGTCTTACAGGTAATTTTAACTCAAGCGATTCGAATAAATCGGTATCAACTGCTAATAATCTAGCTCTGAAATCAGCTTTTTCTTCTGAATCTTCCTCTGAGACATTTTTGCTTGACCTTTTAGTAAGAGTGTGACGGATAAGTATTAATAAATCATCTTTTGAGTGGATATTAAATTTATTATTACCTTTCCCTGCGTAATACCAAGGTTTTTCATGTCTTTGGTTATATAAGTTTATCAACTGTTCTGCTCGTTCAGAACTCATTAGTAGTTTGAGACGTTCTTCTTCCTGGTTTAATGAACCTACCCTTATCC
>JACOXO010000008.1 GCA_016182365.1 Candidatus Gottesmanbacteria bacterium | reverse complement strand
ATAAGTTTTTAAGGTAAGAAAAGTTATAAAACCAGGCAATTAAGCCATATGTTATTAATATCAATTTTTTTAATTTTGGAATTGGCTTAAATAAGGTAAAACTTAAAACTAAAGCAGTAGCTAGAATAATATATCCTACGCTTGTAACTTGATCAATTAAAAAAACAGAGGCGGATAACAAAACTGTTAACAAAAAGTATTTATTATCTTTAAGATATCTAAAAAGAAAAGCAAGGGCTAGCAGGGAAAACACTAAACCTATAATTCTTGGTCCCAAACCATAATAAGATAAAAACAGCAAAAGCGGCGGTGGGAAGGAAAATTGAGCAACTTGTGTATACAATGATGGTAAAATATAAAATATCGAAGGGTAAAAAATAAATAAAGTCGTTGCGGCTAAGGAACTATACCAAGATAGCTTTAAAGTCCTTAAAAAGAAAATTAGAGAGAGTGGAAGAATAATAAAGAATAGTCCTGTAGTAATATGGTAAGAAATTGGAGTTGACGTTCCCAAATAAAAAAATAATGGAGGAAAAGCAAAACGATTAGGGAAACCCAAATACCATAAGAGGTTAAAAGTAAACCCGGGAGAATAGGAAGTATAAACAGGCTCAAAAGAACCGGAATTTACAGTATATCCACCGGAAAACCAGGGATAAATCACTGCAATATTAAGAAAACCAATAATTGCAATCAGTAAAAATATTTTTATATTAATTTTTCTCAACATCGCTTCTCTCCTCTAATATAAACCTATAAGCAAACAACCAAAACCCGATTAAAAAGATAATTGTTGTTATCGCAGCCAGATAGTCATGAAATACTATCTTAAATATTGGCAGGGAAACTCCTAGTAATATTACTGTAAAGGTAATTCTTAACAAATTTATTAAAAATACCCCTATTAAACCAATCAAAACTGTTTCAATTTTTGAACTAAGAGTATATCTGCCGGTTCGCAGTCCAAAAAATAAAGTAATTATAAAAAGTAATAAACTCTGCCAGCCGATACAATTCCAGGTGACCTTGGCATACCTTCCGTTAACCACAACAGCATTTTTATAGCCTATAAACTCAATCCCTAAGGGTGTAACTAGAGTACCAACCATTCTTATCTCAATTGGGACAATTGTTTTTTGAATACCCATATACAACTTATTGTTTTCAACAATTCGGGTTAGTAAATCATTAAAAGACAGCATAAACGGCAAAATTGCCAGCATTACTGCAAGAAGAGCAAATATGATATTAAAAACACGTTTCTGCTTCATAATATTCCACCTCGGAGGAGTCATGGCTTCGCAAGCTCAGCCTGCCACCATCCGAGGTGTTCTTTTTTTATTTTTAATTTTTTTAAGAAATCCTTTAATAAAAGGCGCAAGGAAAATAAATGACCATAAATTTTCCGGAATCTCATCAGCTCCTATATCCCAAGCAGCTCCATTTGGTCTGGTATCGTTATCAATATCGTTGGTGAATGTTCCAGAAAGATCTGTACCGTTATCAATCGCATCAGCTCCGGTTTTTAAGTGTAAATTTTCAGATCCACCGGTTATTGAAACGAATTGATCGGCACTAGATTTACTAATTTGGGCGCTGGTACAACCGGCATCATCAGCTGTCGCATCAGAGGAAAGGTTGTTGCTGCAGTTAAGAGTTGCCGTATTAGATGGAAAAGTAAAATCTGCGGTGGTGTTGTCTGTCGCGATATTATTCTTGACATTTTGAGTACCACCTGTTCCTCCCTGGATATTAAAACCGTGCACAGTATTACTATGAACGGTATTATTGTAAACACTACAAGTGGTAGTCGCTGTATTCCAAAGCTGCAAACCTCTTCCGCCTCCTCCTGTCTGATGTTCTATATCATAGATAATATTGTTAATAATTGTGCAATCAACCGAAATGTCTTGCATTATTCCACGGTTAACTTGCCTCCAATCTATATCATGCACTATGTTGTTTCTGACAATACTGCCGCCTGATCCAGCTAGATAGTTGATTCCAAAACCAGTAAGATTCGTTCCTGCCGTTATATTTTCTGTTACTTCCATCCATTCTACTATGGTATTTGCATCAGAAATGATTAGTATACAGTGATTGCTTCCACAATTAGCGCTTGAAGTTGTAGGTTTAATTGTTACTCCTGTTCCTGCAGTACCGTTATGTTGTTGACCTGAGGCAGCTGTAAGCCACATATAGCGGGTAGCATCAGTTGTCGAACCGTCTATAGTTATCTGTTCATCAAAATCAGAATCTTTGTAAGCCTCACCTTTATGAATCTCATCAAGAGTTACCAGATCCCCATCTTCCCCATCTTCCCATAAAGTGATGGTTGAGTAGTCTCTGCCTCCTGCTGAACCTATGGTTTTAGTAACTGTAGTTACTGCATGAACCGGAGGAGCAATCTTTGTCAATACTCTTTTAATAATTCCAGGAGGAGATGGAGGTTTATAAGCAAGTCGTTTGTCTTGGGGAATAAGACTTATAAGCGGATTGCTTTTCATTGCAATAATATTTGAGCTATCTCTTGCATCAAGAATAGGATTTTCTTTTCCTTTATCCCTTATTAACGCAAGTTCTTTGAAGCTTGTTAAAGCAGTATAGTCAATGCCGAAACGGGAAAGACCAGCCTTATCAAAGATCAGTTCTTTATCGCGATCAGAAACCACTGCTTTTCTTGCCTCTTCTCGGCTATCAGGACCTAGATTGGGATCATTGGGATCATTAAGCTTAGTTGTTCTAGCTAAGTACCTTTGCCGATTGTCAGCAGTTAACTTTGGAACTTTAACTATAACGCTTTGTTTTCTCTCCTCTATTCCCCAAAACCAGCCAGCTGGCCTTATTTCCAGTAAATCTCCATCTTTACGACAGCCAGGATCAGAACAATTCTCTCCTACTTTAACTAAGGCTTCATACCACAAAACGCTATTTATTGGAGCGTAAATTTTAACTGGATATGAAGCTTTATCAAACTGGGAATAATTTTTAGGACGAAGTGTTAGTGTCTTATCTGTAAGATAATATCCATAATCAATTCGCCGATTTTTTGAGTCTATCCCTTGCGGTGTTCGCAGTAGAAAGATATCCGTATCGGTATTTTTATCTTTAACTAAAACATATCCTCCCCCTGAATCCTTAAGATATAATTGATCGCTTAAATCAAGTTTAAAAGTAAATTCTTTAGTGCTTTGATTGCTTTTAATATTATAGATCCTGTTTAAGTAACCATCATAAGTTTCGTATTTTGGTTCTATATTACTGCTATTTATCTTAAGCCAATAATTGTTTCCGTTTTTTAATGTTGGGTCTAAAATATTTTCACTTTCTACAGGTTGATAATCTTTGGGTACGTCAAAAATGGCTGGATCAATATGAGATGAGAATCTTTTTTCTTCAGCTATAACAGTAAAACCGGTTGCATAAAAAGAGAAATAGCCCAAAGAAATCTAATCTGAAACGCATTAAACTGATTATTAGCTGTCTGTAAGCCTAAGTATGTATAAGCAACATTAGGTAAAGCAGTTCTTTGTTGTATAGGTTGTAGTGCTGGTTTCCAGGGGATAATACCTGATAACCATCTGTAGAATCTTCCTCTTTCAAAGATATCTGTGATGTGTCCTGTCTTGGGTGTTCTAAACCATGGTCCTTCTTCTTTCTCAAGGAATCCTTTGATAGCTGCATAACCTTGAAAAGGAGCAAGAAGATAGGAAAGAATAGTAAATGAGAGTAAACCTAGATAATCCTTCTCTTCTGATTCTTCAAGAAATAGGCCTACTGAATTCATAAGAGGAAGAGAAAACATGTTGGTAAGAACCAGAGACCATCCCCAGACAGCTGTCCAGAAAGGAAGACGTACTTTGAATATCACCTCAGCAATAAACCAGGAGAGGGTACCAAAGACGAAAAGAGCTGATTGAAGATAGTAAGGAGAAAGATACAGGAATTCAAATTTTTCTGAAAGAGTCATGTTGTTAGTAGCAATAAGGGGTTTAAACATTCTTTTAATGTTATGTGAATGTCCTTCAGCCCATCTCATTCTTTGTCTTATCAGTCTTTTTACTGTTGATACACATTCAGAAGGAGCTTGAATGTAGGGAGTAAAGACTACTTTGTAACCTTTCTCATATAGTTTAAGAGTCAGTTCAAAATCTTCAGTGATTGATACTCCCCAACCTATTTGATCAAGTACTTTTCTTTTAATCATGTAGACACTACCTGAGATTTGTTTAAGACCTGAGTAAATCTCAGCACCACTTCTTTCAACAACATAACTTCCTGCATATTCGCTCCTTACTCCCCTTGTGATCCAGTTCTCACTCTTGTTAAGTACATGCCACTGGTAACCTTGGATGGCAGCGATAGGAGAGGTTTTAGGTGTTAGGTTGTAGGTGTTAGTAGCATCGTTCCAACCTCCAACAGCTTTAAAGTATTTGAGAAACTGTGTGATGGTATCAGGGTATGGGATAAAGTCAGAATCAAACACAAGAATAAATTCAGCCTTAGCACTTGTGTGTTTACGTGCTATCTCTAAAGCTCCACCTTTATAACCTTCTCTTGTTTCCCTGTGAATAATTTTAAGCCTTGGATGACCATTCCATCCTCTGACTTTACTGATTGCCTCAGTATCATTACTATCATCAACTAATACTACTTCATAGTTTTCATAGTCCATAGAGGTTACTGCTGTAAGTAACCTATCAATTACCCGTTTTTCGTTGTATGAGGCTATATGTATGGAGACAAAGGGATGAGATGTTAAATGGATCTTGGAAAGATCTGGTTGTAATCCTCCTGCATATCCTTTTTTAGAACCCTTAACTAGTCTCCTTTTTCCAAAGATTCTATACAATAAAGATAATGTATTCTTACTATCTTGGGTATCAGTCTTATAAATACTTTCTTTATCCTCAAGACTTTGTCTTGAGAATCCAAGAACAAGAATAACTGTAATATAATATTTCATTGAATATAGGAAGAAGAACATACCGATTGTTAGAGCAACAGAGGCAAAAATAAGTCCTATGGATTGGGCAAATGAGGACGACTTTGAAAGTATACTGATCCAGTACAGACCAAAAATAAAAGTGAGAATGAAGGTTGAAAAGAAGTACTTAAACAAAGGCGACTGGATAGTGGTCAACTTAGGGATAACTGCAAAGGGAGCTAATATCATCCGGTATAACCTAAGAAGCGTATTGTAGATAGGGTTGAATGAAACAATGGTTTTTGGCTTTGGAAGAATTCCCTGGGCAAAGGACTTTGAGTAAGTCTGCCTTCTTGCTAAATTATTCAAGTTATTTCGCTCCAATACGCGCTGAACACCATAGTATCCAATAATTGGTCTCCCCTGTTTTTTTGGAAGAACTGAAATGATTTTAGGCAGACTTAGCTCAGGTTGACTACGTACAATATTTAATATGACTCTTTCAATATCTTCTGGTGTCTGTTTATAGTAAAAGTCAATCTTAGGTATTTTACTTACAAGACTTTCTCCTAAAAGCTGTCGCTTCTTCCATTTATAATAAGTAGTGCGTGAAATATTTAAATATTTGCAAGCTTGGCTAACCAATATGTTTTGCTGTGCTGTTTTAAGCAACAACTCTCTTGCTTCTTTGCTTAATTCACCGTTTTTCTTACCTATCCTTATAACTGGGCAACTTTGCGCCATTTGTTTGACTTTCTGCTTCTTAATAAATTCATACCGACTTCTTTTTGTGCTTAAATTTAATTTTCTAAGAAGCAAATACACCGATGAAGGCTTTGTATCAAAAAAACCATAAGAGCTAGTGTTTAGCTTTTTAGATAGCTGCTTGAAATTTAAATCTGGATATCTGATTACTAGTTGAAGAAGGAAATCTAAATACTTTATTTCTTTTACTGGTTTGAATTTCTTATACCAGTTATAAATCGTTTGTCTGGAAATACTGTAACGCTTAGAGATTGAGGTCACTTTTGCTCCGTTTTTTTTTATTTCCTCAAGTATTTCTCTTATTTTTTCTTTAGGCAGGTGCTTCATAACTTATAGTTTTTCTAAGTCTAATTGCTATAGGTTTATTTAATGTTAAATTAATGAGCTTCTTTTATGTTAATATTAAGTGAATAATCTTGTCAATAGATAGTTTATACCTAAACTTTTCAACTTTTGAACAAATTTGACACTTTTAAACTAATATTCTTAATAATAGACATAAACCAATACCCTATATAATAATCTAGCGAAAAAATGGCTAAAATTAGGCATTTTTGGCCAAAAAAACGATTCTGGAAGTGAATTTAATATTTTATATAACCTATAAAGTATTTTTTTAGGTCTTTAGGTTAGTATGCAGTTTAAAAAATAAAATAATATTTGCCTTTTGTGTAAAAATTTTGTAAATAAAAGATGATTTGTAGTAGTTTTACCTTTACACAATATATATCTATAGTTTATCTATAGTATGTTATAAAAGCCTATTCATAGTAAATTGAGTAATATTATTTATTTTATTTAATTACTTCCTCACAGGTTTAATAAATTAGTCTAAAATTGAGCTATTTAGTTACTAAATTATCACTAAACTCCTCTACTATATAAGTGTTATTTAAGACTTTTTCAAAGACTTAATAACTAATATAATTATGTTTTATAGGTCTATAAATTAATAGACAATATTTTATATATAATTTTCTAAATACTATTTATTAATTTAGTTAATAGGTTAAAATTTTTATCTATAAACTATTATTAGATTTTCTTTTTGATAGTTATTATAACTTATTGATTATTTAAATAACCTATCGATGTCATTAGTATTGTTTATAGTAATTTTACTTTTAATTCTATCTTAAGTCCAGAGAAATCTTCAAATTATACTATAGCCTATATTAATTTTTATAATGTCCTGTAAAAAAAGCCTTAGTTATTTTCATGAAAACTTATAGTTGTATCTTTTAGGTCAACTTATAGTTTACAACACACCCCTATCATATATTATATTTGTATATGGATATGTATACTTTTGATCAAATTATATAATTATTAATTACTATTGACGTATTACTTTTTTTCATATACACATATACTATGGATATTTCAAATACTAAACCTCTATTCTCTCTTTCAGTTGTTTCTAAAATAACTAATTTACCTGCAAAAACTCTTAACTATTTTGAACGCCAGGGACTTATCGCACCTAGCAAAACCCCGGGGAACCGAAGACTTTACTCGAAAGAAGATTTAATAAGAGTTTTAACTATTAAATACCTTAAGGAAAAAATGGCCTTAAATAGCTCAGGAATAAACCTTATTCTTAAGATAACTTCATATACTGCTACCAAAGGAGTTAATATTAAAGAAATCTTTTTTAAAGACCTTGATGAGGAGAAAGATTTGAAAGAAGCATTAAACGGTTAGGATACTTCTTAGTTAATTACTCTTTAGGTCCGGCAACATAAAGAGCTAAAAAGACACCAGCGTAAAATCCGATCGTAAAAATTCCCCAGTACAGCATGACTTAAATATATACAACTATTATTTACCATTGTCAACAATCTCAGAACAGATCATGCAGCGGGCTTTATTTATTTTAGGATTTACTATAACTTCAACAACATCGCTAAGAATCATAAAAAGAAAAGCTGCTCCTCCAATTACAAAAGGTAAGGCAACTGCGATTCGATAAAATGATTCCTCTTTTGTGAAAAAGTATAAGCCTGCAAGAATTAAACCCAGAGACAATCCTATAAAAAAGCTGTCTTTAAGAATTGTAATTATTATTGTAAGGATGTAATGAATAAATGTATGCTTAGAATGCATAAGTATATATTTTGATTTGGTGGACCCACCGGGAATTGTCCCGCACAATATTATTAATTCCAAGGAATGCGGGATCCCGCTTCGCGGGAAACCCGATGTGTGGACCGAAGGAGACTCGAACTCCTTACCTTTGCAATGCGAATGCAACGCTCTACCAAATGAGCTACCGGCCCAAAGTCGCTGCAAGGCGGATGCGAATGCAGTGTTGTACCGTTCAACTACAGGCCCCAGGTAATTATATACTATTCTATTTGACAATCATGTCTAACAGGATTAATCTTTTATTAGATATGTCTAGACTGCCTAAACTTTCCTCTACCTCACAGTATATTGTTTCTATTGTTATTTTTGCTTTTCTTATGGTTTACATCTTTGTTCTTGCAAGACAAACGTTTTTTGATACAGCGCAGGCAGAATCAGAATCAAGACAAAGATCACAAATTCTTATTGCAACTCCTTCAGGAAGACTTGAAAAGAATGATTTATTTCAAAAGACACAAAAGAAGATTTTGATATTTATGGGAATTTTACAAAAGAATAAATCTGACACAGCAACAAAAATGAATGAAAAAGTACTACCTTACTTCAGATAACCGAGAGGATTAACAGCTATCCCGCCTTTTCTTACCTCAAAATGCAAATGGGTACCTGTTGATCTGCCTGTTGAACCCATTCTTCCTATTATTGAGGCACCTTTGGTTACTTTATCTCCCACAGACAAATCTATTCTTTGAAGATGGGCATATAAAGTCTGGAACCCATTGCCATGATCAACAAGAACATGCCAACCATAACCATATCTTTGTTTTTCGGATAGAACCACAACTCCGCTGTCAGCCGCGAAGACATTAGGAGCATCTCTGTTTGCAATATCAACTGCCATATGGTACCAGACAGGATATTGAGTGACCGAACCTGATGTTGGCCAAATAAACTGTCCTGTTCCACTTCCAGCAATATATTGAGGCGCAATCCTAGGAGCAACTGGAGTTTCAGTCGGAGGTGTACCGTCAGGAACTATAAGAGTCTGGCCAACGGCAAGGGCAAAAGTATCCAAATCTTCAAAGTCATTAAATGGGAAGTTTACGATTTTCTGGGCATCTGTCTGGTATTTTTTGGCAATCGAGTAAACTGTCTCGCCTTGTTTTACTTTATGCACTACTCCGGTAACAGGAGGTATTTTAACAGGCGCATCAACTACAATCTTATCATCAGCCATGTTATTTGCCCACTGTATTGAATCTGTTGACACTCCAAATTTTTCGGCAACACTTGAAAGCGTATCCCCTGGAACAACAATATATGTAATCACTTTATTTCTGGGTTTGTCTGATATTTCTGTTGTTGTGGCAAAGTCTTCCTGAGAAAGAGCAGAAATAACTTGAGATGAAGGATTGTAATCGCTTAAATCCTGTGAGGCAACAGAAGGATATGTTGAGGCAACAATTGGAGCACCAACTACGCCTGTAAAAACAATAACCGATAGAGAAAGATTAAGAAAGGGGCGTGAATATCTACCCCGTTTTGCCATAAGGAATGAAACAACCACGTCTTTTTTCTGTTCAAAGTTAAACCCGAAAGTGCGGGCTTTAGATTTGAAATATTTAGCTAAAAAGGCTATCCAGGATAGGAAATCGTCCTTAAGTATTTGGGGACTCATCCTCCCCACTCTAACAAAGCGTCTAATTTCTGTCAATAACAAATTTAAGGCTCTCAGCTAAAGTTTTAATTAATGAGGGAAGGCGGAAAAATTGAGAATTACCATACAGTCTCGGGTAATGATTTACTCCAACCTCCAAAAAACGCGCTCCTTGTCTTTTCAGCTTTACTACAAGTTCTAAACATATAGTTCCTGAGCTTGACTTGAGATTAATTTTTTTTAAAAGTTCTCTTCTTATCAACCTGAAGTCACAATCAATATCAGAAATCGGTAGGTTATATATAGTATGAAGTATTTTATTATATATAAGTCCGCTGATAATACGCAGCATATTGTCTTTTCTTGATAACTTATAACCGTTAACTACATCCACATCTTCTTTTAATTTAGCGATCAGTTTAACCAACTCTGAAGGGTCATATTGACCATCTCCATCTGTATAAAATACCCATTGTTTGGAAGATATGTCAAACCCGCTTTTTAAGGCAGCGCCATAACCCTTATTCACTTTATGAGTTATTATTATTAAAGAAGGGTAATTTTTTTTAAGTATTTTTAATTTAGTCTTAGTATTTGGATTCGATCCATCATCAACAACAATTAGCTCAAAATCCCAGCTGCTTCTTTTTGCCGCTTTATATCCCCTCCTCACTAAAGACTCTATTGTTCTGTCATCGTTGTAACAAGGGAAAAATATGGAAAGACTTTTAAGTTTCATATTAATTAAGCAACAAAATAACCTCGGGAAAATAAGCTTAGACTAATTATCAAAAGTAATATAGAAATTACAAAATAAAAAATGCGGACAAATTTTGAGCTTTTGGACAAAAATAAGGCAATTCCTAAAAATAAAGGGTATAAGTGAAGTGCGTAGCGCGGCATACCCTGGAAAGTACCTGTAAAAGCTGGGATCAAAAAGGAAACACACATAAATAACCAGTAAGATAACCTGATTTTTCTAAATGTATATAAAGCTAGCATAATATAGGCTAATACTGAAATAACCTCAAAAAGTGCTACAAAATAGGTAATTTGTATATTGGGATGGACAAAAACAATTTTAAAGTACCTCCAAAAAGTCTGCATAGGTAAAATCACTTTATCCTGACCCCAAATCTTCATAGTTGTGAATATTAGATTCCAATCACCAAAAGCCATTTGTACATAAATTAAATAAAGTAAAAAAGCTAGAGCTGGGATTAGGATAAATAAAGAAATATTAACTAGTTTTTTGGGATTTTTATGTTCCATATACTCAGTTACTAAAAAAAATGGAAGGGCCAAGCCATTTAATCTTGTAAGGACAGCAAGACCTGAAACTAGGCTAGCACTTCTCCACCTACCTACCCTTCCTAAATAAAGAGTGAATGTGGCTAATAATAAAAATAAGCTGTCGTTGTAGGATGCAGAGTATGAATAAGAAGTTGGAAAAGTTAAAATAACAAGCAAAATTAAAGTAAATAAGTTTTGTTTTTTATCAATAAGCAAAAGTTTGTATATATAATATAAAGCTAAAATTAAACAAGTTATTGAGATTAGTTGTGAAGCAATAATATAAGATGAACCTGACACTGCTACAAAACTACGAACTAAAATAGGATAAAAAGGGAAAAAAGGCTGCTCCAGTTTAAAATAACCCCGTCTAGCAATATCTAAATAATGAATTCCATCAAAATTAGCAAAAACAGCAACAGAATATATTAAATCTTTTTCCATGATATCAATATTTTTAAAAGGGGTAAAAGTAGTATTAAAAGGGAGAAAATAGACCGCAGTCAAAACTATATAAATTAAAAGTAATTTCCATATAAGTACAGTTATTATAAGCCGCTTAAGCATAAAAAGATTTTATCGATTCTATCACATAGTTTAAATCTTTTTTTGTGATATAAGGATTAAAGGGTAAACTTATTATTTGTTTTGATAGGTATTCGCTGTTTTGAAAATCTCCTAACTTGTATCCTAAATAAGAAAATGCCGGAACCAGGTGTACTGGGATAGGATAATGAATATATGTTTCTATTCCTTTAATGTCTAAATATTTCCTAAGAAAATCTCTTTTTTGAGCTTTTATCACAAACAAATGCTCAACAGGATCAGAATTAGGATTTGAATTCAACAGCTCAATGTACTTTTTAAGCCCCTGATCCATTAATGTCTTTTTATAATATGTTGCCACTGATTTTCTTTTTTCAAAAGTTATATTTACTCTACTAAATAATACGTTTAGTATTCCTGCCTGTATTTCCGGAAGTCTGGAATGACTTGATATAAATTCACTTTGATAACGGATTTTCTCGCCATACGAAACCGCTTTTTGGATAAATTCATACATTTTTCTGTTTTTTGTAAAAATAAATCCACCGTCACCAAGTGTACTTATAGTTTTTGTTGGATAGAAAGAAAAACATCCAACATCACCTATGGTGCCTACTAATTTATTATCAAATTTACTACCTAAAGCTTGAGCACAATCTTCGATTAATGTAATTTTATTACCTGCTATACTTTTAATTTGGGATAAATTTCCTACCAAACCATATAAATGAACTATTATTACAGCTTTTGTCTTTTTTGAAATCTTGCGCATTAAATCATTAGGATCAATCTGGCCATTTTTGTCTACATCAACAAGCACTGGTTTTGCTTTTGTAAGACATACAGGAAAAGCAGCAGGATAGCTATTTGCTGGAAAAATTATTTCATCTTGCGAAGTTAGCTTTAAATATTCCAAGCACAGAAACAAAGCATCATGACCTGAGGCTGTTAAACATATATAACCAGGACCTAAAAAATCAGATAAGTTATCTTTTAATTTTTGGTTTTGAACTCCATTGAGAAAAACATCAGAGTCGATAATCGAAGATATGCGGGATAGAATTTCCTTTTTCTTAATTTGGGCAGTTTTACCAACTTTGTTAAATGGAACCAGATAATTCAACATTTACTAGCTATTTATTAATCTCTTACTGGTTTCCAGAAATCACTTCCTAATATATCCCAATTTATTCTTCCTTCATCAGGGTCTTTGGAGTTAAAGTGCTGGTTTGTAAAATATAGCATATCAACATGATTTAGGCTAATATTTGCCGAACCATGGGCAACACCTTTGGGAATCAAAAGAAGTTGTGAATTTCCACCTCCTAAAACCATTCTCATAGTAACATCTTGTGTTTTAGATCTTGCTCTTATATCCCACAAACCAACAATCAGTGAGTTTGAAGGAAAAATATACCACAATTCATCCTGTTGAAAATGCACGTGCCAGGCTTTCACTGAACCTGGATTGAGTCTGGTTCTGTTGATTTGTTTTAGTGAAAAATTTGGGAAAAGCTCAAGCTTACCTGAATCAGTAAGTCTTAGAAGCTCACCAAAATCGCTTTCTTCATCAAGATGGTTTTTTAAATCAACGATTTTTACTCCCTCGATAACGTTCATTGCCTGGTATTTTTGTATGTAGATTTTGCCTCGAACTTTATCAATAGTTTCCATAATAATTTTATATTAGCACAGTTTATTATCCTTTATTAAGACTCTCAAGAAACTCTTTATTAGTTTTAGTTTTTTCAAGTCTTTCTATCATAGCCTGTGATTTTTCATCCAGACTACCCAGTAAACCAAGCATTCTCCTTAAGGTAATAATTCTTTTTAATGTCTCCTCTTTTATCAAAAGTTCTTCGCTTCTTGTACCTGATTTCTCTAGATCAATTGCAGGATAAATCCTTTTTTCAGCCAAAGACCTGACAAGATGGACTTCCATATTACCTGTTCCCTTAAACTCTTCATAAATTAAATCATCCATTCTGCTCCCTGTATCAATAAGAGCAGTTCCAATTATTGTTAATGATCCGCCTTCCTCACAGTTTCTTGCAGCCCCTAAAAAGTGCTTGGCAGGATACAAAGCTGCAGGATCAAAGCCTCCGGATAACGTTCTACCAGATGGTGAAACGCAAAGGTTATATGCCCGAGCCAGTCTAGTTATTGAGTCCAGTAGAATAATAACGTCATTACCAATCTCAACTAATCTCTTTGCTCTATCTAAAGCAGTTTCTGCAATCTTAGTCTGCTTTTCCGGACTTTCATCGAAGTTGGAAGCAAATACCTCACCTTTTATTGACCTGGTTATATCAGTAACTTCTTCAGGTCGCTCGCCTATTAAGGCGGCAATTAGGTGGACTTTAGGATGATTAGCTGTAATTCCGTTGGCCAATTCCTTAAGAATAGTTGTTTTTCCTGCTTTAGGCGGAGAAACAATTAGTCCTCTTTGGCCAAAACCAATTGGTGAAAAAATATCGATGATTCTGGTTGAGAGAGGTTTGGTTGCGGTTTCTAAGACTATCTGCTTATTTGGATAAATTGGTGTCAGGCTTTCAAAACGCTTTCTGGCTACACTTTTATCGGCCTCAATTCCATTTACCGTTTCTACTTTTAATAGGCCATAATATCTTTCGTTTTCTTTTGGCTTTCTGGCTTGACCGGCAACTAAATCTCCACTTCTAAGCATAAACTTTCGAATTTGAGATTGGGAAATATAGATATCTTTATCTGAAGGAACAAACTTTGGCCTCAAAAAACCATGGCCTTCGTTCATAATATCCAAAACGCCGGACACTTTCTCTGTAGGACCATTAATATCAGGAACAATCCTTGCAAAGTCATTGGATCTAACAACTACAGCAACTGGAACTGCTTTTTTAACTGGGCTTCCAATAAGCTCCTCAACTGAATCTATTTGTTTTGCGATAGTTGGCTTGTATGTTTTTACAGCCATATTAATAAATTAAAAGTTAAAAATGACCTGCCCGCATTGCTACGCAAAAGCGTTGCAGGCGGGAAAATTAAAAATTGTAGGCAAAACTCATATTTATGTCATTTTTTTGAAAATAACCTGGAGTACTGAAGTTTACCCACTTATATTAAACTATATTTCACCCCTCTTGTCAACAAACAACCTGTTATAATATCTACTTATGAAGAAAGTAGCTATATTGGGCGCGGGTTTTGCAGGGCTTTCAACAGCCTATTTTTTAAGCAAAAAAGGAAACTATGACATAACTATTTTTGAAAAAGAGGAGAACCCGGGAGGTCTGGCTGTTGGCTTTAAAAAAAATAACTGGAAGTGGACTATAGAACAGGCTTATCACCATTTATTCACATCAGACAGCTATGCCACGAATATGGCAAAAGAGCTTGGGATTGGGGTAATATTTAAAAGACCCTTAACTACAACCTATACTCACTCCGCAATTGTTCAGCTGGACTCTCCTCTATCCCTTTTATCATTTCCCTATCTTAAAATGTCAAGCAAATTAAGAACGGCTGCAACACTTGCCTTTCTTAAGTTTAATCCTTATTGGAAACCTCTGGAAAAATATACAGCAAAAGAATGGTTAATTAACTATCAAGGCATCGAAAGCTGGAAGCAGCTTTGGGAACCTCTATTTTCTGGTAAATTCGGGGAGTATGAAGATGATATTTCTATGAGCTGGTTCTGGGCAAGAATCTATAAAAGAAGCGCCTCTTTGGGTTACATTGAGGGTGGCTTTCAGCACTTGGCTGAAAAATTGACGCAATATCTTAAAAATAAAGGTGTTAAAATCTACTTTAATACCGCAATTCACAATGCGGTAGAAAAAGACGGTCAATGGTATTTGGACAGGAAAAATTTCGACGTTGTTATATCTACTCTTCCCATGCCTGTTTTTCTAAAGGTTTTTACCAAGCTTCCTCAGTCTTACATAAAAAAGTACTCAAAAATTAAACATTTACACGCCCTTAATATGCTTTTGGAATTAAAAAAACCCTTTTTACCACCCTTGAAAAACACCTCGGACGGTGGCCAAAGCAAAGGCGAGGACTCCTCCGAGGTGGAAAGACCATATTGGTTAAACATCAATGATAAATCCTTTCCATTCTTAGCTGTTGTAGAGCACACTAATTTTATGGACAAAAAATATTACGGAAACAATCACTTGCTATATATAGGTAACTACCTTCCTCGCGAACACAGATTCTTTAAGATGACTAAAACTGAGTTATTTAAATTATTTAAACCGTATCTTCAGAAAATTAACCCATCCTATGACTTTAACCTTAACGCTTTACGCTTTGAACTATTTGTTGGTCCTTTTGCTCAACCAGTTGTTACAAAAAATTATTCAGAAATAAAACCTCCGTTAACTACACCAATACCTAACTTGTATGTAGGAAACCTAGATTCTATCTATCCTTGGGACCGCGGCACCAATTATGCAATTGAACTAGGGAAAAAACTAGCAGATTTGCCATAATTTGTTCTTCCTAGTACAATCATGCTAACTTTATGAAGAAAAATTCAACACTTGTTATCCTGAAAGCTCTAAGACCTCAGCAATGGGTTAAAAACTTAAGTTTATTTGCCTCTATTATATTTACAGGGCAACTTTTTAACCTACCACTTTTTATCTTAAGTGTTTTAGGTTTTATAGTTTTTTGTATACTCTCCTCTGCTTCTTATCTTCTTAATGACATTGTGGATGCACCATTAGACCGGCTTCACCCGGAAAAAAAACACCGGCCAATTGCTTCAGGAATGCTTTCATCTCATAGGGCATTTGAGGTATTTGCAATTCTAAGTATCTTAGGTTTGGTTTTTGCATTTCTTTTATCTCCTTCATTTTTTATAATCTCTGCAGCTTTTTTGGTCCTTCACATACTTTATTCTTTGTACCTTAAAAAGATTGCGGTTATGGATATATTGGCTATTGCTGTTTCTTTTATTCTTAGGGTATTTGCCGGCGAAGTTTTAACTGGATTCCACCTTTCTGTATGGCTTTTATTAACAGTTGTTTTCCTGGCACTTTTTATCGCAACCAGCAAGAGAAAAAGTGAACTTGAGATTGTAGGTACCACAACTAGACCATCACTTTTACATTACAAAGAGAGGCTTCTTGATTTTTATGCCTCAACTTTTGCCAACGCAACACTGATTACCTATGCTTTGTACGCTTACCTTGATGTTCCTCCTAGATTTGAAAATATTGGTGGATTATTATCAGAAGTTAATCCTACGCTATTGGAGAGAAAATGGATGATGATAACTGTACCATTTGTTGTTATTGGCATTATGCGTTATGCCCAGCTTATTTATGAAAAACAGGCTGGAGAAAGACCGGAAAAACTAATAACTTCTGATCTTCCTCTTATCAGCTCAATCCTGCTTTGGGGCATCACAGTTATATTCATTATCTACGTTGCTTAGATACTCACATGAAACTAAAAATAATACTGCTGGCAATTATTCTAATTGCAGGATTTTTGCGTTTTTATAACCTTAACTTCGGATCTCCGTATTTTTTTAATCCTGATGAGCGCAATATGGCAATTGCCATAACTAAACTTAGTTTCCCCAAAAGCATGAATCCTCATTTTTTCGCTTATGGCCAACTCCCCCTTTATCTTGCTTATTATAGTGAAAGAGCTGCTACTGTTTCATTTTCTCAAGCAATATTTTGGTTGAGGTTTTGGTCGGCTGTTGCATCGGTATTAACAATATTTGTTGTTTATAAAATTACAAAAATAATTACACAAAGAGAAAAATACGCTTTAATATCTGCGTTACTGACAAGCTTCACACCTGGACTTATACAATCGGCTCACTTTGGAACAACTGAAAGCTTGCTTACTTTTCTGTTTATGCTTATCATATATTTATCTTTGACCTTGCAAGGTCAGACCTTTCGAGCTATAATTTTGGGATCCTTAACTGGGATTGCAATTGCTACAAAAGTTTCTGCTCTAATTTTTATTGCCGTACCTGTCATTTCAGTTTTGGTACATAAAATTAAAACAGTTAAAAAAGTTATTCTTTTGCTTATTCTTATTATTTTTTCATCTGTAACATCTGCTTTACTTTCTCCCTATAATTTATTGGATTTTAAGGAATTTAAAGGATCAATGAATTATGAATCATCAGTTGCTACCGGAAAATTCAGGGTTTTTTATACAAGACAATTTGAAAATACAATTCCTGTATTATTTCAATTTGAAAAAGTTTTTCCTTATGCGTTAGGTACCCCAATATTAATTTTTGGATCCATAGGTTTTCTGATTTTATGCTTAAAATTCAAAACTTATTTTATTTTATTTTTTTCATTTTTAATTTATTTTATTCCTAACTCCTTTTTGTATGCAAAATGGACGCGCTTTATGACACCAGTTATCCCTTTATTTGCAATATTTGCCGCATATTTTATATTCCGGCTTAAATTAAATAAACTAATTATTTATTTAATAATAATCTCAACAATAATTCCAGGAATTTATTTTTTCTCAATTTATACAAAACCTGATATAAGAGTGGTTGCTAGTGAGTGGATTTATAACAATATTCCAGAGGGCAGTTATATTCTTTCTGAGACCGCAAACGTCATCGACATCCCATTGCAAAATCAAAAATCAAAAATCAAAAATCAAAATTATACAGTAATCTCTTTTAATTTCTATGAGTTGGACAATGAACCTTCGTTGGTAAACCAATTGCTAAATCATCTGGAAAAGGCTGATTATATTTTTATTCCCTCAAGAAGGATTTTTGCAAACCACAGGCAATATCCAGACAAATATCCAATCACCAGTAAATATTATGAATTATTGTTTTCAGGCAAATTAGGTTTTGAAAAAACATCAGAATTTTATGTACTCAATGATGAGACTGCGGAAGAAACATTCAGTGTATTTGATCATCCAAAAATAAGGATATATAAGAAAAGTGAGCAGTTAACAAGCAGTGATTATTTTGAAATGCTAATAAATGATGAATAAAAATCGCTTCTTTTTATTTACTCTAATTTTCCTGACTTTGATTGTAAGAGTTGTAAAACTCGATACCATCCCTCCTAACATAAATCCCGATGAAGCTGACAATATGAGGGTGATTCTTCGAATAGTAAGTGGTAAAGGACCTTCTTTTTTTGGCTTTGATTGGAAACCTGCTCCTGCTTTTTCTATGTATATGTATCTGCCGATTTATTTGCTTATGGGTTATTCCTATATAGGTATCAGGATTACTTCGGTATTAGTAACCACTATTTGTGTAGTCTTATTTTTTAAGCTTTTACAAAAATACTTTTCTATCCACATTGCTTTTCTTTCCAGTCTGCTTCTTGCAACTAATTACTGGTTTTTAAACTTCTCAAGGAGCGGATGGGAAAACAGCTTTATAAGCCTCTTATTAGTGTCTGCCCTGATTTTAATAAACAAAAGTCAATCACGATATTTTGTATTTGCCTTAGGCTGTATCGCAGCTCTTGGCTTTTACGGCTATTTTACCGGCCTTTTAATTTTACCGGCAATAATAATTGTATATTTGTTAAAATTTTTAATAGAACAGAAGAAAAGATATATAGCAAATATAGTTATCATTACAATAATTTATTTAGTTTTGATATCTCCGATGTTGTATTCGGTACTAACCAGTAAAGACCTATATTTTAGAAGAATGAGAGCAGTCTCACAGGATGTTAAGAACGAATCTATATATTTACCTCAAATTAAAAAAGTTTTATCTTCTTTTTTTATGCTTGATAGTAAATATAATAATATTGGAATAAATGCCCGCTATTCATCCCCCACACATCCATTTATTAACGATAAGCTTGTGCCATTTCTCATAATTGGATTTGTGATAGGGTGTTTGCATTTTAAGAAATATTTACCTTTTATTATCTTTTACATCTTGCTTATATTCCCAATCCAAATAATAACTAAAGGTACGCCGGATGGAGCCAGGGCTGTTGCTGCAGCACCCCTATATTTTGTCTTTGTTGGACTAGGGTTTTCGATAATTCCAAGACATTCTAAAGTAATTTTAATTCTTCTATATATTTTTGTTTTCTTTGTTGCAATTGATGATTTGAAGATATATACCAGCTGGATAAATTCAGCTAAAACTTTAGAAATTCGCCAGCCTGTTTTGGAAACTGAAGATTATGATAACTGGAGGGAAGCTCAGTTTTTTGTAATTAAGAATATTAATAATCAGGGTTTCACTGTTGACGATTGGAATAAGATTAAAAAGGATTTACATAAATCTTCTAACTAAACCTAAGATTTTCTGATTCCAACCTACCCTATGTGTAACACCGGTTTTACCTTCAAACTCACTTTTATGTTTAACAAACCACTCATAAGCCTCGTATAAAACTTCCGCCCCAGAAACTTTTGAACTCCAGCCTAACATTTTTTGGGCTTTGGTGATATCAACGTAGGAGTCAATATTTGCAGTCTTATAATGCCAGGCAGCAAGGGGTGAGAGTTGGAGCTTTTCAAGGATTGATAGAATTATCTGTACAGGTAAGGCCGGGACAAAAAGCAAACTGGACTTTGAGCCTGATTTTTTAATTACATAATTAAGATCTGATGCTACAGTTCCAAACTTTTTGGCGCCAATATTGAATGTTTCATTTGTATATTTGGTCGTCAGTGAAAGATAGATAGCATTGCAAAGTTCCCTAACATCCAAAAGCTGATAATAATTTTTGCCATTACCTAATATCGGTACTTTTCTCCCCTCATATATCCACTCAAATAAAATCTCAAAAACCCCAAGTCTTGATGGACCGACAAAAGTTTTTGGCCTTATAATCTGAACAACTAATCCTTTATTTTGATATTCATGGCAGACTTTTTCTGCCTCAATTTTTGAGCTACCGTAATAGCCAATAGGTTCGATTAATCCTTCTTCAGTGATTGGATGTTTCTGGTCAATTTTATATACCGCTGTTGTTGAAATAAAAACCACACGCTTGACCTTTTTATTAAAAGCTGCTTGTAATACATTTTTAGTACCAATAACATTAACACTGTGAATTAGCTCACCTGACTGTTGAATAGGCAGTGCTGCAGCTGCATGAATTACATAGTCTACTCCAGATAAGGCTTTTTCCACAGCTTTTTTATTCCTTACATCTCCAATAATTACTTTAACTTTTTTGGAAAGCTCAGGTATGTCTAAGGGAACTTTGTCAAATAAAATAACCTGTTCATTTTTGGAAAGTAAATACCTGGCCAAAGTAACTCCTAAAAATCCACAACCTCCGGTTATCAGAATTTTCATAATGTTATGGAGTATATCATAATATTTTTTAGTATAATCTTTTTATGCCGAAGATCGTAAGACTATTATTGCTTTTAATTCTCACTTTATCCTTATATCTTCGAACATTTGGAATTAACTGGGACTCGGGCTTCCATCTGCATCCTGATGAAAGAATGATTATCATGGTTGCTGACAAAATTCAGATGGATTCATTAAACCCCAAATTCTTTGCTTATGGTTCGTTCCCTATCTATCTTCTTTCCGGAGTTTCTTCCATGTTAAACAGAGATAATTATGATGGGATGCTTATAGTGGGCAGAGGTTTATCTGTAATATTTGACATAACGACAACTCTAGTTGTTTTTTATATCGCACTTTTTGTTAATAAACTAAAAAGATACAAGCCAGCTTTATTGGCTTCTTTTTTCTACTGTATATCTGTCCTTCCTATTCAGGCAGCCCATTTTTATGCTGTAGACACAACACTTACCATGCTTTCGACTTTGACTTTATTAATTTTAATTAAATTCCTAGAAAAACCTACAACTAACAAAGCAGTATTATTAGGCATTGCCTTTGGCCTTGCTGTTGCTACCAAAATCACAATAGTTTTGCTTGCTGTTCCTATAGTTTTTGTGCTTTTTTCTATTGGGATTAAATCTAAAAAGATTTTTGTAAGCCGTGGGCTGATCATCCTTGGGATGACACTTTTAACTTTTGCAATTAGTATGCCTTATGCAATTATTGACAGGCTTGAGTTTATTAAACAGATTACTCTACAGCTTCAGATGAATAAGAATGCGTATATTTTCCCCTATACCCTGCAGTATGTTGGTGCAACGCCGTACGTCTATTATTTAAAGAATATTGTTCTTTGGGGGTTGGGATTACCATTAGGAATTATTGCTCTAATTTCAGTAGTTTATCAAACTCTAAACGATTTTAGGAATACTAAAAAATTGATTCTAATTATTTTTTTCTGGGTATATTTTTTAGCTGTTGGAAGAAGTGCTGTTAAATTTATGCGCTACATACTCCCCCTCTACCCTTTAATGGCAGTATTTTCAGCCGTCTTAATATCTGAAGTTATTATTAAATTTAAAAAATATAAATTGTTAATTGTTACTTGTTATTTGTTAATTTTTAGTTGCCTAGTTTGGCCTTTTTCTTTTATAAACATCTATAAATATCAAAATACCAGGCTATCGGCAACTAATTGGATTAATAATAATATTCCATATGGGTCAAATATAGCTGTTGAGCATTGGGACGATAGATTACCACTTGCTCACGCTTCCGAATATCAAATCACTGACCTTCCCTTGTATGAACCGGATAATCAAAATAAATGGAATAATATAGTAGACATTTTAGTTAATTCTGAATATATTATTATTGCAAGTAACCGCCTTTATATACCCTTACCTAAATTGACAAACTGTACTGTTCATAAAAACCACTGTTACCCAATAACAACTAATTATTATAACCAGTTATTTTCAGGTAATCTCGGCTTTGAACAAACTGAAACTTTTGAAGTTTATCCAAAAGTGCCTATTTTAAATATGGAGATTGATGATTTGGAGGCTGATGAATCATTCACAGTCTACGACCACCCTAAAATAATGATCTTCAAAAAAACTACAAATCTTTCAAAAAGTGAGTTATTAACTAAACTACTTTCTAACCCTCACTAAAGCTTGAAAATTGTAGTATAATTAGGCACTATGGCAAACAAAAAAGTTAAGGTCTTAGAATATAACGCTGTATTCCTCGAAGAAAAAGAGGGTGGTTATTCTGTTTGGGTTCCCGCTCTGCCTGGATGTACCTCTCAAGGAGAAACGTTTGAGGAAGCAGTTAAAAATATAAGGGAGGCTATTGAACTTTATTTAGAATCCTCTCCTGATATTATTGAATATGGGGACGAGAAGAAAGAAAAACAATTTCTTGTTCCTATTAAGGTTAGTTATGCCTAAATTGCCTCAAGTTTCGGGGAAAGATGTTGTTAAAGCTTTGGAAAAAATTGGTTTTAATAAAGTCTCTCAAAAAGGAAGTCATATTAAGCTCCAAAGGGTGAAAGGAAATCTAACTCAAATTGTAATCGTACCCAATCACAAAACTTTGAAGAAGGGAACCTTAAGAAACGGAATATTAAAAACTATTCCTCTTACTGTTGAAGAGTTTAAAAACCTGCTATAATTTATATAAAACATGACCAAACCAACGTCTTCGGCTAAATATCTGTTATTTTTGATAATTGGACTGGTTCTAGTCGCTATTATGCTGGGTGGCTACAAACTCCTATCCAACTCCTCTATCTCTCCCCAAACCCAACAGACATCTTATGCAACTACAAATTGGGAAACTTATGAGAATCAGGATGGTAACTATATGCTTAAATATCCTCCTGTGTGGAATTTTCAGTCTTATGAAGAAAAACTCGGTCAGCCAAGTAACTATAAAGGTTATTCATTATTTGAAAATGTAGCTTTGCCAGAATTTCCAACACCTGAACCATTAAACAGAGTCTCTGGTGAAATAAAAATTATTACTCCAAACGCCTTAAGAGGAGAAAAATGGAAGAATATTACTAAACAAGAATTTTCAAATCCAAATAGCGATTTTTGGCTTAAAGGAGAAGAAATTGGCGGTGGACCAGGTTTCACATACTATGAACCAAAATTAATAACCCTAAACGGTAAAGAGTGGATTTATCAAAAGAGTCACCCAAGCACAAACTATGAACTTTCTACACCCAATGAAATTGCTAATAATTATTATCTTTTTCTGAACAACCCCACAAATGAGATTCTAATGATATCTTTTTATTATGATGACAGAGATAATAATAAAACCTCGAATATAAAAAGTTTTGACCAAGTCCTCTCCACCTTCAAGTTTAACTAATAGTTTTTACTTTCCGCTTTACCCTTTACGCTTAACGCTTCTACTTAAATTTCTCTCCTAGACCACAAACTAGTTTATCCATATAATGCATATATGAGAAAATCGATTGGA
>JACOXO010000013.1 GCA_016182365.1 Candidatus Gottesmanbacteria bacterium | reverse complement strand
CTCATCAAGTAAAATCACCGGATTTTTGATTTGACAGCGTCTTAAAGCTTTTATTATCTGCCCTGGCTCACTATTAGGAAGCGCTTCTGTTTGACCTCTTAGCTCAAGTGAACTACCCATACCTCCAAGCGGTACTCTTACAAAACGTCTTCCCAAACTTACCGCTATACCTTCAGCAATTGTAGTTTTTCCAGTTCCAGCCAGACCTATAAAACAAAGAATGGGGGCTTTGGTAAGTGCGTTTTGATTGTTTACGTTAAGAAGTTTTAAAACGGCAACATACTCTAAAACTCGTTCCTTAATTTCTGTTAGTCCATAATGGGTTTTGTCAAGCTCTGTTTTTACCCGTTCTAAATCTAAAACATCCT
Source organism: Candidatus Gottesmanbacteria bacterium (assembly GCA_016182365.1). Classification (GTDB taxonomy): domain Bacteria; phylum Patescibacteriota; class Microgenomatia; order JACOXO01; family JACOXO01; genus JACOXO01. Next base: position 4,417 of record JACOXO010000013.1, on the reverse strand, counting down.
GTGTACGCAAGTTCCATGGAAGGGATACTATCCAATCAATGTATTTTGTAATCTGATCAACAGCTGTAAAAGATCCCTGGTAAGCAATATTTAAAGAAACCCTATTAATTAAACGCTAAAGTATACAATATTAGGATGGTTTTCTAAAAGGAGCACGACGGTTATCAAAACGCGGTTGCCTATCTTCAAAACGTGGTCTATGATCTTTTCTAGAATCAGTCCAAAGCATCGTCAAATTAATCCTTCCCTGATCATCGATTTCTGCTACTTTGACTTTTACTTTATCCCCAATTTTAACTATTTCGTTTGGATCGGAAACATATGTATCTGCCATTTTTGATACATGTACCAGTCCTTCTTTACCCGGTAATACTTCAACAAATGCTCCAAAATTCAGTATTCTTTTGACTTCTCCTTCGTATATCTCCCCAACCTCAACATCTTTTATAATTCCTTCTATCCATGACTTGGCTTTGGCAACTGCCTGGTTGTCAACTCCTGAAATAGTTACACTTTCATCCTCATCGTTTACATCAACCGTTACACCGGTATCTGAAATTATTTTTCTAATAACCTTTCCTCCAGGACCGATCACTGCACCAATTTTATCAGCAGGAACCTTAACAACCACAACTTTTGGAGCAAACTTAGATATAGTTGTCCTAGAATTTGCAATAACTGATGCCATTTTTTCTAGAATAAATAGTCTTGCGGTCTTTGCCTTTTCAAGCGTTTTTTCAATCATTTCATCAGTTAAACCGTCAAGCTTAACATCAAGCTGGATAGCCGTGATTCCAGTTTTAGTACCAGCTACCTTAAAATCCATATCTCCTGAAAAATCTTCAAGTCCGATAATATCAGTCAGTAGAGTATACTTATCAGCTTTGGCAACAAGACCTATTGAAATACCAGCAACCGGTAAGGTAATTGGAACTCCTGCATCCATAAGAGCAAGGGTTGATCCGCAGGTTGATGCCATAGAAGTTGAGCCGTTGGAACTGGTTACTTCAGAAACAACCCTTATTGTGTATGGAAATTTTTCCTCAGTTGGAATAACAGGAAGCAACGCCCTTTCAGCAAGTGCCCCATGGCCAATTTCCCTTCTTGATGTGAATCCAACTCTTCCCGTTTCTCCTACAGAGTATGGGGGCATATTGTAATGGTGAATATATCTTTTTGTTTCCTCGCCTTGTGCACTTTCAATTAACTGTTCAAGAGAAGGTGAAGCAAGGGTTACAATTGATAAAGCTTGTGTCTGCCCTCTTTGAAATATTGCAGAACCATGAGTCCTAGGCAATAATCCCACTTCGATATCAATGGGTCTAACTTCATCTATTCCTCTACCGTCAGGCCTTTTACCTGTGAGGATGTTTTCTCTAATCTGGTTTTTGGATACTTTATCAATTGCCTCAAATATTTTTTCCTTTGTATAAACTTCCTTTTCTTCTTTAAATATCTTATCTACCATTGAAGTTAAATCATCTACACCTTCTTTTTCTACAGATTCAAGAGTTTGCGCTTCAATTTCCTTACCATAAGCTTTTTTGATTTTGGTGATTAGTTCTTCACTTATTTCATCTTTTTCATATTCCTGTTTTTTCTTACCTACTTTAGCAATCAAATTTTCAATACCCTTGATAACTTTTTTATTTTCCTCTTTTGCCGTTAAGATTCCTTTTTTAACATCATCTTCAAGTACCTGCTGCATACCAGCCTCAATCATCAAAACTTTATCGCTGGTTGAAGAAACAACTAAATCCATCGTCGAAAAATCCAGCTCAGTCTCAACTGGATTAACTAAAAATTGCTTTTCTGAGGTCTCTTTAGGTGAAACCAGTCCAACCCTGGTTGCTGCAACCGGACCTGCCCAGGGAATATCAGAAATAGCAAGAGCAGCAGAAACACAATTTAATGCAATAATATCAGGATCATTCTCTCCGTCAACTGAAAGTACCGTCACTACAACCTGTACGTCATATTTAAAATCTTTTGGGAAAAGCGGCCTTATTGATCTGTCAATTAAGCGACCAGCCAGAACTGCTTCGTCTGATGGTCTTCCCTCTCTTTTTACCCATCTGCTTCCTTTAATTTTTCCACCTGCATACAATCTTTCTCCAAACTCAACCGATAAAGGGAAATATGATAAAGAAGTTTTCTTTTTAGATGCAACAACTGTTGCTAGAACCATGGTATCACCAATTCTTCCAACAACTGCAGCATTTGCAAACTGAGCATATCTGCCTACTTCGAATTGGATTTTTTTACCGTTTACTTCTACTTCCTCGCGTGTGATTTTATTCATTATATTTTTTCTTTTGAAGATCTTGTCCTAAGAGAGATTATGATAATTTTAATTTACTACTAATTTCTTTATATCTTTTTTCGTCTTTTTTTTCAAGATAATTTAAAATTCTTCTTCTTTTACTAACTAAACCCAATAGACCTCTTCTGGAGTGATTATCATGAGTATTTTCTTTTAAATGAGAGGTAAGCCTTTGAATTCTTTGGGTCAAAAGTGCTACTTGAACTTCAGGACTTCCAGTATCGCTTTTGCTTGTTTGAAAAGCGGCTATAATTTTTTGTTTATTATCAACAACTGTTGTCATAAGAGCTTATTATAATATGGTACCTTTATCTTGTCCACCCCAACCCGTATCACTTGATCTGAATATTTTAGGTTTCAACCAATCTGGAGGAGTTTGTGTTTTGGGAATTTGCATTGTCACTCCACTATCCCTTGCTGTTTGTACAGGTTTTGGAATACCATGCTGTTGCTGTTGTTTTCTCATACAAATTGCTACCGCTTCAAAAGTATCAGGGGTTGAATTTTGACTGAAGTTGTTAGTTTTTTCTTTAATACCTTTAATAAGATTATCTGCTATATCTGGATCAAAAGGCAAACCCATCCTGGATAATACAAGAGCAACTATTTCTGCAATAGAACCGTTTGTGGGTAAACCAAATTTCATCGCTACAGGAAATTGACTGTTTTGTGTAGAAAACGATATGGTAGGTTTTTCAACGGCAAGTTTGGATATAATTTGAGACAATTTACCTAAACTGTCTAAATTTGCAACATCGATATAAAAAATAATGTCAAAATTGTCTGAACCTTCTCCCCCTCTTGAAAATTCCACCGCATTTTTATCTAAAAGACCTGCTTCTCCTCTGGGCTCAATTACCAAATTGAATTTATTGTTTTGAATATTGTAACTTACTTTTTCAATTGACCCTTCCACGTAAGGAAAAGAGATTACTAGGTTTTTGCCCGCCTGTCCTAGTTGATCAGTTATTTTATCAACTGCAAATAGGCTAGCTACTGCAATTGTGATTTTTGATGGAGAAACAATTCTAACTTCTTTACCTTTTTGGGTAAGACTTAGAAAAAGTGCAAGACCCGAAGCAATAGCATCCTGTGACGGGTTTTCGGGTAAAGCAATAAGTACTTTATTCCCGGAATTTAATAGGGATTGTAATCTGTATATAAGAGCTGGATTTATACTGGGCATCATATTAGTTTGAATAAAAAGCGGCTCTCAGCCGCTTATATTAACCTAGTTTTATCTCTTTCACCAAGATAGATTGTAGCACATCTGCTGGTCTAAAGTCAAGATTAGATGATAATTTGGCTCCGCATTCACGACCACTATCAATTTTGTTGGCATCGTTTTTACCCTGCTTCAAATTTAAAATCCTGCCTGTACCTATTACTTCATCTTGCCTTAATAGCTTTACTTTATCTCCTTTTGCAAGCCGTCCAGCTAAAACATTCAATCCAGCTACCTTCCCTTCGGATGTTGAAAAAACTGCTATGATTTTTCCAATACCCAGGATTTCTTCTTTATCTCCTTGGGAAATCATTTGGGACACTTCATATACTTCGTCCAGAAGATCATAAATTATAGAGTACGTTTTAAATAAAACTTTTTCCTCTCGTGCAATTTTAAGAGCTGATTTTGTAATTTTGACATTAAATCCAATAACAAAAGCTTTAGTTGCCTGCCCTAGAAGAATATCGGCTTCACCAATCTCACCAAGACCCGCTCCAATAACTACAACCTCAAGAGAGCTTAATTTATTGATAATTGCCTCAAGAGAGTTTAATGTGTCACCTTTGACTATAACTTTAAGTTTCTTTTCATCACTAGGGGTAATTTGCGGTTTTTTAAATACAAACGTTTGTTTTTGGTCTACTTTTTCTTTTGTAACCACCAAACCTACTGATGGGTTTTTCTTAAATCCTAAAACTTCTACAGGTTGTGAAGGTCCAGCTTCAATAACTTGTTTGCCATACTCATCAAACATGGCCCTCACCCTAATCCTATCCTCACCAACAAAAACATCATCTCCAATTTTCATCACTCCACTTTTGACAAGTATAGTTCCGACAGCACCCTTTTTATTATCCATCTTAGAC
>JACOXO010000012.1 GCA_016182365.1 Candidatus Gottesmanbacteria bacterium | reverse complement strand
CCATGATATAACTCTTTTTGTACCTAAACTCAATGAGATAGGCGACTTTTGAGGATACTAGGGTACTCTAGATCATATTATATCATCTTTCTTCATTTCCGCAAGAGCTTCTTTTGAAGTATACATTTTAAATGGTAACACCTTCTCTACTTTATCAATAATAAGACCGCCTTTTTGAGGTCTTGGCACTTTTTGTCCTAACTGACTTGTAGTTATCGAGCTTATTAAGCTCTTGTCTAAATCAAACACATCAGCTACTTCTAGCGCAAAACTATATCGATCTATAACTGATCTTCCTGCAACATGGTATAAACCGGTTCTAGAGTCAGAAACCAAACAGTAAATTGCTTGAGCCAGTTGAGGAGCATAGGTTGGACTTCCAAACTGATCATTAACAATTCTCATTTTTTCACCTCTTTTGTTTTTACTAATAAGATTAACCACAAAATTTTTATTCTGTCTTTCCCACCCAAAAACATTTGCAGTCCTAATAATTAAATATCTATCTAAGTGATCTTTAATATATTCTTCTACTTCAAGTTTAAGTTTGCCGTATAAATTTATTGGGTTGGTTCTATCTTCTTCTTTGTAAGGTCCACTTTTACCATCAAACACATAATCTGTTGAAAAAAATACAAACTGAGTATTAATATTTCTTATTGTATCAATTAGATTCTTAATACCATTAACATTAACTAACCTGCACAGCTGGGGCTCCTGTTCACATTTATCTACATGAGCAAAGGCAGCAGGACTAAGTACAACATCCGGCCCAAAATCAGCAATTGTTTTCTCAGCCTGTTCCTTGTTTGTGATATCAAGAGAGATAAAAGGATCTACTTTGTAAGTATTATATGTACCAACCACTTGATGACTCTTTTTGCGAAACTGATGATATAGTGCTCCACCAACCAAACCTGATGCTCCAATGATAAGAGTTTTCATTTTAATATTGTAACACTCCTTGACTCCTCTGGTACAGTTTCTTATAGTTGATTTATGGGTCAAAAGATTTCAATTATTATACCTGCTTATAACAAAGATCTGACTATATTTAAAGCTTTATCATCAATATACCAGCATCTTATTAAATTCGCCACAGATTTTGAAATAATCATTGTAAATGATGGATCTACAGATAAAACTTTGGTTGAAAGTAAAAGATTCAAATCTTTACAGGAGGAAAACAGGATTCATATCTACAACTACAATTATAATATTGGCAAGGGATATGCATTAAGACACGGTTTTAATAATTCATCCGGTGACATAATTGTCTTTTTTGACGCTGACCTGGATATAGACTGCTCAAAAATAATAACTTCTATAAAACTGTTGCAGCAAAAAAACGCAGATATTGTTATAGGATCAAAATATCATTTAGAGTCCAGGATTTCTTATCCAATTCTTAGAAGAATTTACAGTAAAATTTTACAAAAAATAGTTAAATTTCTGTTTAATTTAAATGTCACAGATACTCAGGTAGGACTTAAAGTATTTAGAAGAAAAATTCTTACTGAAATTATGCCTAAATTGGTAGTCAAAAAATTTGCATTTGATCTTGAACTTCTAATTGTTGTATATATGTATGGATATACAAATATAGTAGAGACTCCTATTGTTCTTAATCATAACAAACTTGGAAGTACTATAGGTCTTAAGGCAGTCAAAGATTTTTTCCAAGATGTACTGGCTATTTACTATAGGAAGAACATCATTAAATTCTATGAGACAAATAAACTTAATTATCCAAACCTTGTTCTCCAAACAGCATCTCTTCAACAGCAGCACAAATAATATGACCAGCAATCATATGAGCCTCCTGTATAATAGATGTATTATCTGAAGGCACTGTTAAACAAATATCTACTTTATTTATAAGATTTCTACCGTTAATTCCTGTCATCCCTATAGTTTTAACTCCTCTGAGTCTTGCCAAACGTATTCCATTAATCACGTTTAGGGAATTACCGCTTGTTGAAAGAGCAATTACCAAATCCTTTGGCGTTGCCAGAGCTTCAAGCTGTCTGGAAAAAACTTTTTCAAAACCAAAATCGTTTGCTATTCCAGTTATTATTGAAGGCTGGCTGGTTAAGGATAAAGCTGAAAGCGGAACACGGTAATTTTGAAGTCTATTTAAGAGTTCTTCAGCTATATGTTCACAGCACGAAGCAGACCCACCGTTTCCAAACAAAAAAACTGATCCGCCTCTATTGTAATAGGTTTCAAAAATTTCATTAATGATTTTTTCAATATCACCCATACAATTCTCCATCAGCATCCTTTCTACATTTATTCCCTGCTGTATGTATTTTTTAACGTATTCTCTAATTTTCATACTTATATATGATACTTTTTGTAATCAACACCTTTTATATCAATTTTAAATTTATAGAAATCCATATTGTTATCAACAAGGTATTTTAGAAATCTACCTTTATGATTATAATGGAAAAGCATGAAACCACCTCCGCCCGAACCAAGAAGTTTGCCTCCCGAAGCTCCTGACTTTAAAGCATTTGAGTAAATTTTGTCTAAACCAGAAGTTGTGACAACCGGTGAAGACTTTTTTTTGGCTTGCCAGCTTTTATCAAGAAAGTCTCCTAATTTATCAACATCTCCGTTTCTTATTATTTCCGATATTTCCTTTGCTATGATTTTTAGTTTTTCTAAATACTTATGGTTTTCACCCATAACTATAGAGTTTAAAAGGTGCTTTTGCTGATTGGCTTCAAATCTTTTTCCCTTAACCGAAACCAGAACAAGGCATTCTGCAATAGCCTGCAATCTCTTGTCCGGTAACTTAAGCGGCTTAATGTCAGCATTATTTTGGGAAAAAGAAATAAAGTTAACTCCACCAAGACTGCATAAATATTGATCTTGCCATCCTCCTGGAATTTTAAGCTCATCTCTTTCAACTGAAATACACATCTTAGCCAAATTTTGTTTACTAACTTTTTTTCCACTAAATAAAGATATTGCTTTTAAAAAAGCCAGAGAAACTGCAGATGAAGAACCCAAACCGGAAGCAGCAGGAAAATCTGTCCAGATACTGACCTCAAAACCGGCTTTAGGTTTTGATAAGTTAATACAACCTTTAAAAAGATCGAAAATTGAGTTATCGTATGGTAAAAACTTACCAGGATTGTACGTCTCTTCTTTATTATAATTAACCAGTTTAATTCTTATAATAGGCAAATCCCAGGAACTTAATCTGACATAGGCGTATTTACTAATTGAGAAACCAATCACGCAGCCGCCATTTGTATTGAAATATTCCGGTAAATCACTTCCTCCTCCTGCCAGACTCACCCGTACAGGCGACCTAACCTCGTAAACTTTTCTTTTTTTATTAGTGAGTAATTTAATAGCTCGATAGTAATTATTTGGCACTCCAATATCTATAAAATCACTTCTTGTTTCAAAACCACCGAGCCTTCCCTCACGGGCAAGCCTGGGAAAAAACTCTTTCTCCAGTGAAAATCTTTTATCATCTTTTAACGGTTTAATAACACCAGGTGTAAAAACATATACGCCGCAATTTACATACCCTCCACTTTTAGATTGAGAATTCTCCTTAAATGATTTTACTTTGCTTTTAGTTAAATTTACTATTCCCAATGACTGGGTATTTTTTCTATAACTAACTGTAAGAGTTACACTGGTTTTTTTACTATTGTGGAATAAAAACAGTTTTTTAAAATCAATATCAATAAAAGTATCGCCGTTTACTACAAAATAAGGAAAGTTGAAATGGCCTTCTCTTTCTGCCAGCGCCACAGCCCCGCCTGTACCTACAGGTCTTCTTTGATGAGAGTAACTTATATCTATACCCAAAAAACTGCCATTTCCAAAATACTCCTTTATAAATCCTCCCAAATAACCAGTTGCTATAACTACCTTATTAATACTGTGTTTTCTAAGGATTAAAAGCAAATATTCCAAAAAAGGTTTGCCATTTACTGGAGCCATTACTTTAGGTCTGTCGTGAATTACTTCTTGTAACCTGGTTCCGAAACCAGCAGCCAGAATCAGAGCTTTCATATTCTGCGCTATAATAGCACATTATGCGTATTCTTTGGTTAAACTGGCGGGATATAAAAAATCCAAATGCAGGTGGTGCTGAAATCATGACCCACCAAACAGCTAAAAGGTTAGTTAAAGCCGGCCATACAGTAACAATTATAACTTCTAAATTCAAAAACTGCGCTCACCAAGATACTATCGACGGAGTTAAAATCATAAGAAAAGGAAATCTTTTCACTTGCAGAATATTTGCTTTTTTAGAGTATCAACGGCATTTTAAAAATAACGTT
>JACOXO010000007.1 GCA_016182365.1 Candidatus Gottesmanbacteria bacterium | reverse complement strand
CGAAGCAGTAATTGGCCGTTTATTGCAGATTTTGCAATGTTTGGAGTGGAGATGGAAAATACCCGTTCTCCAATAAAATACATTATTCCACCTAAGGAATGTTGAAAATAAAACTGGGCAATAGCAAGGACGCAGACAAATACCCCGGAAAACAAAAGTACCGTTATTGATTTAGAAAATGATGGCCGGGAGAGATAAATATATAAGCCAAACAAAAACAGTTCCATAATCTTTATAACTTTGATAAATCCTGCGAAGGGATTTATCGATAAAAGTATAGAGAACAATATTATTCCAATCAGTACAATCACCGCCCTTTTTGGTTTCTTTATCTTGGTAAAACCTGTTTTTTTTATAAACAGGAAAAACATAACTATAAGTATAATTTCAGTGAAATAGATTGATAACGCAACGTAATCAATTCTTCTTCCGTTAATAAGAAGCGCCTGGGGAAAGTAATATTTACTAAGCTGGGTGGGCAACAACAATAAGAGTGCGAAATATAATAGTCTATCTATCCGCACAAATTTAAGTTTTTTAAACGGTTTTAGGTTTAATTGTAAGCCTTCTATCTCTTCCTTCACCAACAGATTCGCTAATTACATCAGGATTAGTAGCCGCATACATATGGATAATTCTTCTTTCTGATGGAGTTAGAGGTGGAAGAGCAACGGGCTGTTTTGAGGAGATTGCCTCCTGTATATACTGCTGGGCAAGACTTTTAAGAGATTCTTCCCGTTTTTCTCTGTAATCGCCAACATTGACAATGATTTTGTGCCACTCTTTGGTCTTATTATATACAATCGATGCTATCATAAATTGAAAAGAGTAAAGAGTAGTTCCATGATGGCCAATTAAGAGTCCTGATTCCTCTGTTTCCACGTTAACATCAAAGACCCCTTCATTCTCAGATACCTTAACAATAGCAGTTATCTGTAACGATTTAAGAAGTTCTTCCGCTGTTTTGGCAACTATTTGTGATGTTTTTGCACTGGTCATGCTTTTTTTCCCCTATTAACTTGCAGTTGTTGGATTATACCAAAGATAGAAAACGTATTCCAATATAAAGCTAAACCAATAGGAAAGCTATAAGCAAAGAAACCAATCATAATAGGAAGAATAAAGGTTGTTTGTGTTTGCAGGGCTTTAGAAAAATCATCTTTATCAGAAGATTTAGCTGGAGTTGTAGGCGGCATGGTCATTTTTGTTTGCAACCACTGGAAAAGAGCAGTGATAACAGGTATTAACAGTAAACCTACACCCAAAGTCTGCCATTGATTTGGTTTTGCCGCCAGATCAAGGCCAAAGAAATTAAGATTAACTGACTCAATATGAAAAGTTGAAAGAAAAGGATAAAGTTTGGCGTTCATAGTTATTGCAATTCCGTCAGCAGGTGAACCCAGAACTTTAAGGAATACATTATAAAGAGCGATAAATATTGGGATTTGGATAAGAGCTGGCAAACAGCCAGCAGCCGGGTTAATTCCCGCATCTTTATATAACTTCATCTGTTCTTCCTGGAGTCTTTTTTTATCAGTTCCATGCTTTTTATTAAGCTCATCCAACATCGGTTTTATCTCTGACAGCTTCTTAACTGATTCCATCTGCACCTTAGTTAAGGGAGTTAACAAAAGTCTTATAGTTGCAGTCAGAAGAATTATTGCCAAGCCGAATGCTCCAGGAACCCCGGCTCTTGATAGAAGAGCGTAAAATACCAGAAGTACATTTAATATTGGCGTTACCAGTAATGTGTCAAACAGGGTCGTATCCTCCCTTTGATAATGGATTACATCTTAATATTCGTTTAAAGCTTAAAATCAATCCTTTGATTATACCATGCTTTTTGATTGCTTTATAACTATATTCAGAACAGGTTGGTGTAAACCTGCAAGACGGAGGAAGATTAAAAATGGATTTTATAAAATGGGATAATTTCCTATAAAGATTGATATTTAATAGGATAAAAGATTTTATCATTTGATAATTATGCTATTTATTTGGCTAAAAATTATTTCTTTTGATACTGTTTTTACTTTATTATTAGTGAAAAATATATAGTCGTAAGAAAGAATTGGGGATATAGTCATAATCTGAAGTATTGTGTTTGTAATTTTCCGGCGGGCTTTATTCCGCTCTGTTGCCTTAGAATCCACAGCTTTAGAAACAACAACCGCAAACCTTGGTTTATTTTTATTATTTGGGGTTTTGGATATTTTTACCTTTGCAAAAGACAGATATTTGCTGTTTCCTGTATCTAAAAGGAATTTAAAATCGCTTTTTTTTGTTAAACGGAGGTTTTTTGGAATAGCCACACAACTTTAGACAGTTAATTTCTTTCTTCCTTTTTGTCTTCTTCTGGAAAGAACTTTTTTGGAAGAATTAGTTTTCATTCTTGCTCTGAACCCATGTACTTTGCTTCTTTTTCCCTTTTTAGGTTGATATGTTCTCTTTGGCATAACATTATTATATCATTTATTAACCCGCAGGCAAAATATAGTTGTTAATCCACAAATTTTACACTGTTTATAACAAATGACTATTGGTATAAAAGCAATGTTAGGATAGTCTAAATTATTGGTTTGATACGGTTGACATATGTGGATAAGTGTTTGTAAACTAGGACAAAATTAATCCCTTTTCCACAACGTTATGAACAATGACAAAATCTGGTTGATGGTTTTATCTGAGATCGAACTGGCTGTAAGCAGACCCACTTTTGCTGCTTTTTTTTCAAAAACCAAACTAGTAAGCATTGAGAACAACCAAGCTATTGTTTCTGTGTCAAATCCACTGGTTAAACAGATTTTGGAAAGCAGATACATTCCAACCATAAGAGAGCTTATTAAAAAACATTCTCAAATAGATACCACGGTGAAACTGGTAGTTTCTGATGATACTATAAAAATCGAACCGTCAGGGCCATTATTTAACCGGAAACCGGAGTCTATTTTATCGAGTCTTGTTGAAAAATACCATCTTAACCCTTTATATACCTTTGAAAACTTTGCAGTCTCTTCAACTAATCAAATGGCTTATGCTGCAGCCCAATCTATAGCTAACTCACCCGGAAAAACATACAACCCTTTATTTCTATATGGCGGAGTAGGGGTAGGTAAAACCCATTTAATGCAGGCCGTAGCCACTGAACTTTTGTGCCGAAATGAAACAACAAAAGTGATCTTCTGTAGCGGAGAAGAGTTTACCAATGAAATTATCGACGCAATAAGGCTTAAAAATACTCACCGGTTTAAAGATAAATTTAGAAGCGCACAACTTCTTATGATTGATGACATTCAGTTTATTGCCGGTAAAAACGCAGTCCAGGAGGAGTTCTTTTACACATTCAACGCAATTCATAAAAGAGGAGCTCAGATTATTTTAACTTCAGACCGGCCTCCATCTGAGATATCAAAACTTGAGGATAGACTAAGATCAAGATTTGAAGGTGGGCTGCTTATTGATATCCAGCAGCCTGATTTTGAATTAAGAACAGCCATAATTCTAATTAAGGCCAGGCTCAGAGGAATAAATCTCAGTATGAATGTTGCCCAGGAATTAGCAAATCAAATTTCAGACGGTAGAAGGCTTGAAGGAACCTTGGTAAGACTTGTATCGGAATCAACTGTTAGGAAAGAACCAATAACTGTGGAACTCGTATCAAGATTATTTGGCAAATCTCTATCCAAAAATAATTTAAAATCTCAAACATATTCCTTTTCACCTCAATCAGTTATGAATGCAGTTTCCCGCTATTACGGAGTTAAATTGTCTCTTATTAAAAGTGAAACTAGGGCAAAACCAATTTCTTTGCCTAGACAGGTTTTGATGTATTTGCTAAGAACCGAAATGAGTCTTTCCTTAAATGACATTGGAGCAATTCTTGGAGGTAGGGACCATACGACAATTATGCATGGGGTTGCTAAAATAAATGAGCTTATTAAAAATAGCGGTAAAATTAAAAACGACTTATTACAAATAAAAAAAACAATAGAGCCCATAGTATGACTTTCCACTTATCCACTTTTAAAACTAACTTATCAACAAAGTTATCCACCGCTTTTTTGATGCTTTTAAACACTTCTTTTTTACCTTTAAGTCGTATTGACCATGTTAACAAAAAATAGTACACTTCTCCACATAATCTATTACTACAACTTCTAGTATATATAAAGAATGAAAGCTTTAATTTTTACTGACAGATTAGAAAAAGGGTTATCTCAAGTTGTCAGAATTGTTTCATCTAAAAACCAGTTACCAATATTGGGTAATGTTCTAATTTCTTTTGAAGGAGGAAACATTGTTTTAACAACAACCAACTTAGAAACAGCAATCTCAACCAAATTAACAGCTGTTGTTGAAAAAGAAGGTAAAACAACAGTTCCGGCAAAACAACTTTTCGAATTAATTTCCCTTATTAAAGATGAAAAAATCACCATATCTGTAACTGCCGGAAGTCTTATTATTGAAGGAAAAAAAGGAGTTAATAAATTAACCACACAATCTCCTGCAGATTTTCCTCCTATAACTTTAGAAGCACAAAAAGCAAACATTGTAATTAAGGAAAAAGAACTAACAGAAACAATTACGCAACTATCTATAGCAACTTCACAGGATGAAAACAGGCCACAGCTCGGAGGAATAAGACTGGGTAAGATAGATAATGTAATTGAAGTTGCAGCAACCGACGGTTATAGGCTTTCAGTTAAAAGAATAAAAACTGAAATTTTTGATTTTGAAAATGCTTTTGTTTTTCCGGTTAAAACCCTACATGAGGTGGCAAGAATCGCCAGTGAGGAAAAAGCAAAACTTGTCAAGGCTAGAATTATTATGGAGTCAAATCAGGCAGTTTTTGCTTTTGAAACAGTGACTATTATTACTAGACTAATAAGTTCTGATTTTCCGCCTTACCAAAAAATTATACCCAGTAAGTTTACAACCAGGTTGGTATTTGATAAAGAGGAAATGTTAAATAGTATTAAAATTGCTTCAATTTTTGCAAGGGAAAGCGCCAACATTGTTAAGCTAAAAAGCGACAAAAAAAATATAATAGTATCAGCCAATGCTCCGTCAGTTGGTGAAAACAAAGACATAGTTGAAGCTCAAATTGAAGGAGAAGGAGTTGAAATTGCTTTTAATTACCGTTTTTTGATGGATATGCTTTCAGTTATGCAAACAGAAAGAGTGGTTTTGGAAACAACCGGTTCTTTAGATCCGGGAGTATTTAAAAACGACAATTCAACCGACTTTCTTCATATTATAATGCCTGTCAGAGTTCAGAGTTAGTTTAAAGGAGTAAGAACCAAAACATCCACCTCTTTATTAAGTTTGCTATCCAAAGACCTGCCTTTAAAAAGAATATAGGGCTTAAGATTATAGGAAAAATTTTCAGGTAAAAAGTATACAATTTGAGCAGTTGTTAGATCTATATTGACAATATCATATGTTTCTTCGCCCTCGCTATTTATATCCAAGTCAGATGAAACAGAAAGAACGATTGCGATTGAGGAAATGTCTGAAACAATTTTTTCAAAAGACATGGTTTTTAATGTGGTAGTTGATGTGGGAGGAATGATAAAACTAAACAATTCATATAACTGTCCGGTTGAATCAAGTGTCACATAACTGTTTTCTTGTTTATATGATTGGGAAACAATAGGATAATCTCCGACTGTTAGCGTAAATGCAAATTTGACATACGCTGCCTCAGCTGGGTTTACGGTTTCTTCTAGGATATATTCGTCTATGCTGGCAGCATAAGGAGTAACTTTATAGTAAGTGATGGTTGGGTCAGTAGTATCAACATTATTTATCCCTATATTTTTTAGCTCGCCAGCTGCATTTTGACTTAAAACGGGTATATCAAAGGTAGCAGGAAGCAAAGTATGGGGAATATTTTCCGGATTGTTTCTTATGTAGTTTATAAAAGGAAAAGAGCTGCCTACGATAAAAGTTTCACCATTGTTGTTCCAGGTAAAGTAAGGATGGCCAGCTTCGTTTTCACCCGTCAAAAGAGGATCGTCTGAAAATCCAAATAGTGATGCTAATTTTGAAGCGTTATTTTCAGTTAAAATTACAGGTTCTTGGTAATTAAAAACAGGTAAATTTACTGGGAGGTTAATATTTTCACCAGTAAATTTGTAGCTTATGCTTTGTGTAGAAACAACATTTACAGCTGGGGTAATTGGGATTTTGCCAACATCAACAACCGCTGCAGGAGGTTGAATTTGAGGACTAATAGTAGTTGCTGGAACTGGAATACTCTCCGCTTGGTTGTTGCTTTTGGGGACGACAAAAAACCTTAACCATAGCAGGATGGTAAGCAAAATAAGAAGAAATAGAAAAATTATGTGTCTTTTTACGCTAACGAGTAATCCCTGCATATTTGTATTTTATTATAAATTACACTGCCAGGTAGATTGTGCAGGCAGAAAATTTAATATACTACCAACAGCTCCATACTGGTTGTAATACTGGCCAAATACGCTTCTTAGTTCATAGTGTAGATGATTTCCGGTTGAAAATCCGGTGGTGTTTACAATTCCCAGGGGTTGACCCTTATTTATATTATCGCCGGCTTTTACCCTAAGAGAACCAAGCTGCATGTGACCATATATGGTTAAGTATTGGTTATTTAAAGATCTTATAATTGCATAGTAACCGTATCCTCTTGTACACTTACTACCGCATCCTGCAAAGGCGACTGTTCCGTCATGAGTTGCTCTTATAATCCAATTGTCAGGACTGTTTCCTAGGACAACTACATCAACTGCGTTAGAGTTTTGGTGGCTGACAGTACCAAAGGGTTTTTGTGTTACACAGCTTGAGTTTATAGGAAAGCCACTGGGAACTGTATTTGACTGACCGGGTTGGTAGTCAATTGGAATGTTTGGCGGATTTGGTTGTTGTTGAGAGGGGGTTGTTGTTGGGTTTTGGGCAATAATCGGATTTACAACAGGGCATAATTCTCCTACACATCCTGTTACTCCTGTTACAAAAGCAGCAGCCTTTTTATTATCACCAATAGAAAACGATACAATTAATACGCCAATTAAGATTGCAACTCCAACGCTTATGTTTCTTAATTCACTAGGTACAGCTAAGGCCGGTGATTGATTTTGTCCGCCTCTTCCCAATAAACCACCCAATAGTAGTCTGCCGATTCCGCCAATTCCCTTAAGCCACCCGCCAGGTGTTAAGACAGTCGCCAGTCCTCTTCCAATAGTACTTAATCCACCTTTAATTCTTGTTGCTGCATTTATAAAAAGTCCACTGGGTATGGTTGGCGCGGATGTAGCAGATGAAACAACTGCAGGTTGTTCTTCTTTAATCTCTTGCTCTCTTGATCTCTTGCTCTCTTGATCTCTTGCCTCCTCGTATTCAGCTTTTATAAAAGCCTCTTCATCTCCTTGGGGAACTGGTTTTTCTTTGCCGTATTTGCTTAATCCGAGCACTCCTCCGATAGCCATCCCTCCTCCTCCAAACCCAAACTCATCTTCCATTTGATCACCCGAAGTTGTAAGATTTTCTACTTGCTCTCCAGCAAAAGGTTGTTGGTCTTTTGGCAGCTGATTAGCTAGTGTGAGGGCAACAGCCAGTGCGGTTTGACCAAGAGTAATACCTTTAGGCATTGTTTTGGATACATTATTGGCTGTGTTTTTAGCGATTATTTTTAGCTGTTCCGGGGAAATAGTTTTCCCTGATTTAGAAACAGCATTGTTAACTTTTTGGAAAATTGACGCTTCCCGCTGTCTGTCAGCATGGATATCATAGTCTTTAAGCTCAGCCTCAAGATGATTTTGGAAAACAGGATCATGTGCCACTTCATCGGGAAGCTGGGTAAGTACAGTTGCCAAAAACATCTGTTCCGGCATATATTTTAATGCAATCTCTTTTTGGTAAGGAGTCATCTCTTCCCCTTCCGGCGTTAGCAGTTTTAATCGAGTTACCAGAGAGTGGCGCCTTAACATTTCAAAAATAGGAACCGTTGTATTAAGCGCTTGGGAGTTTGTATCAAGACCACTAATTATTGCTATTGCATCTTTAAGACCACCAGGATTTCCGAGCTTCAGATCGGGTT
This sequence comes from Candidatus Gottesmanbacteria bacterium, assembly GCA_016182365.1. Taxonomy (GTDB): domain Bacteria; phylum Patescibacteriota; class Microgenomatia; order JACOXO01; family JACOXO01; genus JACOXO01. The sequence goes on along the minus strand of JACOXO010000007.1, from coordinate 14,882 downwards.
TGCCGGTAAGTTTTTTTACAAGAATGGAAAACGATTCATAAGGTATCCCGCCCAAGTTTGATGCCATTGGATATTTTTGTAATCTTTTTAAGTTAGCCACAACAATCCTTTTAAGCTGAACATTTTTATTCTCCGTAAGCATTGTTGTATTTAAAGCTGTTTGTGAAATTGCAGCTTTTGACTGATCTGAAGCAGCGATCATTGGCGTTAAAACCGATGTAACAGTTTGACCAATGTTTCCATTTGTTATCGGACTGGCACCAAAATAGTCTCGTGCAAGAGCAGATGCAATGCTGGGATTTTTATTTATCTCTTCAGGTAGGTTTATTATGGTTGCGGTATAAGCCTTTGATTTAAATAGCATTTCCTGTTTTACCCTGTTGATTTCTTCAAGCGGAGTATTATTCCTTTTAAGAGTAAGCAAGGTCTCTTGGGTATAGATATAATGTTTTTTTAACTCAACATATGCATCGCTTAGCGTTTTAAGTTGGACCGTGCTTTGAGCTACCTGGTTTAACCGTTCCTCAATAAACAAAAGTCCTTGTTCGTGGGTTATATCATTTGTTCCTGTTAGACGGGAAATTAAAAGTTCAAATGAACCTCTATCAATCCCTGCTGGTACTTGAAAATTGGGGTCTTTTTTAATCTCACCAACCCCGGCTATTAAAGATGTAATTAATCCTTGTGAATTATTATCCATATGTTAACTTTACAGTTTAAAAATTAGGGGTTTGAAGGCTGAGATCTTTGCTTTAGAGCCTGTTCTATATCAAACCCCGATGACTTGTTTTCTGGTTGAGCCGTTGTTGGGGGCGCGGGTGCAGGTTTAACAGCAGCGGTTGCTGGCGGCTCTGTTTTTATGGTCATACCGCCCGGCATTTCCACACTGGTCCTTTCCATTTTTTCCGAAGGCTTAGATGAAACCAGCTCATATTCTTCAGGTGAGGCTACAATCCTCATGGCAACATGGGAAGGGCCGGCAAAAAACAATCCTTCTCCAACATCGCATGATAACAGGAAATGTTTTTCTCCTCCTGAGAGGTAGAATACTTCTGCAATCTTATCAATTGCAGCTGGTGACTGTTTTAATAAAATCTGGACGCTTGAGTTGGTAATTATGGCTTTGCCGTAGTCTGTATTTAAAAAGTCCTCAACATCTTGGGTAATTGTGGTTAAACCAAGATAATATTTCCTTGCTCTTTTGGCAATGCCATATAGAAAAGTCGCAGAGTCCGGTTGTTTCATTAAATACCATGCCTCATCAACAATTAAAATTCTTTTTTTCAGCTGTCTTTTTACTTTAGTCCAGATATGGTCAAGGATTATAAACATAGCAATTGGTCTTAGTTCTGATTCAAGATCTTTGATACAAAAAACAGTAAAAGGATTTTTAAGATTTAAGTTGGACTGCTGGTTAAATATCCCAGCCAGAGACCCCTTGATAAACTTCTCTAGTCTGGAGGCAAGCTGTTGGGCACTAGGATCTTCCATGCCAAGAAAAGCTTTATATAAATCTTCCATTAAAGGTGGTTCTTTGGTTTGGGTTTGCGGGTCTGGGGTTATTCCTTTTTGTTTATAGGTGGCTACCAATGCCCGGTCCAAAAGAGCATCTTCAGATGAGCTTAACTGTCCCATTACAACCCGCATCAACGAATGGAGTGAGAGTATTTTCAAACCAAGTTCATTTTCTCCTTCAGTTACAACTCCGGAAAGATCAAACGGATTTATTTTTATAGGCGCATTGTATGAAAACTCGATATATTCGCCGCCTAAAGTTGTTGTTATATCTCTATATTCACCTTCAGGGTCAATCACAAAAACGTCAGTATCAAACATTAAAGACCGCATTGCCTCAAGTTTAATAAGGAAAGAATTATGTACAAAAGCACCTCCATATCCAGCTAAAAACACTTCGTTATCAACAGTTAAGTCATAGACATAAAGATCCTTATTTTTAGTTCTTTCGATTTTTACAATTGGATCCCAAAATAGGTCACTCTCAGCAAGAAGTCTTAATTGGTCAAGTTTGTTCTTAGTATGATACCCCGTTTTAGATAAAGAGTCGTGTTGTTCTATAATGAAATCGGCATTTTTTCTTAACCTGTTGTAAGAAGTATTTCCGTATTTTCTATCTACAATAGTAGCACGGAAGCTATCATCGAAGTTCTCAAGTGAAACTCCTAATTTTGAAGCACTATCATAGGTTGTATAAAGTACTTCAGGCAGATGGATTGTATCTCCACTTATAGTTTTATATGCTTTTAATACATTAATCGCCATAGGCTGAACCTCTTTATTTTTCATAAGTCGCCATGATTGTCCTAAACCTTCCCAAAGTTTTCTATTAAGCTTTCGATTTTTGCTTCCTCTAGTTATAATAGTTTCTAAATCAGGCAATTCTCTTAATAAGCGCATTTGTTTTCTAAGATCGTTAATTTCTAGAATTCGTTCTTCAATAAGAGAAATAACTTTTTCAAGAGTTTTAGGGGAAGGATCAAACTTGTTGTTTTTTAGATTAATAAATATCTGTGGTGCTTTAACAGCGTCGCCTTTATATAGTTTGTTATAAATATCTTTAAAAACGGTAGATAGTCCGGGAATAATATCAATATTACTATGTGGCGACTTGTCCAGTATATGATTAAGTTTTTGCTGTTTAATGTTTGTGATAAAACCAATGTTTTCGCTAAATTTCTGAAGGTTTTCCTGACCAGAAACTCTTAATTCGTAGTAATAATTACCTTTATGGTTTTCTGCATTTGTTGCTCTCTTAAACTTCTTGTATATATAAGCAATAATTCCAAACCTAAGAAGCAAATAAGAAAGTTCAGAAATTAGCTCTTCTGATTTAGACGTGCAAGTAACACTATGTTCTTCAACGCCTCCGTCACCTTCATAATAACCGCGCAGGTAGGATGAAATCTGTGAATTTGAAAGAGAAAAAACAAGGGACGGGACTCGTTTATCTGCTGAGTGACCATTACTACCTAACTTATTGATTAAAAGACTAAACCATTTCATGGGATTTATTCTGAATCCATCTACTTTTTTGGTATACGTATCTCTAATTGGAGATGGCCGAGCGCCGATTTTATAAGCGGTTTTGACGATAAACTTTTTAACAGTTGGTTCTGTATTGTAAATACGGAGTTGATTATTTTCTGTAAGTCCTTCACTCGTTATTATACCCAAAAAGGATAAAAAGTTATGGTCTAAAGATATCGAAGAAGGTAGAAACGATGGCCAGTCAGGTATAATTTGTTTTGGGTGAATCTCGTTTATTAATTTCTCAGCAGGCCCAACAATTTTTCTTGGGAGAGGAATCACGTCGCCTACTTTAACGTCTTGAGTTCGAAGAGCTTGAATTTTTCCGCTTCTTAAAATAACGGTACAGTGATCTGGTGTTACTGTAAACTCCCTTCCACTTCGAGTTTGAATTTTATAAAGGTGTGAGCGTTTGGAAATTCTTTTTCTGGCAGCAACGCTCACATTTGACCACTCTGCTTTGAGGTTTTTATTGAAGCTAAAAACTTGGAATCCGGGGTTAATTGTTCCCTCAATATCTTTTTCTATTTGCTCAGAACCTTTTTGAGCAATAACTCTTTCAACCAGCGGTCCTATTTTTTCCAATTTAATTATTCCATTTGCTTCTTTAACTAATACAGGTGTATCTTTACTCAGCGATTTGCCAACTCCACTTTTTCCTAAGACGACCGAGTTCGCGTTCTCCAAACTGAAGCGGTCAAAAACAACCAGGCTACCATCGTGTTCATTTATTCCATACAATACTCCTTGATTAGAAGTTAAGGAGGCTGTAGTAAATGGGAAAGTTGTACCCAGGGAAGTAGTATCCATATTCCTTTGGATGTTTAGCATATCCTGACAGTAGGGAAGAGTAGATTTAAACCCCTCTTCCATTTGCAAACTGGCATGCCGCGAGGTTAAGAGGATTGATCCTAATGTTGACTCGACCTCCCGACTGGTTCTATTAAGCTCATCAAGTGAGTTTGCCGGAATAGTAACATACAGGCTGAACTGGAAAAATCTCTCGGCACCTTTTGCAAGCTGAGCCTGCAGGGCAAGGGCGTCATCAAGAGCTGTCTGCACAGATGGGTCAACTACTCTTCCGCGTTCTATATCAGATTCAATGGTTGCTTCCATCTCAGCAATTTTTCTTTTTAAATCCTCAAGAATGATTTTGCTTTCTGTGGGATAAATAAACATGGATACAGTTAAAGCATGATCAAAAGATAATAGTGGGGATAGCCAGTTAGCTGATACAAATCTTGGGTAACCTGAGACAAATAAAGTTCTGTAGTACAGATTCCCTACTTTAATGTTGTCAAAATCAACTTCAATGGCACTGGGTGCTATAAGGTCTTTAACTGATGTCATGCCGCGGGTTAGTTCGGCAGCTTTTTTGTTAATCATGGCAGCTGATGCCTGCTTTTCCTGCGGTTGAACCTGTGTCTGCTGTGTTTTTTTCTTTCCTAATCCAAACATAGTTATTTTTAACTTCCTCTTGATACCATGACTGTTGAGAAGTCAGCTCCCTGGGGTACTTTTTGTACATCTTCTTGGGAACTGTTAAATAATTCATAAAACAACTCAATTAATGCTCCAGTTGTTAGCTGTGTGCCTTTAATTCCCAATCTTCCCAATTGTCTTATCAGGTGATCTCTTTTGGGAATTAATGCAGTTTTGGCTCTGGTTAAGATGTAGTTTTTAGAAAAAGGCAAACCTGATTTTTTTGGACCAAACAATGAAAATCCTCCTTTTATCCCAAGTTCAAGAGGAGAAAAAGGGATAATCATAAAAAACTTCTTTTCCAAAACCCGGTTTTCTTTTACAATTCCTGATATAAAGCTGTGGTATTTTTCCAGCTGTATTTTAAATCTGGTATTCTGGGTTTTTTCCTGCTGTTTAGCTATGTAATTAAGATAGGCAGATACATCCATTTGTCTACTTAGTATCTCAACTTGAATTGGAAACGATAAAGAATTTAGGAATGCATTATATGAATAAATAATTGCTTCCTGTTCCTCTTCTGATAAAAGCTCAAAATTAACCGCTGAGGTTTCAACCACCAAGGCAGCGCCGCCATTGGTTAAAATAACTAAATCATCACTAATATCCTCAATTTGTGTAAAATATTGTGTTGATGCGTGTGGTTTTTGGGCAGCCATAATTTACTAAAATGTTTTTTGAAACAACTGTTTTGATAATTCTTCCCTAATAGGATCCAATTTCCGTTTTGCCGAAATCTCCAATGGTTGGACAATATTGCCTATTAGTTTAAGTTCAACCAGATCAAAAGCGAATTGTTTTTTTGGATCCTCAACTTCCAAAACATATGTTCCATTGGCAAGGGGTGTTGAAGTAAAAAATTGTCCCAAATTGTTAGTCTTTAATGCCCTAAGGGGTGTTGCTCTTAGATCTTTTACGGTTATAAGAATATTAGGAAGTGTTGCTCCGGACTGGTCCATAATAACTCCTGTTATGATATTTGCTGTGGTTGGCGGATTTAAAAGACCAACTTTATTTGCCTTGCTTTGAGATATCATTGTTACAGTTGGTATCTGAGTAGTTTCTTCTGGAGCTTGTTTTGGCTTTACAGCTTTTAGGCTGAGGTCCTGGGTATTTTTTAGTTTAGCCACTTCAGCAGTTAGCCTGTCTCTTTCTGTCAACAAGGTTGACAATTTTTGTTCCAGGTCAAGGAATCTTTTTTCAAACTGAACATTCTGGTTACTGCTTTGTGAGCCTTTGCGCATTTCCTCTTTAAGTCTGGCAAGTTCTCCTGCCAGCATTCTGGCTTGGGCTGTGTCTTTTTCCAGCTCCTTTTCTTTTTCTTCTTTTACGGGTTTTTTAGGAACCATATGAACTGGGGCTGGGGTTGGTCTTTGTCTTTGAGCTTCAATTATAATAGGTGAGGTGCTTGGGATTTGGGTTTGAGGTTTAGGCTTTTGTTTAAATAAATGACCTGATCCGGGAAATGTTTGAGAAAACAAACCCAATGTTTGGGCAAGATATGCTTTTTCATTCTGGTCTATATAATCTGAGGACTGTTTTGGTAGTCTAGCAAGGTAAGCGTCCAGCATTTTTTTAGAATCTGTGTATTGTTTAGCATGATAAGGGGTAGTGCTGACGCTTTTTGACGTAGTTTTGGCCAGAAGTATATCAGGCGGGTCGTTGACTTTGCTATAAACAAATTGTGTGGGTGAAAACACGCTTTTTATAAAAGCAGTAATCCACTGATCAAAAGGTCTGTCCTGATAAGGAACAAAAGCAAAGATAAAGCCAGTGGCAAACACCCCAAGTCCTAAAGATATGGTTATAGGTTGTGGTAGAGGCAGAAGTTTAAAAATAGAATAGCCGATAATCGCACCGCCAGCTAAATACCCAAATTGCTTTAGGGTCATATCACCAATTAGCTTAAACTGGAATCCAATAATATTCCTGGGAACCGGATGTTGTTCTAAGCCCATACAACCATTCTAGATACCATCGTTTCTTGTAGCAACTATCACAAAGTCGGTCAAAGTAGATGTAAATAGCTCGTGAAAAAAAGATATTTTTTTCACGCCGAAGATGAGATATAATACACCAGAGCAAAAGATCAAAAGAGCAACAGACCAAGAGAACAAAAAATTATCGGTTTGATCCATTGATCCTATGATCTATTGATCTTATGAGTATGAATATTGCAATTCTTGGAGGAAGATTTGATCCTCCACACTTAGGACATTTATGGGTTGCCCGTCAGGTTCTGGAAAGAGGTCCTGAAATCTCAGAAGTCTGGTTTATGCCCACCTATATCCATCCCTGGAAAGTAAGTGAAGCTGATAGTAGAGACAGGTTATTTATGTTGAAGTCGTTTGAAGATGTAAAAATCAAAGTTTCATCTCTTGAGGTTGAAAAAGGAGGAACTTCATATACTGTAGAAACAGTGGATTTACTAAAACAGGGTAACCCCAATGACAAATTTTACTGGATAGTAGGTAGCGATGCTATTTCTGATTTTTCCAAGTGGAGATCAGCGCAAAAACTTGCTTTAAAAATTCCATTTCTGGTTTTTCCCAGAAGTGGCTATCCGGTTAAACTATTGCCAGTTGGTATGAAGCTTATTAATGGAGACAATCTTATTCAAACCAACCTGTCGTCTTCATTTATAAGGGAAAGAATAAAAATGAATTTATCTATTAATGGTTTTGTATCTTCAGAAGTTGAGGAGTTTATCAAAAGAAAAAACCTGTATAAATAAATTAAATTGACCTAATTTCTAAATAAGTCCCAATTAGTTAATTTAAGAATTGGGAATTGATTAGGTTAATTAGAAATTAGAATAATTAGAAATTTACCATGTTCAATTCTTTTAACCCACAATTAACATCTGAGAAAATTGTCAACTTTTTAAAACAGGAAGTTTCATCTAGCGGTTTATCTGATGTCATTCTGGCCCTATCAGGCGGAATTGACTCAACAACCGTTGCTTATTTACTTTCCCAAGCTTTTGATAAAAAAAACATTTACATTCTTCTTATGCCTTATAAAAACCTAAATCCCAAAGGTTTAGCGGATAGTAAAAAAGTTATATCACAGTTAAATCTTTTAAAGGATAATTTTGAGACAGTTGATATCTCAAAAATTGCAGATGGAACTATTAATACCGATCCTAAAATGGATGATATTAGGCGGGGAAATATTATGGCTAGAGCAAGGATGATAGTTTTATTTGACAGAGCCAAAAAGCACAAAGCTCTTGTCATTGGGACGGAGAATAAAAGCGAGCATTTGCTTTCCTACTACACAAGATTTGGTGACGAAGCATCTGATTTAGAGCCAATAAGAGGGTTATATAAAACCCAAGTAAAAATGCTGGCAAAATATTTAGGAGTTCCAAATGAATTTATCAAAAAACCTCCAACAGCAGGTTTGTGGGAAGGGCAGACAGATGAGGGTCAGTTTGGCTTTTCCTATTCTCAGGCAGATATTGTCCTACATGCCCATTTTGACCTTAATTATTCTAAAGAGAAAATAGAGAATTTAGGTATAAAAAAAGAAACAATTAATAAAATTCTCGATTGGGTTAAGGCTAATGACTTTAAACACCATCTTCCTAAAGTTTGTAAGTAATGATAGTATAGAGCCAATATATGCCAGACCCAATTCCACCAGAACGATCGCAACAACCAGTCACACCAGAGAGTAATCTTGACGTCCCCAAATTCTTATTGGCCTTTAAGAAGGAAATGGAAGAAGCTACTGGTAAGGCCATCGAAGAGGATCAATTAGCTAAACTGTTAACTGAAGCTTTGGTATCAGCACGTGAAGGTGCCAGGGAAAGAGCGCCGGATTATTCAGTTAGAGCGCCTCAAATAAGACAATTAGAAAAAGGAAAAATTGGCGAGCAATTACTGGGTGGGATACTTCTAGATGCGGTTCCTCGTGATATAAAAATAGAAATAGAAAGAATAATATCTGTTGATCTTAAAGATTTTGATCAAGCAAGAATTGAGCAATTGTTAAGAAAACCATGGAGTGACGATCACTCTCAACTTTTCCAAATCCTAGATCATCTTAAGGAGGTTATTGGAAGCGGCAGACAAATGGTTAAGAATACAGATGAAGTTGGTGCCTTAAGTCAATTAGATGCAGCGTTAAATAGCGTTAATGAATGGAGCAGGCAATTAGTCAGCGGTCTTGGCCGCAACGAGCTGGGAGCTGTTTCGTTCAGTTTAAACGGATATGAAATAGGAAAGATTGTGAGCGGTCTTGAGGGTGCCCGGGAAATGTTTGAAGTGTGGGTTTCAGCCATTGAAGCACGGGACAAAATGTCGCATGAGGATGTCAACCAGGGTCTTCTCAACAGGTTCTGGACAGCAGCTGCCTGGTTTTCAACTCTTGACTATACCGATGAGAGATATGGCAGTAAAGAAAATGTTGAAAAACTAAAAAATGCTTTAATTAATGAATTTAGAACCCGTTTGGAGCTTCACAATATGAAGCAGGCTATGGCTAACACCGAAGAACAGGTAATTATTCAGGAGTCTATGAGGATAGGATCAGCAACAATTTTTGAAGGATTCAGAATTTCCAAAGCTGAGATTGCGGTGAATTTATACCAGCGTTTGTTTGAGCGTTACAGGTTCAGATATGGTTCTGTTGAGGAGGTTTGGAGCGAAAAAGACTTTAAACTGGTTAAACGTATTCAAAAAATTGAAGGAAAGGACGGATTTGTAAAAGTATATGATGATGATAAAAAAGATTTTATAGTTGTTAAAGGTAAAGAAGATGATGATCAGTTAAAAGCGCAATATCTGCCAAAGGGAGTTGCTCTTGACCGTATAACTCAAGCCCAGCTTCCGGAAATCCGAAATGCCGTTCAGAAGGAATTAGTTACAAACTACCACATGTATGGATTTAGCAATAAAGCAGAAGCACTCACTGCAGACAAAGTAGGTTTCAACGTGTTCAGGGCATCCATGCGTATGGCCGTCCACGTATCAAAGGCCCGTGTTAACAGGGCAGCAATGGAAAGTGACAAAGGTTATCGTGAGCTTCGCAAAGAAAACACTTTCGAATCAGACCTGGATGAAGTTTTGGTTAATCAATATAACCCCTGGCAGTATTCGATTGAAAAATGGTACAGGATGGGAAGAGCAAAATATGCAATTTTCAAAAGAGTGATGGAGTTGATGGGAGATGGAGACGTGGAAGTGGGACATCAAAAAGTGATAAACGCCCTGTCAATTCCAGATTACTTTTCTTCGGGATGGAGGATTCAGACGGTTTTCGAAGCGCTTGAAAAAAGACTTGTTATATCAGAAATAGCCAAAGAGAAATCCAGGTTAGGTAAAACAGAGCTTAATGGTGAAGAAACAGATAGGGCAAAAAAAGCAGCTAAGGCGCGGATGGCTACCTTAGCGACAGGCCTTAAAATGCAGTGGAAAAAAGAAGATGAAAAAAAGGAGGCAGCTGGAATGGTAGCCAAGTACCGGCCGCTTGAGCTTGTCAAAGCTTATGCTGTTAATTATAACGAGAGAGGAAACCCATATTCATCAGGTGCACAGCAAAAAAAATTCCAGGACATGCTTAAAACCAAAAAATTTGACATCGCAGGTATAGAAATCAGGGATTATATCAGACTTGAAGAAGTATTGGGAAAATACATTTATCCGATTTACGAAAAAGCGATGAATCCTATTGATGAGCATGGCCATTTTGATTGGAGGTCATTAGAAGGCATTGATATCGCAAATCCCAAAACCGAAGCACATAAAGCAATTATTAATCAGGTTGTAAGTTTAGTTAACGAAAACAACCCGGAATATAGACTAGAAGTAGATGAGCTTAAATTGCTTTATAGAAAAGTTCAGGAATTTGTATCTAGTAAGGATACAATAGATGATATTGTAGACAACAAAAGAAATGATCAGATGCATCACAAAACCCTGTTTGTTGATGATGCGCCACTGGGAGCTATGGAGGAGCAAATGATTAATCCGGATGGAATTGATCTTCCCAAAATTTCCAAAACATTTTTCGAAACCGAAGGAGGAAGACGTGATCCATACGCCAGGATGTGGGGAGACACGTTTACCGCAACTCAGGCCCAAACACATATGTGGAACGCGATGGATGCAAGGGATCATGCAAAATTAACAGAGGAGTTAGCTGGAGTTGCCAGCACTTTAGTCTCATATGGTGGCCGTGATCCGTATATGTATTTAAGTGCACATATTGGAGCCGGATGGCTTGATTTTGCCAGAGCAGATATGACATGGGGAACAATCGGGCTTGCCAACAAAGTGCCTTGGGCAACGAGCAAGTTCGAAAGATTATTTGGCCTTGCAGCTCCGGCAATGAGCAGGGAAGAAGTTAAAGGTGTATGGGAGAGATTAAAACTGGGTTTAGGAGAATATAAGTATGAAAATGAAACAGCCGAACAAGTTGACAAAAAGATGACCGGCCTATTAGGTCTTCAGAAATGGAAATTGGGTTACTCCATGCTTAAATCAATTGCTCTTATTGCTCTAGTTGCCATGATGCAGGCCATACTGAAAGAGCAGGAGAATATTGACGAGGCCTAAATCTCTATCCCGGTCTTCCTCCCCCTGGACCTCCTCTTAATAATCTAATAGATCCAAGAGTTCCAATTGTTTGCTGGATAATTCCAACAGGCTGGCCAAATGCCCGTGCAACAGAACCACCAACAGGAGCAATTGGTTTGGCTCCAAAGGCTTTTTTAATAGTTAAAACAAGTTGAGGAATGGCAAGGGCAAATCCTAATGGTATTAAAGTCGCTGCAAAAAATGATCCTCTTCCTCCTATAATTGGAGGTACCCAGGTGGAAGTTGGAGTTTCGATTCCAACTGAGCCACCTGAAAAAGACCTTGAAACAATATCAGCCACAATAATAAGGATTGCAGTTACCGGAAATACTGATAAATTAGCAAGGAGATTCTTGATCCAATTTGAAAAGGACGATTGTCCCGGGATTGCCTGCCCAAGCAAAAGTATGGGTGCAAAAATCACAGCGATAAGAATTTGTATATAGGAGTTAAGAAGTATGAAAAATATCCTGATAACCGCAAAGATAAAGGCAACAGCAATAAGAAGAAATACCAATGTTACAGCAATACCTGAACCTAAAGCAGCTAGTCCAAGAAATTGGCTACCTATAACTCCAGAAGCACCCAAACCTGCGAAAAAAGGTCCTATTATAGCACCCATAGCTACGGTAATATTTGGTATGCTTGCATAAATTCTTCCCAAGCCTCCGCCATTTGCAAAGTCAGCCTGCATTTGGGCAACGCCTGCCTGAGTACCTGGTGGAACGGGGCCGACCAAACTTATTCCTAAAAACAAAACCAAGTACATAAGATCAATCATAAGACCGGCAATAGGATAGGAAAAAGTAATAAGGATAAGAGTCATTACAATTCTAGGTAAAGCACTTTGGATTGATATTACTGTTCTGGGGTCTATTTTTGCTCTAAACATAACCATTAGTCCAATAACAAGAAGAACGATAATAATCAAAGCGTAAGCAATATTTCTCATAACTTTCCAAAGGCTCAGGAGAGGGGATAAGGCGGAAAAGCCAATACCCTGGGCGTAGGACGGTTTTGCAAAACCTAGATTGTATGATACATCTGCAATCCATTCCCCTGAGCTTGCCGGAGGGTTTTCATAAAGAGCAGAAACCAGCTTTGTAGACTGCATAAGGAGACCACCATCAACAGTACCTGGTGGTTTAGGACAGTAATCCGGATTTCCGTCGATAGTGCCTGTAAGAAAACAAGACGTTTTATATATGCTATTATATGACTCTACTTCGCCATAACCCTCCAAATTGACTTCTCCTTCAGAAGTCTTTAATATGGCTTGCTTATATTGTTCAGCGCTTGGTTGTGCCCAGGAGTCAGCATTCACATAAGAAGGTTTAATGATAAAAAGTGAAAAAATTATTAAAAAAAATACAGTAATTTTGATTTTGGAATTGGGCAGGGTCATACTAATTTTGTAGCATGTTTATTATCTTAAGTCAAAGTCCCGACGCTTCGGTCGGGATCCCGACTCCTAACGCATCGATCTGGACGTCGGGATCAAAAAGTGGGGATTTCAAATTTTAGTAATTCCGGAATACCTGTAAAATCAGAAATAAGTTTTAAAATCAAATAAGAACCGACTATTAAAACTAGCCCAAGTATAGCTGAAGTCATTGTTTTCCTGGCTAGCTCTGTTTGTTTTGGGTCACCACCGCTTGTTAAAAATCTTATAGATCCAATTACAAGCATTATAAGAAGTGCAATTCCGGCAATTGTTACCACAGCCTGCAGAATATTGGCAAACACAACCTCAGCACATTGGATAGTTGGAGCACCATCTTTCACACAATTTTCCCAAGTTACAACCATATTAAATTAAGTATAGGATAACAGGAGAGTTAGTACAACGTGGGAATTTTGAAGCCACCAGCCCCAAAAATAACCAATGATAGCTGCAATAATCTTATTTCTTGCAGTTTCTATATTAGCTTTATCTCCACCACTTGTTAACCATGATATACCACCTAATATTAAATAGAATAATGCAAGAATAAATGCTATAAGAAGGAGGAATGATACAGCTCCGCTAAACAGCCTGCCAAAGTTGGTAATTTTGACTTCGCCAGGAACAGGGATTTTAACATCACATCGCGGATCCCTGGCTAAGGTGGGATCACACACAGTTTCAGTGTTTGTTAAACAAGATGCTTTTGTTACACATGCGCCTCCACTAGCTGGACAACATCCTGTATCTGCAGCATTTACATTATTATTGTTTATCGTCAAACCAAGCAATAAAACTATGGTTATTAGAAGTAACTTAAAAAATTTACTCATTTTTTAAAAAAGTGTTGGTAGTTTAAATCCTCCGGATCCTATTATATCAAACCCAATTGCGCCACCTACAAGCTGGAATAAGGCCCAGGTAGCTGCAACTATTATTAAACCAATAATAGCTGCAATAATTTTGTTGCGGGCAGTTTCAATGTTAGCCTTATCTCCACCAGATGTAAGCCAGGAGATACCTCCAAGAATTAGGTAGAAAAATGCTAGTATAAAAGCAATTAATAATAAGAAAGATACAGCACCAGAGAATAGTCTTCCAAAATCAGTTATTTTGACTTCACTGGGTGCTTTAATTGGTACAAAACAGTCAGTATTATAACCTTCATTAGCTACTTCATTAGATTTATCACAAATTGCAACTCCCGATTTACATGACCCATCTGTCTCAGGATCCGAGCATGTTTTTCCGTCGTTACAGCATCCAGCTTGCGCTAGAGCTTCATTGTTAACAAAAAAAGATAGCGCAAATAAAATTACTACTACAATTCCCAGTTTTTTTACTAAATTCATGTTTTTAAAAATTAATATAATATTGGAGGACTAAAACCCTCAGTTCCTAAAATATTAAATCCAATTGCTCCGCCAATTAAGGAGAACAGTGCCCAGGTTGAGGCAACAATTACAAGACCGATTATTGCTGCAATTATCTTATTTCTGGCAGCTTCGATATTTGTCTTATCTCCGCCACTGGTTACCCAGGAGATACCTCCAAGAATTAGGTAGAAAAATGCAAGGATAAAACCAATTAGAAGAAGCCATTGTACAGCTCCAGAAAAAAGTTTACTAAAATCACCAAGCGATCCTTCGGGTTTAGTAAATACAATTGGAGTCGGCGTATTTGTTGCAGCTCCGGCACCGTTTGCAGCAAAAACAGGTGATGTTGTTACTAAATAACCTGCAGAAATTGCAAGTGTTTTAAAGGCAGTTTTCATAATAATAAAACCTCCTATTTATTTACTATCGGCAATTTATATATATTTGTCAATATCCTATAATTGTTGACCACCTTCCAGGAGTCCATACGGCTCGCCTCGCTGCGAAGCGGGCCACCTGGAAGGTGAATGTTTACCCTGGTAATCCCTGACCAATACCCGGAAAAGTTATATTAGGAAAAGACAAGCCTACAGCAGGGAATAATAACGTTACAATTGCCCAGACGGAGGCAATGATTATAAGCCCAACAACTCCCTGGATGATTCTGTTTCTGGCTGTTTCTATCTGGGCTTTGTCTCCACCAGATGTTATCCACTGGATTCCGCCGATTATAAAATAAAGGAAGGCGGCGATTGAGGCAAAGAATATAAAAAAGCCAATAAGACCGCTTATTAAAGGTCCAATTGTATATGTTGGAGCTACGGGATTATTAATCATATCAAGGGAATATTATTACTGGAGTAGGTGTTAATGTGATATTTGCTGGATTAAGCTGTTGGACAAACACTCCTGGATTAGTAAGCAGTATATCAATTCCAAGAATTGATCCAA
>JACOXO010000006.1 GCA_016182365.1 Candidatus Gottesmanbacteria bacterium | reverse complement strand
AAGACGATATCGACCGCATTCTTCATGAGGTCTAAATTAAAGGCCGTCTTCGATACCAACATTTACATTTAAGCAATTATTTTTGGTGGAGTACCTGAAAATTGTTTAAATGCAGCAATCAATGATGAAATTGAGCTTTATACAACAAGAGCGATTCTTTTAGAACTTGCTAACAAACTAACGGCAAAATTTTTGCATACTGAAGAAGATGTCGAAGACATTTTAGAAGGTTTCTCAAAATTCGTTAAAATTATTGAGCCAAAAGTTAAAGTAGACAAAATAAAAATAGATTCTCCAAACGTCACGGCGCCGAGTCGTAATTTACTTCGTATCTAGTATAATCAGTTCATGCCTAATCTTAGTAACGACCAGCACTGTCCTGTATGTGGGAGATATGCAAATCGTGGTGTCTCGATTGATGCCATTGTCATCAGGGATCACAAAGTTTTGCTAATCCAAAGAGGAGTGGAACCAAATAAAGGATTCTGGGGAACACCGGGCGGTTACGTCGGATGGGATGAGTCGGCAGAAGTTTGGAAATGCCGAACATAGTTTCTAAAACCCCTATAATAGTTTTTTTCTGCATTTACTAAATAGGGTTGTTGGGCTGTTGTGTCCTGGCTTTTAGTGCAATTATTACAATCAGCAAGTATTTCCTCCACTCTTCTAGTTGAAGCAGTTTTTCCGCTAAATGGGATCACAGCTGATCTTGGATTAGATTCAATTGTATCCCACTCATATCCGTATAAAGGAATTCCTAAAATGAGTTTTTGTTGAGGAATAGATTGAAGTGCAATCTCAACGGCGTTTATTACATCAAATTCATCTATAGTTCTACCTCCTCCGATAGGAGCTACAGGACCAGTCACTTGAGAATATATAAAGTGAAAGTCATATCCCATTAAAACAATATAATCTGCAATATCTACCAGATATTCAGCTTTTGTTAAACGGGATTTTATAAGTGATTCAGGAGTTATATCTATTGTCAGAGTTCCCAGCTTATTCTCGTCCATTCCCTTTTTAACTTCTCTTAAAAAAGAAGCGTATTTGATCTGATTTTCAGAAGAGGTTTTTACAAAACTTTCAATATCCATATTCAAATCATCAAACTTATATTCCTTCATTATTGGAATGATATCAGCCAAGAAATTTTGAGCAGATATTTGTGGATTTTGCACCAGTTCAAAAATGTCATCTTCGTCTACCGTGAAAATCAGAAGAGAAGTTTTTAAACCATCTCTTTTAGCCTGGCTAAGCTTTTGTTGCAGCTCTTCTTTTTTAAAGGTTGTCCATCCCGGTTCTTCTTCGATGTCATTTACTTTCTTTTGAATTGTGCCATCTGCATTTATTACTAATGCATAATAAGCAAAAGTAGTCAGATATGGTTTATACGACTGTTTGGTATTAGCAAGAAGCCAAAATGGCATAAAGCCAATAATATTTTTTCTAGACTTTAATGTTAGAGGATTATTAATAAGCTCTATGGTTTCATCAGGTGAAGCAACTCTTCTATTAGCAATAACTCCTGTTAATAATCCAAATGCTAATACAAATAAGATAATAATTATTTTTTTTATATTTCCCATTGGATTTATTGTAGCACCACTTTTACAACGCAGAGCGACTCTTCTATAATGTCATACATTATGACTGATAGTTATACTCTAAATAAACAGCAGAAAAAGGCTGTGGAATTTGAAGGGAAACCTCTTCTTATCATAGCTGGAGCCGGAACAGGCAAGACTACCGTAATAACAGAAAGAATAAAGTGGCTTATAACAACTGAAAAAGCTAGGGCGTCTGAAATTTTGGCTTTAACATTTACTGAGAAAGCAAGTAAGGAGATGCAGGAGAGAGTGGATATTGCTATGCCGTATGGATATACACAGATGTGGATTTCAACTTTTCATTCGTTTGCTGACAGAGTACTTAGGGACGAGGCTATACATATTGGTTTAAATCCGGCTTTTAAGTTGATGACTGAGGCCGAAAGCAGCAAATTATTCAAAGACTTTCTTTTCTCCTTTAATCTTTCCTACTTTCTTCCTCTTGGTAATCCCAATAAATTTATATCGGCAATCTTGACTCATTTTTCAAGACTAAAAGATGAAGACGTATCGCCCAATCAATATATTAATTGGGTAAAAGCGTTAAGCGTAAACCCGCCTGCTCGCCTCGCACCAGCCTCGCCGAGTCTAGGCGGGGCGAAGCGGGCCGGCGAGGCAGGGGGTAAAGTGGAAAGTGAGGAAGAAAAAGTAGAAGCTGAAAAATATTTGGAGCTGGCGAGTGCTTATAAAAAATATGAAGAGTTAAAAGTTAAACAGGGTCTTTTTGATTTTTCAGATCTTATTGGCAATCTTCTAATTTTATTCAGAACTAGAAAAAATATTTTAGCATCTTATCAGGAAAAGTTTAAATATATTTTAGTTGATGAGTTTCAGGATACAAATATCGCTCAGTATGAACTGATTAAACTACTTACTCCAAAAGGTTTAAAACCAAATCTTACTATTGTAGCGGATGATAACCAAAGCATCTATCGATTTAGGGGAGCCGCTGTATCAAACGTTCTCACATTTAAAAAAGATTATCCTAATGCTCAGTTTATTGTTCTAAACAGAAATTACAGATCTACTCAAGTAATACTAGACGCATCTTACAAGCTTATTAAAAATAATGATCCGGATACTTTGGAGGCAAAACTGGGAATATCTAAAAAACTTAAAAGTATAAGAGTAAAAAAAGGACAGGGAGTTGAATTTATTTATACGCAAAGAGTTGAAGATGAGGCGGATGAAGTGGTTAATAAGATAATGAACCTTAATAAAGAGGACAAATATAAATGGAGCGATTTTGCAATTTTAGTAAGGGCCAATAATCACTCAGAACCATTTATAAGAAGTCTTTTAAGAAAAGGGATTCCCTATCAGTTTTTGGGTCCTGGAATTCTTTTTAAACAGAATGAAATCAAGGATCTAATCTCATATCTGAAATGGATCAATGATCCGACAGACTCGCAATCTTTATACCGGGTGTTAACAATGGACATTTTTGATATAAAAACAGTTGATCTTGCCTTAATTAACTCATATTGCAAAAGGTATAGCCTTTCCTTATATGAAGGTTTATCGGTTCTTATTAATTTCTGGTTTAATAATAAAGATCTGGGATACTATGGAAAATATCCTCCATTTATCGCGGATGAAACCAAACAGAAATTACAAAACATTTTAGGTATTTATAACCGTCATCTTGATTTGGTAGCCAAAGAGACAGCAGGTCAGATTCTTTATTATTTTTTAGAAGATAGCGGTTTATTAAAATCATTAACTGGCGTAGAAACTGAAAGGGATGAGCAAAAAACTCAAAATATTGCTAAGTTTTTTAATAAGTTAAAAACTTATGAGGTTGACCACCAGGACGCATCAGTTAGGGCTGTTGTTGATTTTATAGATCTTGCAATGTAATTAGGAGAATCGCCTTTGTCTTCCGATACCGATTGGGTTAATAACAATGCAGTAAATATTCTTACAGTCCATTCAAGTACAGGACTTGAATTTCCTGTGGTTTTTCTTATAAATCTTGTTTCCCAGCGTTTTCCGTCTCTTGAAAGAAGAGAAAAAATTCCACTGTCAGATGATCTTATAAAAGAAACCCTGCCAGAAGGTGACTATCATTTGGAAGAAGAACGGAGATTATTTTATGTAGGTATGACCAGAGCACGAGATTTATTGTATTTTTCTGCAAGCAACTTTTATGGAGAAGGAAAGAGAGAAAAGAAAATATCACCCTTTGTTTACGAAGTATTAGGTGAAGTGGAGTTTAAAACTAATGAGAAAGTGGACCCTCAACTGCCTTTATTTTCCTGGGATAAAAAAGAAGAAATACAGATCCCTGTGTCTAGAACGCAGGTAAATTTCCTTTCTTATTCCCAGATTCAGACATTTGAGATGTGTCCTTTGCATTATAAATTAAGATATATTTTAAAAATCCCTACACCTGCCTCTTCAGCTCTCAGCTTCGGTATTACAATTCACGATACTCTTCGTGATTTTTACCAGTCGGCCCGGGCTGGAATAAAAACAGATGAAGAATTTATGCTGTCATTATATGAAAAAAATTGGATCAATGAGGGGTATTTAAGCAAGCATCATGCAAAGCAAACCAGAGAAAAAGGCATTAAATATTTAAGGGATTATTTTAAAAAATCATACAACAGTAAAAGTTTGCCTCTAGCCATAGAAACTCCCTTTATTTTTCCGGTTGCTAATAATCTCAAGTTCGGCGGAAAAATAGACAGGATTGATAAACTGGAGAATGGGAAAATCGAAATTATTGACTACAAAACATCTAACAAAGTCCCAACCCAGAAAGATGTAAACCGTGATATGCAGATGACTTTTTATGCGCTGGCTGCAACTAAGGTTAGAGATCCGTTGCTTTGGAAAAAACCCCAAGCTGTTGTTTTATCTTTGTATTATTTTGAGGATCAAATAAAAATTTCAACAACAAGAACAAAAGAACAACTGGAGGAAGCGAAAACAAAAGTAATCGAGGTTGCAAAAAAAATCGAAACCTCAAATTTTAAATGTTCAGGTTCAAACCTTTGTGCTAATTGTGAGTATAAGTTGTATTGCGAGGTTAAATAGAATTTATTGATATTGTTCCATTATTCGTTTCACTTCTTCAATTTGTTCAGATTGTGTTTGAGTAGATGTGGGAATAATAGTTGTATTCATTTCCTTCCATATTTTTTCCATTCTTTGATCGCCAAAATAAACTTGAATCAGTTCTTCTGGAGTTTGAATATTACTTATTCTTGAAAAGAAGTAACTATAATTGATGACCGTAGATATTAGCAGTAATAAGATTGAAATAATAATTGCTTTAATTCTATTAGGTTTATTTACGGTATAAATTACTAATGTTTTAGCATATTGATCATGGAATCCTTGCTTTTTTTTGTTAAAAAGTATTGATAAAAATGCTAGGCCTCCGGTACACATCAAAATTAGTGAAAAAGCAAAAAGTCTTTTTACGCCATCTTTGTAATTTAGTTTATTTTTTCTGTCCCTAATAACTCTTATACCAATAATACCCATTCCTACTGTTTTCCCATCCAAATTAACCCAACAAACTAAAAAATATAGACAGAAAACAATGAGGTATATTAGGGAAAGATAAGTAAATTCAATAAAGATAGGTGAATTTATATTATTAATTTTTTTAAATAATAAAAAAATAACAAGAGCTGTAAAAAAAACAAAATAAGAATCTACTAAATAAGCCAAAAATCTATCTAGAAACGATGCATACTGGTCTTTTAATTTCATTAGTACAATTATAACTTAAATATAGTTAAATTTATAGCTTTTTGCATATATTATTTCTTTTCCACCAAAACCTTCTTTAAACTTAGTAAATCCTTTACAATTCTTCGTAGACAAAAAGATCCGATTGGATGAATTTGTCAAGAGTGCGTTTTCAACCATTTGGATATTTTTTCAATATTCATTTTCCTGTTCTCAATTTCCAAAGCTAATGTAACAATTTCATCATTTTTAGCAAGTATATGTATACCGTTGATATGTAAAAAAATAACCATAGCAACGATTGCGGTTCTTTTGTTTCCTTCAACGAATGGATGATTTAGTAAAAGAGAGTGGACAAGTGCTGCAGCCTTATCAAAAAGTGTAGGATATAATTCTTTGCCCCCAAAGGTTGATTGAGGTCTATATACAGTTGATTCTAAAAGCTCGAGACTTTTTAAACCTGTAAGTCCTCCAAATCTGTTAACTTGATCCTGGTGGATAACCAAAATTTGTTCAAGGGTAAGGTAATAAGTATCCACGTTAACCCTCTGCAAGTTTTTTAAGAGCAATATTATATTCTTTATCTATTTTAGCAAGGGTTTCAATAAATTCTGGAGTAACAGACGAAAGGTTCGCTGTACCCTTTTTTATAATCCGCAGTGACTTTCCAGTGAAATCTTTTTCAATGACAACTTGGCTGCCTGACCGCAGTCCGACTTCTTCTAAAAGCGATTTTGGGATAATTACTCCGGTTGAATTGCCGATCTGTATGATATTTTGTTCCATAGTTATAACATGTTATAACATTATTATTTTCTGTCAATCACCCATTTTCTAAGGGTGTAATTTTTCCAACCGTTCATCAAATGTTTTGAATTGATAATTAAGTTGTTTGCTTACTGTATATATCCAACAGTCGATATACGCAAAGTTAGACAAACGGTACATCTCAAATGCCGCAAGTATTGTATGCTTTCGATTATTTACAATCCATGGTTGAGTAATTAGCATTGTCAATTGTTCGATAATCTCAGTTTTTTCTTTTTTATAAAACGAGAAAAGTACCCAAACAACTTCAGCAATTATCACTTCATCAAGATAAATTAAACAAGCACCTTTTCCTGCTTGACTAAATAGTTGTTTTGCTTTTTCGGAGAGTTGTGGGTGATCTTTTAGGAGGAAACGTAGGATGATGTTAGTATCAATAGCAATACAGGTTTTCATTTAATCATATATTTTTTACCAAGTAGCTTGCCTGCCCTTTGACGAATAGTGTCCATATCAGTCTTAGAAATAGAACTTGCGAGCGATCCATAGAGTTGATTCACAGTACTTTTAGGAATAATTTTGACCACTAGCTGTTTCTTATTCTTATCGATAGTACTAAATACAGCTTTATCACCAGGCGAGATATCAAGTATCTTACGCACGTTTTCTGGAATGGTTACCTGTCCTTTAGTTGTAATTGTAGTTAGTCCGTTCATTAGTAATAATATACAATAATAGTATTACGTTTGTCAATAAGTAATACTATCCTACTTTGTTGACAAAAATATCCGATCGGATGAATTTGTCAAGATTTAAAACTACCGAGATAACTTATTTCTTTTCCACCAAATCCTTGTTTAAATTTGCTAAACCCTTTCCAAGAGTTTGTTGATTTTGGGAAACGATCATCAAAAACACCTTCAAAGTCAAAAACCTTATAGCCCTTTTTCTTTGATAATTTCAAAGCCTCCCAAACGAGAAGCGATGGAGCTCTCAATATATTTCCTTCTTTTGTTGAGGATGCCAGCCAATAATATACTTTTGATTCACAAAACAATAATAATATTCCTGCGATATATTTGTTAAAATGATTTAAATCATTGAAACAAGAGGCGAGAAGTAAGGTAGAGTTGTTTGGATAAAATGATTCCCATAAGGCTTTAATATCTTTTGCCATTAACTGAGAAACCGGGAACATATTTCTTGTTTTCAGTTTTATAAATCTTTCTATATCTGTTGAGTTGATTACTTCAACATTGCATTTCTTCGCTTTTCTGATTGCCCTTCTTGTATTTGAAGAGAATGATTTAAAAATTTCTTCTTCAAATCTTGTTAAATCAATAAGAATTGTTTTAGTTGGAATATAAGGAGAGTTATTTATTTTAAAATTATTTATTAGAAATTGGGAAGTTAAGATTTTATCATTATAACTATCAGGTTCAATAATTAGTCTTCTAATATTCTTTTCTTTTTTGAATTTCTTTATTTTATCAAAAGGAATTAGTGGAGTAATTTTTTGCAGTTTTGCAAACTTTCCATAGAGTGGGATATCCCTTATAAACACATTCCAATTATCTATTTTTTCAATCTGCCAGCCGATTTGTCTTAAGTATTTGGAATATTGTGAAGATTGTCTTATGTCCATTATTAAATAGGTTTACGCTTATTTCCTAAGTCGCAGAATTTTCCAGCGAATGTTATCAGCAATATTGTATATCGAATAAAGAATCGGGTTTAGTACAAAATCGTAAGAACCAATATATTCAACGTGTCTTGCACCGTATCCTTCTTTGAATCTATGAAAACCAATCCAGGGATCTGTGGGATCTGGGTTCGGTCCCAACGCTCCCCATAGGTCGAATAGTTTTGCACCATTTTCTTTACCCCAAAGGCAAGCTTTATATAACATAAGATTTGAAGGCATTAAATTTCTATAATTATCGGATGATCCGCCATAAGGATAATAGAGAATATTATTAAAAAGAAATACCATCCAGGAAACGAGTATTTCATTATTGTAAGTTGCTGTGAGAATATGGGCAATTTTAGCTGGATGTAGTGTTTCCCAAAGAAGGCGGTGATAGTTTTCATTGTGCGCATAAAAGCCTTGTCTTTCATCTGCGCTAATAACTCCTGTTCACTTTTTGTCAAATCAATCTGAAAAGTGTATTTAGTAAACAGGGGTCTGAGAGATGGTAACAAGGTGTCCACCATCCGAGAAGAATGAGAACTTTCAATGTTTGGCTCAAATTTAACAAAGATAACGTTTTTATTTTTAAGAAAATCTTTCAGAAATATAAGAAACTGTTTTGAGGGAATTACACTTTTAGGAATATAACCAATAAAATAATTTAATTTTGGAATTTTATGTAACGTCATTTGATAAACAGCTTTTAATTTACCATCTTCATATTCACCAAAACGGTAAACTTGGATTCCGGTTTTTTTTCTAAATTCTCCCCATTCCCAAGACTGCAGAGGGTGAGGCGCGAGTTTGTCAAAATGTGACGAATATGTTGGAATCTCAGAAACTGTAGAATTCATTCTATTAATTGTATCATTTGCAGAAAATCCTGGGGAATATCGCCTAAAAATCTTGATGGAAGGTTATTGGTAGTTTTTCCGAAAAACAGTCTTCTTCTAGCACTTGTTAAATATAAATGATTCTTTGCCCGAGTTATTGCAACATAAGCGAGTCTTCTTTCTTCTTCCATCTGTACTCTATCCATAAGCGCTTGTGAATGTGGGAAAAGTCCCTCCTCCATACCTATTATAAATACAGCTTTAAACTCAAGTCCCTTGGCAGCATGGATTGTTAAAAGATTAACTGCTGCATTGTTTTCAAATTTAGTAGGTTTACCACTGGGCAGATACTCTTGTTCAACAAGGGCTACATTTTCCAGAAAATCATTTAAGTTGTCAAATTGAGTAGCAACGCTTCTTAACTCTTTAATATTTTCAAGTCTTCCCTTGTCTTGTTCGTCTTTTAGGTCAAATAAGGAAAGGTAGTCTGTTTTTTTGACTACAGTGTCCAAGATATCAAGGGTAGTAAATTTGTTCATTACCTTGCTAGTAATTTCTTCAAAAACTTCAATAAACAGTTGCTGTCTTCTCTTACCAATTTTCCCAATTCTAGAAAGGGCAACTGAATCTTTGGGGTTTGCAATAAACTTGAGATAGGACAAAAGATCTTTAATTTCTTTCCTGTCATAAAATCTGACAGCACCAACAATTTTATAAGGAATTGCACTATGTAATAGTGCTTCCTCAATTACTCTAGATTGAGCATTTGTTCTGTATAAAACTGCAACGTCTGACAAGCTTATTATATTTTTAGAATCACTAACCAGCTTATTTATTGCGCTTAATACATACAAAGCTTCTTCTTGTTCACTTTCAGCCTCAAAATACGATAAATCATTACCATCTCCGTTTGTAGTCCAAAGTTTTAGTATCGGATGAGATGTGTTATGGGAAACAACAGATCTTGCCGATTCTAAAATTTTTTGGGTAGATCTATAATTTTGCTCCAAATAAATTATTTTTACAGGATCAAAATCTCTTTGAAAATTACCTATATTTTGATAGTCTGCCCCTCTCCATGAATAAATTGATTGGGCTGCATCTCCAACAATGCATATATTTTTGTGGGTTTTTGCAAGCAGTTTACTTATTTCATATTGGGCTTTATTAGTGTCCTGATATTCATCAATTGTTATGTATTTATACTGATCTTGATAAAAAGCAGCTTTGGGAGAGTCTTTCAGGAATTTAACAGTTTCTGTTAATAAATCATCAAAATCCAAAGCGCTATTTTTTTTGAGAAATTCCTGATAAACGGGGTAAATTCTAGCTACAGTCTCCTGGAAAAAACCTCTTGCGTATCTTATGTAATCAGCTGCGTCAATTAATTCATTTTTAGCCTGAGAGATCGTGTTAAGTACGCTTTTGGGATTTACAGTTTTTGAGTTCAAGCTCATACTTTGCATGACAGTTTTAATGGCTTCAAGCTGGTCCTGCTGGTCATATATAACAAAATTTATGGGAATTCCTATATTATAACCTTCACGTCGTAAAAGGCGGGCTGCAAATGAATGAAATGTTGCCGCCATCGGAGATAAATTTTTACCAACAAGTTTTTCAATTCTGCTTTTCATTTCTCCAGCTGCTTTATTGGTAAAAGTTACCATCAAAATATTTTGCGGGTCGACTTTTTTATCAAGAATAAGGTGTGCCACTTTATAGGTTAGTACCCTAGTTTTTCCTGATCCTGCGCCAGCCAAAACTATTACCGGGCCCGTAATTTGGGTGACAGCTTGATACTGATCTTTATTAAGTGAACGAAGAAAAGAATCTGTCATTTTTAAAAAGTTTAAAAAGCTATATAATGTTTAGGCCGCGTTTATTAATAAGTTAAACAATATGATTGCGGCACAAAGAACCGTAAATATCCCGCTTAGCGGGATGGACGAGTTCTTAGACAGTATATGCTATTTATTGCAAACTTCAAAGCAAATAAAAACTCAAAGGAAACCTTGGCATGGTTATCAGAATTTCATAAAATACAGCAATCTCTATCAATTTCAAAACCCACAGTTATTATTGCACCCTCTTTTACAGCTTTAGAGCCCTCAGCTATTTTTGTTAAAAAAAATACTTGGATGTTTCCGCTATACTTATCAGCTCAAGATATATCAGAATATCCGGTGGGTAGTTATACCGGTGAAGTCACAGCTTATGAGCTTAAAGAGATAGTTACTTATGCAATCATAGGTCATTCTGAAAGAAGAAAATTGTTTGCTGAGACCGAAGAGGTTGTAAATAAAAAAATTCTTGCGGCAAAGTCTCAAAGCATTATTCCCATTGTTTGTATATCTTCAATAAATGAATATTCAAAAATTAAAGATGTTTCAATTATTGCTTACGAACCAAAAGAAGCAATAGGAACAGGTAAAGCCCAAAATCCAAACACCGCATTTAAAATACTCAAAACAATTAAAAAAAATAATATACTCCAAAAAGTTTTGTATGGTGGAAGCGTTGGAAAAGAAAATGTCTCAGGTTATATACAGGATGGGGGATTTGATGGAGTTTTAGTTGGTTCAGGAAGTAATGATCCCTCCAACTTTCTAAAGATTATTCAGTATGCTGGAAAAAAATAAAAGAGTATTATCCGGTTTTATAAATAAATATTCAAAAGCTATTAAATTAGTTGTCATATTCTTATTTGCTCTTTTTTTAATTCTTCTAGTACTTAGGATTTTGAATATATTCAAAACCAATAAAGTCACTCCCTCTTTAATAACTTCTTTTCTCAATGTTGCCGAATCACCATTAAAAAGTATACATGGCAGGACAAATTTTATTTTGCTTGGTGTACCGGGTAAAAAGCATGAAGGTATTGATTTAACAGATACGATTATTTTCGTAAGCGTTGATGTTTCAACAAAAGACATGCTTCTGATTTCTGTGCCTAGGGATATTTGGATTCCTTCAATGAAAGATAAAATCAATACAGCATACCATTATGGGGAAGAGGCAAAAGAAGGCGGTGGTTTTACTTTAACTAAATCAGTTGTAGAGGAAGTTTTAGGGCAGCCAATACATTATGCACTCCTAGTTGATTTTGACGGTTTTGTTGATTTAGTTGATATTTTGGGAGGGTTGGATGTTAATGTTGAAAATAGTTTTGTTGATGAAAAATTTCCAATACCAGGACTGGAAAATGAACTATGCAGCGGGGATCCTGAATATAAATGTAGATATGAAACGATCCAGTTTAGTCAAGGTTTGCAGCATATGGATGGAATTACTGCTTTAAAATATGTAAGGAGTAGAAATGCCACAGGTGAAGAAGGTACTGACTTTGCAAGAAGCAGAAGGCAAAAACAAGTGCTTCTTGCCTTTCAGCAAAAACTTTTATCTTTAGATAACCTAAGTCCAGGGAAAGCAAAAGAGATAATTGATGTTGTAAGAAAAACTATAAAAACCGACCTTAGTCTAGGAGAAGCAGCCTATCTTACTAGATTTGGTTTAGGATTTAATGGTG
This sequence comes from Candidatus Gottesmanbacteria bacterium, assembly GCA_016182365.1. Classification (GTDB taxonomy): domain Bacteria; phylum Patescibacteriota; class Microgenomatia; order JACOXO01; family JACOXO01; genus JACOXO01. The sequence continues at coordinate 18,361 of JACOXO010000006.1, read as the reverse complement.
CAGTGAGGAGTATTCCCTTAGATTGGGGTAATCCTGATTTAAATCAGGTAGGTTTTCTGGTTAACCCTCCTGTTGAGAAGTATCAGAAATGGGTTTTGGAGCCTAGGAGTGGTAATTTTGCAGAGATTCAAAGCTACATTAACTGTTTTATCTCAGACCCCGCTTGTACAATTGCTCCCTAAGTTAAAATATTAAAGCTACACCAAACAGTATAAGGCCACCTATTGCGGTGAGTATCGTTGGTAAAGTTGATCCAGAAACTGGTGGCGGTGTAGTTGGTGTCGGTGTTGATCCAGCTAAAATGACGGGTGTTGAGGTCGGGATTGGGGTAGGCGTGCGAGTAGGAGTAGGTGAATTAGTTGGTGTAGGTGTTTTTGTTGGAGTAGGAGTTGGCGTTTTGGTTGGTGTGGGAGAAGGTGTTAGAGTACCCGTTGGAGTAGGTGTACGAGTTGGAGTGGGTGTTAAAGTACCCGTTGGAGTAGGAGTTGGCGTTCCTGTTAAAGTAGGAATAGGTGTGTTTGTTGGAGTGGGTGATGGAGTTGCAGTAGGTTGTGGACATTGTCCGGTTGCCACATCATACCCTTGTGGATTTTGTTTAATACCAAAGGCAATTCCTCCTGGCCACCGAGCAGGTGGAGGTGGATTTGTGCCCTGTGATTGAATGTTATAACATTCAGTTGGATCATCATTTTCATGCACGGTATTGTTATAAGCATCAATTTGCACAATTTGACAGGGTTCAACAGTTACACTCATAGTTCGTGGTGGGTCACCTGGATTTAAGGAAAAATCAATAACAGATGCATCTTGGTCCCATACGCCAACTTGACAATGAGTATTTCCATCTTGGGCTTTTTTATCGCACTCAGTTTGTGTTTCGCAGGAATAAAATCCTTCAACAACTCTTCCTGGCGAGTAAGTACATCTGAAGACATTTGATACCAAATTATTAATTGTTTGGGTTGTTTTGTTGGTAATTACAATACTATTACTATCATATGGGTTTGGACCTGCATCACAAACCAGTTGTCCATCACCAGCTTCAATTGCTTTTTTTCGCAGTTCCTGCCTTTGTTGTACTAGGAATACTGCAACAGGAATGCTGATTAGTAAAAGAATAAGAAGAATAATGGCAATAATAGATTTTTTTCTGCTGGAAATATCTGCCAGAGTAAACTTCATGTATTTACTTTACCCCCTGCTTATAAGTTTTGCAAAGCCAATAACAGATAAAATAGATCCGCCGGCAATTAAGATAAGTGTGTATTCAAAAGATCCTGCAACTGGAACTGGTAGAGGCGTTGTTGTTGGGGTTGGCGTAAATAAAGGTTGCAGTGTTGCTGATGGAGAACTAGTTGGAGTAGGAGTCGAAGCTGAAGGAGTTGCATCTCCTAAGACCTGAGTGCCGCTTTTAAATACTAAAAAATTTCTCACAAAACTTACTTCATCGCCGTTTTCTTCGGTCGTTGTAATTGTGATTTTGTGTTTGTCGGGCGCAAGATCTTTAGGTGAGCTCCATGACCATCTTCCTTCTTCTGAAACTATTGTTTTTCCGGTTATAAGGGGTGTTTGTGAAATTTCAAGAAGCACGTCTTCCCCCGGCATCCCGATTCCTCTGAAAAGAGGTTTTGTTGAAACAAATGTTTGTCCATCTTGGGGAATGAGAACTTCCACTTTGGAATTTGAAGATTTTCCTAAAACTTCAGTTTCCATAGCTAAGGTTTTAGGATTTTCATTTTTTTTCTTTGATTCAAGACCTTCAAAGTTGTAGGTTTTCCCGATAGTAATAGGTGGTACAGGAGAATCATTTTTAGTATCAGTTGTTGCTGTGGCTTTATCTTCAGGATTTAGTAAAATTGTAATGGAGATCGGTATGCTAGAAGCGCTAGAATTTGTATATAAGTTTAGGTTGATATCCCGAGCAATATTTAGAGGAACAAGCCAGTTACCCGAATCTTTTACAAGTGTTGACAATGGCAGGCTTCTTGGTAAATTTAAAATGACTAATGCTCCCTGTGCTGGCTGGTTTTGTTGGTCCACAACTTGCCCATAGGCCGGTTCAAGATCAGAAGAAGTATCCGGTTTTAAAGGTGTTGTAATTGAGTATGGTTTATCGCCGTTATTGAATTTTTTATCAGAGGATAGAATTGTAAAATAATATGTGTTTTTGGGACTAAGGTTTCTTAGTGTAACCTGGTGTGTTGTGTATGGTTTAGACAGAGAGTCAATATCCCTGTCATCAAATGCAATACTTTCTACTTGGTTTGGATTAGTTCCATAAGCAACCGTTCCGGAAGCTGGCTCATTAGTTAGCCAGACTATACTAAATGAACTGTCAGTAATATTTGTAATCTGTACAACGGATGGTTCGATTGATACTAATGCTTTGGTTGGCCCTGATGTTCTTTGTTCAACTAGATAAATGCCTCCACCGATTCCTATGATTAAAAGCAGAAGAGCAACTATAGTAGGTATTTTTTTAGCTTGATGATACATATTTTAAAGCTCGTCATCAACAATTTTGACGATTGTTTCATGGTCGAAGGTAGGTGTCAACGGACGCATAAGCTCTTGTTGTACTGTAGTAATTGTTGTGGTTGTAGCAGCATGATAGACATCATAGACTATCCAAACCAGGACAGTAATTAATGTAAAAATCGATAAAACTGTAATTTCTTTACTATTCATTTCAGATAATAACCATTTAATTTTAATACCAGGTTTAATGATGCTTCTTCGCTACTGGCTGCTAACTCCATTGTTTGAGCTGTAACTGTTCTTCTTATACTCAATAGTTTTTGCAAAAATGCAGATGTTTGTTCATAAGTGCCGTTTAGTTTAATGGTCATATCAATTATAATTGGCTGTTCGTTTTCAGCAACCGTTTGTAAACTGCCGCTTTGTGTGCTCTGTGGAAGATAGGTGATTGAATTAACTTGTATTGCGCTGAGAGTTGCTCCTTTTTCGGAAGCTATATTCTCTATATCTCTAAGTAGAGATGCTAGTTCTGGACGGTTGGGAAGAGCGTTGTTTATAGCGGGTACAAAATCTTTTATTAATTGATATTGTTCTTGGGCAGCAATCACCTGATTTATTTTATTCTGAAGCGCCTCATTTAATTGTTTGGAGTCATCAATTTGCCGTTTCAACTCGGTTATGGTTGTAAGAGTTGGTCTTATTGCAAACATACCAAAAAAAGATATCGTAAACAAAGAAAGAATGATCATACTGTAGGCAGTTGCATGCTTGGATTTTATAAATGGTACTACATTTTGGGCATAGTATTTACGGTAACGAGTTACATATGTTTTGTAGTTTTGTTTTTCAATTTCCATAAATTTTAGGTTTTTTGCGGATTTATATTTGTTGCTATATTAAAAGTTAATGAACCATCATCTTCATATTTAACTTCCGAAATGTCTATTTCAGAGAAGGATGGGTTTTCTTTCAAAAATGATAATAGATTGGCAAAAGCTGCATTATTTTTAGAAGAACCCTGAATAGAAAGAACGTTACCATTAAACAATAATTGAGTAATGATTATGTTTTGGGGAACTTCAACTGCAATTGTATTTGTAATATAGGAATATATATCTCTGGAATCTTCAAGATTTTTGATTACCGCAATTTTATTTTGTATATTTCGTGTGTTTGTTTCAATTGGAGCAAGAGCCTCTAAAATATTAATTTTTTCGTCAATCCGGGTATGTAAGTCTGATAGTTGTTGGTCGAGCACAAAACGGGAGAAAAAAGCCAATAAAACAACAATCTGCGTACCAATAATAATATATCGGCCATAAGTCAAAGACCACCTTAAAAACTTTCCTAGTGGTTTAGACCCTACACCTCCTTCTTTAAGAAGGTTAATGTCAAGTTTTTTTGAGGCAGGCATGTAAAGATAGTTTAACCTGAAGTTTACTTCTTTTCAATCCTTTGGGATTTTTTGACCGGAGTTTTAACCGTTTTTGCTTTAGTTTTTACTTTTTTAGCAATTTGTGAGGTTAATCTTGCAGCTTTATTTTTATGAATAATATTCTTTTTCGCAGCTTTATTAATTAAAGAAATTGCTTCTTTGATATCTTTTTCTTTACCGGTTTTTGCAGCGTTTTTGAATGCAGATTTCATTCTGTTTTCAAACAGATTATTGACGATTGTTTTTTTTCTATCCTGTCTTAATTTTTTGATTGCAGATTTTATAATTGGCATAAGTGAATTAAATTATACCGTGACTGCGCAATAAAAGCAATAAACTGTTACTCTGAATTTACAAATTCTAGTTCACTATTATTAGAAGTATTAAAAATCTCCTCCTTGTAGCGGAGCGGTAAAAGTAACCGAGATCTTGTTTTTGTGAAACTGATAGTATCACGTTCTATCTCCATACCATAAACTCCCTTTAAATAATTAGTTAGTAAGTCTGCGTCTTCTGAAGATAAAGCACTCCATGTGAACATATTTATTAAACATAATCCTCTATTTTTTAAAACTGAATATATTCGTTTTAAAACAATATATGGGTGGGCTAAATACGTAAAGCATCCTGATGAAGTTACAATATCAGTAGAATCTGGTTTAATATATTGGGTGAGATTATGTAAATCAGCTACATGAATTTGGATACCATTATTATCTAAAAGGTTATGTGATGATGAATAATCATGATATGGATATGAAGTAATACCTAATAGCTCTAATCTATTTTTCCATCTAGGTTGTAATGCACATTCAAGCAAAAATGATCCGTCACCGCATCCTGCATCTAACAATCTAATTTGTTTCTCTTTTTTTAATTTTAAATCTATTATTTCTTTAAGACGTATACCAGAGAATGATGGCAAATCGAAATTATAATCATCTAATCCTCTGTTAACTACATAATTTGATCTTAAAGAGGATGTTTCAAATACGGCACCTCTGAATATTCTTAATTTTTCTGATAAGCTAGTCATAGCAGAGAATTATAACCTATAGTTGTTAATATGTATATTATTTTAGCTTTCATATGTATTTATCTAGACTTAAAGGTCTAATTTCTCATTGAGTAGTAGTTTATCAGGTGTTATACTCCTTACAATATTTCCTATCATGGTAAGATTTTTGACTCATAGGGCTAAATTTTTATTGCAAAAAAGACAAACTACGATTTTTTCCGCAGCTGTTGTTATCATGGCAACAGTTGCTGTTTCGCGTGTTTTAGGCCTTATCCGCGACAGAATGCTTATCGGCCGTTTTACAACCGAGGAGTTAGGTATTTACTTTGCTGCATTTAGAATACCTAATTTAATATTTGAGCTTTTAGTAATGGGAGCCTTGTCTACAGCTTTTATACCTGTGATTTCGGCGCTTCTGGCGAAGGAAAAAACAAAAGAAGCATTTAAGGTTGCTTCATCAGTTATTAATATTGGCATACTTATATTTGCAATTGTTGCAGTTTTGATGTTTATTTTTACCCAGCGGGTAGTTTCATTTATAGCTCCAGGTTTTAGCCCCGAACAACAAGATATTTTAATCCCATTTATTAGAATAATGTTGTTGGGTCAGGTGGGTCCTTTACTTATTGGCAATTTTTTAACCGGTATATTGCAGTCATTTAGATTATTCATTGTTCCTGCTATTGCTCCGGTTATATATAACGTAGGAATAATTGCGGCAATCATATTTTTAACTCCAACTCTTGGTTTATATGCGCCCGTTTGGGGAGTTGTGATTGGAGCTGTATTATTTTTTATAATTCAGGTGCCTTTGGTTTATTCAGTAGGTTACCGGCACAAGTTAACTTTTGACTGGAAAAATAAAGAGGTTAAGACTGTAGGGAAACTTATGCTTCCCAGGACTTTTGGAGTTGCTGTTTCTCAGATTGATGCAACCGTAGATCTAATTCTAGCAACCCTTTTAGGTGCTCCCTCAGTAACCTACTTTAATCTAGCCCAGCACTTACAGCTTGTTCCTGTTGGTTTATTTGGCATTCCTATTGCAACTGCAGCTCTACCTTCACTTTCTATATCAACCGTAAATAATAATAAAAACGAATTCAAAACGTTGTTTATAAGTGGCATACATCAAATACTTTTTTTTGTTCTTCCTGCATCAGTCATTTTAGTTGTTCTGCGTATTCCGCTTGTTAGGCTGGTATTCGGCGCCCACCACTTTGACTGGCCGGCGACAGTATTGACAGGTAAAACATTGGCAGCGTTTAGCATATCTCTTTTTGCCCAGAGCGTTGTTCAACTTATGAGCCGCGCTTTTTTTGCATTGCAGGATAGTAAAACTCCGGTTGCTGTTGGTATTATTGCTATTATTTCCAATATTATTTTTTCAATCTTCTTTATAACAAATTTGGGTCTTCCGGTATGGGGCTTGGGCTTGTCAGCATCAATTGCAAGTATTATCAACGCATTTTTACTTCTGGTTTTAATTTACAACAAAATTGGCGGATTTGATCTTCGAGTGATGTTTGTCCCGATTATTAAAATGAGTATTGCTACAGCATTTACTGGAGTTTTTCTTTATGTTCCTATGAAGCTTTTGGATCAGTTGATCTTTGATACCACAAGAACCATTAACCTTATAATGCTGACAATTATAGTTACCTTAATTGGATTAGGAGTTTATACTGGAATTTCTTTTCTTTTAAGGCTTGAGGAAGTAGCTCTGTTTAAGGTTTTTGCAAACAAAGTTGTTAAGATGAAAAGTCTTTTGTTAGATCCTCCTACAGAAGTTGTGGATAATGTAGATACCCAACACATGCAGAACTAATTTCAACAGTTGAGAAAATGGATATGTCTTAATTTACCCGACTATTTTTCCACTTGACTACTGAAAAAAAGGTACTAGAATAGAATTATATGATTAAACGAAAAATCCTTACTAGGTTGGAAAAGCACCTTTTATCGGATCAAATGACAGTTATTACTGGTCCAAGGCAGGTAGGTAAAACATATTTGATGCAGCTTCTTAGAGACAAACTTAAAATGGAAGGTAAGAGAACAGTTTGGTTTAATTTAGATAATGAAGAGGATAAAACACGGTTTAGTTCACAAGCAGGTTTACTTTCTCATATCGAGCTTGCGATAGGAAAGGAGAAAGCATTTGTATTTATTGATGAAATACAACGGAAAGAAAACGCAGGACTCTTCTTAAAAGGTATTTTTGATATGAATGTTTCCCATAAATTCATTATTTCTGGTTCAGGGTCTTTGGAACTTAAAGCAGAAATACCAGAGTCGATGGCCGGGAGAAAACAATTATTTATGGTTGATCCTGTCAGTTTTGAAGAATTTGTGAATTTTAAGACGAACTATCAATATGAAGATAAACTTAATAACTTTTTTGCTTTGGAAAAAGAGAGGACAGGACGATTACTATCTGAATATATGGTGTTTGGAGGATACCCACGAATAGTTTTGGCAGGCTCCTCCTTAGCAAAACAGGAAGAGATGCAGGAGATTTACAAAAGCTTTGTTGACCGTGATATCCGTGATCTTTTACATATTGAAAAATCAGAAGCATTAACTAATCTCCTTAAAATCATAGCTTCACAAATTGGTAGCCTTGTAAATATAAGTGAACTTGCATCCACTGTTAATCTTGACCAGAAGACCACTAAACACTATTTATGGTATTTGGAACAGACATTTATTCTAAAAAAGGTTACACCTTACTTTAGGAATATAAGGAAAGAAATTACTAAAGCCCCAATCTATTATTTTTTAGACAATGGTCTTCGCAACTGGCTTTTAGGACTCTTTGGACTGTCACAAATCCCAACTCCTTTAAGTGGACACCTGTTTGAGAATATAATTTTTAATATATTAAGACAACAAATTAATCTCTCCCCAACCCAAATCCACTTTTGGAAGACTCGTGATCAGGCCGAGGTTGACTTTATTTTAGAAACAGGCTTGGAAGTTATACCAATAGAGGTAAAACACACCAAAATACTAAAGCCAGAGATTACCAGATCCTATAGAAGCTTTTTAACTAAATACAAACCTAAAAAGGGATATATAGTACACTTGGGTGAAAAGTTTGAAACAGAGACAGAAGGGATTAGGATCTATTTTATTCCATACTCTTCTGTATCAGTGTAAGTTTGCAAGAAATATTTGCATATTTACAGCCTCAATATTTGCAAAAGTTGCAAAGTGTTTGAGGCTAATCATTTTTGCAAACTTACACCGTCGCCGCTATCCGTTTGTCCTTTCCCAACCCCTCCCTCACCAGTTTGTCCACCTTTCAATGCCGCTCTACGATACACAAAGCATGCTCTAAAAAGGGCCACCCGGAAGGATACCCAGATCCAAGAGAAGAAAGCGCAAAGCCGCAAAGGCGTGGTCAGGCCACGTGATGGGATAAAACAACATGGTCGAAGGGACATATACCACCAAGCCAAGGAAAGCCAGCGGGTCTGTAAACGCTTTGGCGCTTAGCAGAAAGGTTACCAGCCCTACCGCGATGTAAAGCAGCATGGCAATACCCACACCACGTCTGAGTGAGCCGCGCGGCCTAAGCCCTGCACCCACGAGAAGCCAACCTACAAAGAAAAGAAGAGTAGTAACGAAGTGGAACGACAAAATGAACGAATAACCTTCAGACTCATCTCGCGTTTTCAAGATGAGGGGAAATATGAGCACCTCAGACAGGCCCACCAAAGCCATCAATGCTATGCCCGTCAAAACACTGGGTCTGGCTACCCAGCTCCAGCGTTGGCGGTTTTTGGTTTGGTCGGGTGTCAAAATGACATCTGTCATAAGAACAAGAAGATCATACCATATTCCTCAAGCTGTCATTTTTCAAGAAAATGTATAACAAAAATTTTCAAAAAAAGTGAAACTTTGAAGCTAAACTATACTTTTTTTTGAAAATAAATATTATATATTCCGTTGAAAAATGACAACTTGACAAAAAATGTTGGTGTGAGAAATGAGTATTAATCTTTAAATTAACCAATTGTCTGATTTATTCTTTCTTTAAATTTAGTTATTTCTTCCCCAGTCATATATTTGGATAATTCGTTTAAACTTTTTAGTGCGAAAAATAATGCAGTAAACCTGGTATTATCTTCACCGTATTGAGATTCTATTATGGCTAATTCTCTTTCAAATTGCTGACTAACTGTATTACCGACTCTATCTGCCACAAACATATAAAGTCGTTCGATTGGATCTGGTTGCTCATATCTTTGATCTTCTGAAGTATTCAGTTTTTGTTGGTCAAATTCGATAAATTTTTCAATAAGCTCCTGACTAGATTCAGGATGGACATATGTCCAGCCTAGTTGTTGAATAAGTTTATCAAAATAATAATCCAAATGAGATTCATCAGTGGGTCCTTGGAAAGCGTCAAATCTTTCACATATTTCTTTAATATGTGCTAATAAATCAGTTTCCCACCCTATTTTTTCAATAATTTTTCTTTTAAGAATATTTATTGATTTCCTATCAAAGTAAGCATTATTTACAATCTCCCCAACGATTTGGTGTTGACGAACCGCTTCCATTTCAACTATTGTTTCAACGGCCTCTTTGCCAAATTGAGCTGTTAGTTCTTCTAGTTGATCATTCCTTTCTTCTTTTATGTCAACCTTAATTACTTCTTCTAATTTATCACTTCGCTTTTGATTAGCACTTCTTCTTAAGTGTAGTTTTTTATGTTTTTTCATAATAGAATCAAAGTTTTTATCATCAGGATTTCTACTTATAACTTTATCTAAGTTTTCTAAACCTTCTTGGGTTGTATGTTGTACAAATTTCTCCGCTTGTCTTAAATGATCTTCGTCTGAACCAAACTTCCAACCCGTCTGATTTAAAACTAAATTCATATAATATTCTAAAGCATCTTTATACACTTCATTATTTGGGTAATTAAAATTTACGAAGAGATTACTAATTAAAGGTAAATGTTGTATTATATCTTCTTCCCATCCACGCTGTTTAATATATTGACGCAAAAATACCTGAGAAAATTCATAAAAGCGAGAAGAATGAGGGACGTCTTGTTTCTTATTTAATACACCATTTTTTTCTAAAGTTTCAAAAGTATCTCTAATACCCATTGACCATATGTCTGTTGCTGTTGAATCATTAAAAAAATCATGACCGTATAGAAAATAAAATATATCTCCGTTCATTCTGCCAACCTGATTTTCACCATCATTTTCATCGACTGCTTTACCCATAACACTATCTAAATCATAAAGACTTCCAACCAATGAAACGTTTCCAGCATGAGAATATCCATGAGACAAACCCAGGTTATGTAAAGTAGCAAAATTAGAAGCAGTTTTTTTTGGCAAATAATCAATAAAATAATCTTCTATACTTTGATCATCCTCAGCACTAAAAAATCTCGGTTTATATAATGGTTCATTTTCTGCTTTATATCTTTCTACTTCATTAACATATTCAAAAGATTTTTCTAATATTAATTTAAGATCTTCCCTTGAAGTACAATATTTAAGATCTGACACTCTTTCTGGAGCTTGCATTCCTCTTAGTGTAAATAAGAAGACTTGATTTTCTAAATGTAGATTAATTTTACCGATTTCTTCAGGTTTAATTTCCAATTCCTGTAGTTCGTCGTTTCTATTTGCATTATCTTTAATTCGAGTAAATAGGTTTTTAATAAGTGTTTTCTTAAATTCCACAATTGGCAAAAGTTCATCATTTATTGGTAGTTCTGTAGGTTCAATTACTCCTATTATCATTTCAGTATCTACATGGTGAAATCTAAGCATCTGTGATGCACGCAAAATTCTAACCATTGAATCACTTTCTTGCATTCCATAAACAGCATAACCGCTATCAGAAGTTGTTGATTTTGCTATAAGAGGAAATGATAAGTTATTGCCTTTGATTGAGAAAGATGAAAAAATATTACCATATTCATCATTCCAAAAAATAGTGCCCGTTTTAGTAAATCTAACTTCATAGGATCTATGATGATCTGGAGAAATTTGTATTAATTCAACAGAATTATCTTGATCACCTTGAGAAGAGACTCTTACAACAAATAGTTCTTTTAAATCTTCTGGGTTTAATCCTGTGTTATTGTTTGGAACTGGTATTCCCTGAATTTCTGATTGGAAGAATGCCGAGACTTTACGGGTATGTATAGGACGATGTAATTCAGAATTAATTGCCATGTGAGGATAAGCAGATATTTTTAAGTGGACTTTTTACCTATCTGTTTATTATATAAATCCATAAATTTTTGAGTCTCTTCTTCATTTAAGCCAAGGGCGGCAGCTAATCTTGCAATTTTTTCTGGATCTTTTGGTAATTGTAGTCCTCGTTCTAATAAACTGATTATTCCAGAATACCAATGCACATCTACAGCTTGCGCAAGTTTAGCTTGACTAAGCTTAAGCTCAGTTCTTTTTTGACGCACAAAGGAACCTATTGTTTCTTCCTTTTGAATTTCGCCAGTTTCTTGTAAAGCTTGTTGCTCAGTAAGTTGAGATGGAGTAGTTGGGATCTTAGGTTGTGGTCTTATTGGTTGTTGAGGTCCAGTTTCACCTTTGGCACTTGTCATCGGAGGTAAATTTTCAGTTCTAGTAGGTTTTGTTGCTCTTGAAGCAACTTCTAAACTCGGTTGAAAGGTTTGGTAAGTAAGTTGAAAACCTGTTTGTAATTCTCTTAATACAGAAGCTGTATTTGGGTCATTGAATATTTCCGCTCTGTCTGCCCCTTGTGCTGCAATAACAGATAGCTCATGATAAATTTTTTCAGGAGTAAGTTCACTTTTAAGTAAAGCATTTTGAAGCATAAGAGTTCGAGTTAATAAAAGTCCTTCATGATATTCTTTGCCTAATAATTCACCATTAAAAGCGCTTCGTGCTTCCTGTAGAGGATTTTTTAACGGTTGTTCTTTTTGTGGTTGCGGTGCTTCTGCTGCCATAACGAAAGGATTCTACTATAAGTTTAATAGCAATGCAACATTTTATTGGGGTTGACAAAATTTAGCACTCATGTTTTAATACTGCTAATGCAACCAGTTAATCTTTCTAATCGTCAAATACAAATTCTAAAAGCAGTTATTGAAGAATATATTGAAACTGCACTTCCTGTTGGTTCTGAGACTTTAGATAAAAAATTCAACCTTGGTATTTCACCAGCAACAATAAGAAATGAAATGGTGAAATTGACAACAGCTGGTTTTTTACGGCAACCTCATACTTCAGCAGGAAGAACTCCATCGCCTAAAGCCCTAAGATATTATGTTTCCAATCTTCTTAAACAAAAAGATATTTCTGTTGCTGAAGAAGTTGCCGTTAAAGAAAAAGTTTGGGACAAAAGACACAAACTTGATAAGTTATTAAAAGAAGCAACCTCTGTTATTGCTCAAAGAACCCACTCTCTTTCTCTTACTACAACCGAAGAAGGAGATATTTATTATGCTGGAACAGGTTATATTCTTCAGCTTCCCGAATTTTACAATCTTGAGATGACAAGAAGACTGTTTCTTTTATTGGAGGAATACGATTACTGGAGAAAAATATTCTTAACTGGAGAAGATGTAGCTGATTTCAAAGTTATAGTTGGCGAAGAATTGGGAGCTGAGTTTGATTCCTGCGGTATGGTTTTTACCAGGTTTAAAATTCCAGGCCATGGATTTGGTTCAATGGGAGTAATTGGTTCGAACAGACTAGATTATGGTTATATTATTCCCTTTTTGCAGTATATGAAAGGCTTAATTACCGAAATTTCAGGTTAACTTTTATGATTAAAGCAGACGATAAAAAAGCAAATAGCGAAGTAGAAAATTTAAACAAACAACTCTTGGATTGTCAGAACAACTGGAAGCGGGCTCTTGCTGATTATCAAAATCTGGAACGCAGAGTCAGAATTGACAAAGAAGAATTTGCCAAATATGCAAAATCATCTTTAATAATGAAAATATTACCTGTTATTGATAATCTGGAAAAAACAGCAAAACACATTACTGATCAGGGTTTAGCAATATGTATAAAATCTTTCCAGAATGTTCTAATGCAGGAAGGTTTAACAGAAATTAATGTAACTGGAAAAGATTTTGATCCGCATACAATGGAGGCAATTGAAACTGTTGAGTCAGATCTAGATGGGAAAGTCATAGAAATATTGCAAAAAGGTTATAAATTATATGACCGAGTAATAAGACCAGCTCATGTTAAAGTAACAAAAATCGTTAAAAAGGAGGTTTAGCTTATGGCTAAAATTATCGGTATAGATCTTGGTACAACAAATTCCTGTGTTGCGGTTATGGAAGGTGGAAGTCCTAAAGTTATCCACTCTTCAGAGGGACGCAACGTAATTCCGTCAGTTGTCGACCCTATTAAAAATATAGTTGGTGATGTTGCCAAAAGGCAAATGGTGGTAAGACCTAAATCAACAATATTTTCAATCAAAAGGCTGATGGGTAAAAAATTTTCTGACACTTCTGTTCAATTTGACATGAAATGGCTCCCATATACGATTACTTCTGGAAGAGATAGCATGGCAATTGTCGAAGTTGAAGGAAAGAAATTTACACCTCAGGAAATTTCAGCAAAGATACTACAAAAAATAAAAAATGATGCCGAGAGTTATTTAGGAGAAAAAGTAACAGATGCTGTTATTACGGTTCCTGCCTATTTTGATGACGCGCAAAGGTCAGCAACAAAGCAAGCCGGAGAAATAGCCGGGCTTAACGTCAAAAGAATAATTAATGAACCAACTGCAGCAGCACTTGCTTATGGATTAGATAAGAAAAACTCACATACAATTGCTGTCTATGATTTAGGTGGAGGTACGTTTGATATAACAATTCTGGAGCTTGGCGATGGTGTATTTGAAGTAAAATCAACCAATGGTGACACCCATTTGGGAGGAGATGATTTTGATCAGAGAATTATTAACTTTTTAGCTGACGAATTTAAGAGAGAACACGGAGTTGATTTAAGAAAAGACCCTCAAGCTTTACAAAGATTAAGAGAAGCTTCAGAAAAAGCAAAAATTGAACTTTCAACAAGCATGGAAACTGAAATTAATCTTCCGTTTATTACTCAAGGTAAAGACGGACCAGTACATTTTGTCTATAAACTGACAAGAAGCAAACTGGAAAATCTAGTTGACGAGCTTGTTCAAAAAACGATTGAACCTGTTAAAGCCGCACTTAAGGATGCTAAGAAAGAAATTTCTGATATTAACGAAGTTGTAATGGTGGGTGGAATGACCAGGATGCCAAAAGTTCTGGAAACCGTGACTAAATTTTTTGGCAAAGAACCAAATAAAAGTGTAAACCCTGATGAAGTTGTTGCAGTTGGAGCTGCAATCCAGGGAGGCGTTCTGGCAGGAGATGTTAAAGATGTATTACTGTTGGATGTTACCCCTTTAACATTAGGCATAGAAACAATGGGTTCTGTAGCTACCCCTCTTATTCCCAGAAATACAACTATTCCAACATCTAAGTCACAAGTATTCTCAACAGCCGCTGATAATCAAACTCAAGTTGAAATTAATGTGCTTCAAGGTGAAAGACCAATGGCGTCTGACAATAAATCACTGGGAAGATTCGTATTAGATGGTATTCCGCCAGCCCCACGTGGTATTCCTCAGGTTGAAGTAACCTTTGATATTGATGCAAACGGTATTTTAAATGTGAAAGCAAAAGATAAAGCTACAGGAAAAGAGCAAAGCATTGTTATTAAAGGATCAACAGGTTTAACTAAAGAGGAAGTTGAAAAAATGACCAAGGAAGCCGAAGCAAATGCAGAGGTAGACAGGAAGAAAAAAGAAATGGTTGAAGTGAAAAATAAAGCGGATGCAACTGTATTTGCAGCAGAAAAGAGTTTGAAAGATTTTAAAGACAAAATAAAAGAAGAAGATAGAAAAGAGATAGAGAGTAAATTGAAAGATCTTAAGGATGTAATGGGTAAGGATAATAAAGAGGACATTGAAGCAAAAACCAATACGCTTTCTGATGTTATCCAAAAAATTGGCTCAGCTATGTATCAACAGCAGCAGCAAGGATCAACTCAGCCGTCAGATCAACAAAAGAAACCAGAGGATAAAAAAGGCAAAGCTGAAGAAGGAGAAGTAGTTGATTAATAATTTAATTTGACATTAATCATAAAATCTGATATTCTGATTACATATGATATTACAAATTACAAGTATTATTCGTGATCGTGGACAGCTCACTATTCCCGAGACAATTCGAAAAATGGTAGATTGGGTGTCTCCTCTATCTATAGTTACGATCTCCGTAGATAGACCCAATCAAATTACCATAAAACCCCAAACTGATTCAAAAAAAGTTGATTGGGATATGATTTGGCAAGGTATTCGACTAAGCCGTTCTTTTAAAGGAAAAAATGAGACAAAAAGCGCATTGCAAATGATTAGAGAAGATAGAGAAAATCGATAAATACTCCTACTTATGAAAAAACAAGTAGTTGTTGATGCTTCTGTTATGGTAAAGTGGTTGCGTTCTGAAAAAGAACAATTGCTTGATAAGGCAAATAAACTTCTTAAAGATTTTCAGCAAGGTAAGATTGAGTTATATGCTCCAGAACTTGCAAAATATGAAGTTGGAAATGTTTTAGTAAAAAGGAAACTGGTTTTTGATGAGGTAAAAACAAGTTTAGCAACATACTATGCTATTCCTATAAACTTTATTCCAGAGACAAAAGAACTAGCAAAAGAAGCTTATCGATTTTCAAATGATCTTAATATTACCTATTATGATGGAACATATCTTTCGCTTGCCAAAGAAATTAACGCTATTTTAGTAACTGAAAACATTAAACACCTTGGTAAAACTACAGAAGTAAAAGTACGATCTCTTGCTAATTATATTTAATGTGTCATTTTTCAACGAAATATATAGTATTTATTTTCAAAAAAAAGTATAGTTTAGCTTCAAAGTTTCACTTTTCTTGAAAAATGACACTAAACTCACTCTATTTGGAAAATTATGAAAGCGAAAGTATGTTCCAACTATTAAAATAATTGCAAATAGAAATAGCTGCAGTTTATTTTTCCTTATCATTTGGTACAATATATCAGTTTAAAAACAGATAATTTATGGCAAACAGAGATTATTATGAATTATTAGGAGTAGGAAAAAGCGCCACTAGCCAAGAGATAAAGCAGGCTTATAGAAAACTTGCTTTAAAGTGGCACCCTGATAGGAACTCCAACAATAAAGAAGCTGAAAATAAATTCAAAGAAGTTACTCAAGCATATGAAGTTTTGGGGGATAGCAAAAAGCGCGAAGCATACGATCAGTACGGTCATGCGGCTTTTGAAGGCGGCGGATTTGGAGCAGGCGGTCCATTTGGAGGATTTACAAGAACATCGCGTCAAGGACCATTTACTTATACCTATACTTCATATGGTGGAAATCAAGGACAAGGATCCCCATTCGAGGGTTTTGATTTTGGAGGATTTTCTGATCCATTTGAAATATTTGAACAGTTTTTTGGTGGCAGTACTCCATTCGGAAGACAACAAAGACGACGGGTATATCAAATAACAATTAATTTTAAAGAATCTGTAACAGGTGTAACCAAAGAAGTAACCATTGAAGGGAACAAAAGAACAATCAAAATTCCAGCAGGTATTAGCAGTGGTCAAAGAATCAGGTACCAGGAATTTGATATTTTAGTCGATGTAAAGTCGGATGAGCAATTTAAGAGGGAAGGCAATGATATTTACGTAGATATACCTATATCTATATCAACCGCTGTTTTAGGTGGGGAAATTACAATACCTACGGTTGAAGGGAGTATAAGGATAAGAGTGCATGCGGGGACACAGCCCGGTACAATGATGCGGCTCAGGGGTCAAGGAGTAAAAGGAATTTATGAGAATGACAGAGGAGATGAGTACGTAAGACTTCTAGTTACTATTCCTGAAAGATTAACATCAGAAGAAAAAGCCCTCTTCAGAACCCTTGCCGAGATTGAAAAAAGCAAGTAATTAGCAAAGTGTGATATAGTTTGTTTTGATTATGACAATTCCTTCATCATTCAATAAATATTTTTGGGATGTTGATGTCCAATCTCTAGATATTTCAAAAAAATCTCTTTTTGTAATCCAAAGATTACTGGATAAAGGAGATAGAGAAAGTGTGTCGTGGGTGCTTAAAAACTTTGATCAGGATACTATAAAAAAAGCGTTTACTACTTTAAGAGATTTTTCTCCAAAAGTAGGCAGTTTTTGGCAATTGTATTTAAACCTACCCAGTGAGGAGGTGATATGTTTACAAAAACCCTATCAGGGGATGCGCAAAAGTCACTGGCCATATTAGGAAAAAATGTTTTGCCTAAAGGAACTTATATGGCCGGTGGTTCTGCTTTAGCACTCTATTTTGGTCATCGGATTTCTGTTGATTTTGATTTTTTTACTCCTATTTCTTTTTCCTCGTCTGATCTTGCTAAAAAATTAAATATGCTTGGAAAATTTAAAACTCAAACAGCTCTTTCAGATACCTTACTTGGAACTTTTAATGATATAAAATTTAGTATATTTAAATACAATTACCCACTTATCTTTCCAACACAAAATTTTTTAGGTATAAAATTAGCCCATCCCGAAGACATAGGTGCTATGAAAATAGCTGCAATTATGGACCGTGGTTCTAAAAAAGATTTTATCGATCTTTATTTTTTGTCTCAAAGAGGAATTAACTTAGAAGAGTGTTTTAATATCTACAACAAAAAATATAAAGCCTTAGGTAATAACTTATATAGCATTATTACAAGTTTATCCTATTTTGTTGACGCCGAGGTTGCCGAAATGCCAATTATGTTGCTAAAAGTAAATTGGGAAGAAGTAAAAGCTTTTTTTAGAAAAGAGGCAGTAAGATTAGGAAAAAAATATTTACAAAATTTTTAGCTTCCGGGTTGATACGGTATTCCGGCCCCGAATGGTTTTGAATATTCTCCTTTAACAATAACTCCGTTTTTAAATCCATTATCCATTAGTGATAAAACTTCAGCTTGTCCTGAATATGGTGCATTTATATACCTTTTGGATATTCTCCCTTCGGTATTTAGCCATTCATCAAATTGAGGAGATGTGTGATTAACATAAGCTACATTCCTACTTCTTACAAATCTTAACCCAGTCCTATTTTGAGTAGGATTTTCCATTAAATTAGGAGCGTTTGCTTCAAAAAAGGTTGGTAAAACGTCCCAGTTTCCTCTTCTGATTTCTTTGATAAGTTCATCGTAAGTTTGATTATTAATAGCAAAATGCACACTTACTGGAGTATATCCAGCTCTCCCGTCTTGCGCTTTTTCATCTTGATAACCTCCATAAAATAGAACAATTTTTCCATCCTTTAACTTATCAAACAGTACATAATGCATGTTTTTTAAATCATCCCTCTCTCT
>JACOXO010000005.1 GCA_016182365.1 Candidatus Gottesmanbacteria bacterium | reverse complement strand
GTGAATGATAACCAACTGGAGGATTTAATAATCCTTGTGAGCATTTTGTAAAAGTTGTTGTTACATCATCTCCTGTTAGTGATTTACCTGGTGGTGCCTCTTGTACAAAATCTCCTGGATTGTTTGGACATCCTATTACCCAATTTTGATTGCCAACTTGGAAAGCGCAAACCAAAGCAGTATCAGCCCTGACTACTCCCTGAACATGGATTTTACAAGAAAGATTATTTAGGTCATTTATAACAGTGCCGTCAGATAGTGGTTGTCCGTCTTTTAAAATAGTTACAGTTTGGATTCCATTGACGCAGTCAGTTGCCAATACAGCTGCTTGAGAAGTTGTAGATCGTCTGTTTTGAGAAATGTTTTGAGCAAAGTATAAAACACTGCCGGCAAGAACTATAAATAACAGAGATATTCCGGCAAATGACCAATTGATCGGCAATTTGTTATTCATAAACTATATTTTCAGTATATCAAAAATAGATTGGAATAAATTGCCGAGCTTTTTGCTATAATACCCCTATTGTAAGCCGACGTAGCTCAGTGGTAGAGCAACTGTTTTGTAAACAGTAGGTCGCCAGTCCGAATCTGGCCGTCGGCTCATTTTTTTGGCAAAAAAATACCCTGCCGGGGTAGATTTAATGTTTGAGTATTTTCCTGAAACGTATTATGTGGGAGGGCTGGCCGCAACTCCAAAGAGTTTTGACACTTTCTTTAAGCAAATCTTAAAGTTTTATCGCCCTAACCCTTATTTAAAAGTGTTGAGGAAAATTTTCAAACTTCTCCCCATGCAGGGCACGATAGTTATGCCACTTTTGGATTTATTTGTCAAGTTTTACGGTGTTGGAGATATATTTCTTGATAAGAAAATTAAATAGTCAGAGGCATTTACAGTTCCATCTTTATTTAAATCATATAAAACATCAGTTGTACCAAATTTCTGTTTAAAAACAACAGGATCAAGATTGGATCCGGTTTGGGCAGGAGTTGTTTGAGATAATGTTGCTGTTGTAAATGTAAATGGTAGATGATTGTTATCTGTAACTAGTCCATTTTGGCCATAAACCTTCTCGGCAATTGCTATTTCATAATAATATGTTGTATCCGCCTTTAGCTGGGAAAGCGTAACTTCATGGGATTTACCTGCTTGAGTTTCTGTGCCAAATAATAAACTGCTATTATTTGCAGATTGAAAAGCTTGCGGATCAGTTGAATATTTTACTAATCCTTGGGTATCTGATTGTGTATTCCACAAAACCTGGGCGCTATTACCTGTAATATTGCTTGTTCTAATATTATTAGGTTCATCAGATCCCGTTGCTTTTGTAAAATAACTGCGAAGACTCAAAACTCCAACCACTAGAATTCCTAAGGATAATGCAAGTCCTGCAAATAATGCAATGCTTTTAAATAAATTACTAGACATGTAGTTTACTTAAGTTTATCTTTTTGAAATTTACTCTGTCAAGAGGTACTACCTAAAAGAAGAAGAATTATAAAGTTAACAACAGGTCCCAAAAAAGAAAACAGAAGAGAATTGCCGCCAACAGGAACTAATAATAGAAGAATCAAAAAAATAAAGCCATATCTCTCCAAACTATACCATTCCCGCGCCTGATTTTCTGATAGCAGACCGCCTACGATTTTAAATCCATCTAAGGGGTGAATAGGTAAAAGATTAAAAACTGCAAGAAGGACATTAAGGTAAATTACAGGTAGTAAAATCTGTCCGGCAACAGGAGGAATAAAGCGGATAACAACAGATAATAATGTTGCCAGTATTAAGTTACTAATTGGCCCGGCAATTGATATAAGTGCAGCATCCCTTCTTGGATTTTTAAGGTTAAATGGATCAAATTGCACAGGTTTTCCCCAGCCAAAACTTACAAGAAGGATCATTATTGTGCCGATAGGGTCAAGATGGGATAGTGGGTTTAATGTAAGTCTACCTTGTAGTCTTGGAGTAGGATCACCCAATCTGTCAGCAACCAATGCATGAGCAAATTCATGCACGGTAATTGCAATAACAAGGGCTATAAAGCCTACTAAAAGAGACAAAGGGTTACTTAGTAAACTGCTTATCATCTATATATTTTACCATTTATTATGCGGCAATGAAAATAATATGCTATAATATTGACTCAATCTAAGATCTGGTAGATCTTGTTTTTTTATTAGAAAACTATGGCTTATATTTGTTTTAATTGTGGGAAAGGCTCTAATTACGGTTCTCAGCACAGGCATAAACCTGGTGTTGCCGGCCGTCAGCATTACAGACGGGCTCCTCACACACCAAAAAGATTTAAACCTAATTTGCAAACTGCATACATGTTAATTTCAGGTCATTCACAGAGAGTTCTTCTTTGTACCAAATGTAGAAGGTTATTTAAGGAAGCAGGACTGATTAAAACTTGGAGCAGAGAATCAACAGACCTGCCTCGCGGCAAGGCGGGTCAAGAGATCAAAAGAACAATAGATCAAAAACCAGCAAAAGTTGAAGTTGAAAAAGTCAAAGAGACAAAAAAGCCAGCTAAAAAAGCAGTTAAAAAAGAAAAAGTAGCTACTAAAAAGGTGCCAAAAGCTCCAACAATAAGTGTTGAGGATTTAGTTGGAAAGAAAAAATAAATTATCCGCCTCAAATGTATAACTAAAGTTTGATGATTCGAATCATCAAACTATTTAGAAGATGATAAATAAGTCTTTGCTATTTGCAGAAACTGGTTTGGGGTAAATATACCCTTTAGCAGTAAAGTTGCACTCATGTCATAAAGATTATTTTTGACTACAGGGTTATCCGAGGAAGTTATATTTTCGCAAACTTGTAACGATACTCGTGAATAAAATTCCAATGTTTCTGGAGAATGTTCAGCTGGTTGTTGATATTCACTTAATCTGTGAAGAATACCTGTTTTATCAAAGACTTCTATAATTTCGGGGTAAAAGGAAAGGTCGCTTATTTTTATATCTGCAAGCGTTTGTGGTTGGTCTTCAGTCACTTTTTATAATTGAGTAATTTGGGTATGCAGTTTTGAATTCTTTAAATGAAACTGGGTTTTTGCCTTCGAGTTGGACTTCATCCAAAACTAGTTTATCATTTTTTAAATGCGCTTTTAATACTTTTAATCTTAAAGTTTTTCCATTTAGTTTGACGAAAGTAAAACTTCCCGGCCATGGTGTGAAAGCTCTTATTTTTCTCTCAATTAATTCAGGTCTTTCATCCCAGTTTATTTCCCCGTCTTCTTTAGTTAATTTTGGCGCAAAAGTTGCTTTAGAATTATTTTGGGGTTTCAATTCAATTTTATCTTGCAGAAAATCGGGAAGAACTTTTATTAAAAGATCTGCGCCTTTTTTAAAAAGTCTTGCATATAAATTTTCTGGATTGTCATCTTTTAAGATTGATTCTTTTACTTGACTAATGATTTCTCCTTCGTCAAATTCTTCCGAAAGCTTCAATATTGTAACTCCTGTTTCTTTTTCACCTTTTAATATTGCCCACTCGGAAGGAGCTGCGCCTCTGTATTTAGGAAGAAGTGACGGATGGATATTTAGACCTCCGGATTTAACCTTGTTTATAAGCTCAATTGGGATTTTTTGACCATAATAACAAACAATTAATAAATCCGGTTTTAATTGCAAGATCGGTTTTGTGGATTGCGGTTTAATAATAGGAATATTTTTAGTCCTGGCAAAAACAGAAACAGGAGTGGGGGTCATAACTTGTTTTCTTCCCACAGGCCTGTCTGGTTGAGTTACAACTGCAGTAATTTCATACCCATTCTGAATTAATTTGTTTAAGGCAGGGAGAGAATGTATAGAGGAGCCAAAAAAAATAATGCGAGTATTCATAGTGGAAGTTCTTTCAAAGTGTTTTTTCCCTCTTTATTTTTAATTATTTCAAATAATTTTCCTTTTTGTTCTAGAACTCTTTGGGTAAACAATATTCCATTAAGATGGTCAATTTCATGTTGAATTATTACAGCAGGAAAATGGGTAAATGATTTGGTAACTTTATTTCCCTTGATGTCCTGATATTGAATTGTTACTTCCTTTTTCCTTCTGACAACACCCCAGGTATTATCAACAGATAGACAGCCTTCAAGAGGAGCGTTATCTTTGGGGATTTCGATTTCCTCAATTGATGAGGTTATTATTTTAGGGTTTATAAAAAACCAGACTCTGCTGTTTTTTGCCGGTTTGATTGCAAATATGCGCAGAGAGTATCCAATTTGGGGAGCGGCAAGTCCAACTCCTACTGGATCTACTGCGGTAACTAAAGACTTTTTCATTTCGGAAAGTATTTGCCTAAGGCTTGCATCAAATTTTTCAACAGCTTCTGCTTTTTTAGTTAGTACTGGATTTGGAGTTTGGATAATCTGGATAATTGGTTTAATCATTTTTGTATTTTACAATTCCTTAAGTTTGTCTAAGGCTGCCTGGTCATCAGGCCTAATATTGGTAGTAATAAAATTGAGTTCATCCTTCGCTTTTTGATTTTCTCCTAGTTGTTCGTAAAATAATGCAAGGGCCCAATGCGGTTCATAATAATTTGGTTTAAGATCTGCCGATTTCTGTAATAGTTCAATGGCCTTTTCATTATTCCCCAGTCTTGCATACAATAGTCCAATATTATATACGATCTTTGTATCATTGGGAGCAAGCTCCCAGGCTTTTTGTAAAGAAGTTAATGCAGTTGTTAAATAAGCAGGATTAACTTCGGACAATGTGAATAATACACGAGTCCTGGTTTTCCAAAAGTTTACATTTTTAGGATACTGGTTTACTAAACTTTCACTAAGATTTAAAGCATCAGTACTTAACTGACCATATATATCTTTTCCGACGCTTTGGTCGGAATCCCGACCCGAAGGCGTCGGGACCTGTTTTTCCTGGTAGGCAATTAAAGCCAGGTTTGATTCAGTTATTGCAAGCTGGTCTTTAAATGTTGGCTCATTTGGATTTAAACTGACTGCTTTTTTAAGTTCCTGATATGAATTTAAATATTGGTTTGCCTTTGAATATTGAGAGCCTAAATTATATGCTGCATCTGCTCTCCACATTTGGATTAAAACAAATAACACATAACATGTAACAATTAACAAAATACCAGAAATCGTTTTTTGAAAGATAACACGATTAGTCAAATTAAATTTTAGTGTTTTAGTTTCAAATTTTTTTGATGATATAAAACTAAATGCGGGTAGTATAAAAAAATATATGGCAACGATAACAACCGAAAACCCCCAAAAGTTGCTAACGAGAATAGATATATAAGCACCTAAGAAGGCTGATAACATAATTTTATCTTCAGAAGATCTTATTGCCAGAACTGAAAAGATAATAAAGGCAGCAATTATCAGAAGATAGGCAGACAATCCTACAATTCCTGTAGTTGCGGCAAAATTTAAATATTCGTTATGGACTTTGTTATACAAAAAATCCCATTCGCTGGTCATATTATGTTCAATGGGCCTGAACTGGTAATATGAGTAAGCAAATGTTTCTACTCCACTTCCAAACCAGGGATTGTGCTTAAATACATCAATTGCCCCTTTCCAGACAATTGACCTTATAGCCCCTGATTCAGTTCCACCATATTCAATTAACTGTCCTACAGGGGTTGTTTTTTCAGCTTCCTGATTATTTTGCAGGTCTGGTTTTGCAGTAATTTGATTTACAATATAGGGGAGGGTATATTTCTGAAGTTGTGTAAATGGGGTGCCGAAAACAAAAGATAATATACCAAACAATAGAATTATCAAAGCTCCCTTTTTGGAAAACATTACTTTAGATACCAGAAGCATAACAAGAAGGCCAGCTGCAAGACCTACAAAACCTGATCGCGAACGGGTAAATATGATTACAGAAAAAAATACAACTGAAAGAATGATGTAAATAAGCCTATTATTCTTTTCTTTCAGAAATAGGGCAAGTGAAGTAGGAATAATTACTGAAAAGTAAGCAGCCAGCCAGTTAGGCTGTCCAAGAGAAGAAAAAACCCTGTTTTGTACATCCTGTACCCATATATGTTTATCGGCTCCCAGTCTTTGTAAAATTGCATAAATTGATACAACAACAGCTGAAATTATACCTGTTTTAACTATTGTTAAAATCGTTTTTCTGTCTTTTGCATACTCTGATACAAAAATATAAAAAAGGAGGATATATGAAATTGTTGACATTAATCCTCCATGAAACCTGGAATAGTAACCCCATATAGATGTATGTGGGTCTATAGAAAATATGGTTGAAAGAATTTGAGAGATTAGGAATAAAAGTATTGGTATATCAAAAGGCGTTTTAGTTATTTCGATTTTGCCTCTGAGTACACTTTTAATTAAAAATCCGCAAGCAATTATTGCTGTCAGGCCATAGGTTAACATCATTTTGTTGTATTCAAAAAGTTCAGAATTCCAGGGGGTAAAAACTAAAGGAACAAGAAAAAAAAGTAATATAAATCCCCATTTGATAATTGTGTTTAAATAACTTAAAATATTTTCTTTACTCATAAGTTGAATAATATCATAAATTTCTAATGTCTAAAGAACTGCCCAGAAGAAGATTTCTAAAATTTTTAGTTGGTACGTCGTTTTTGAATTCTGATACGATTGATGATTTTATCAGTAATCTGGAGATTAATGAATATTTTTCTGAATTTCAAAATTACGTTCTTCCTATTTTGACAAATAATATTGATAAAATATCAAAAATACCCAACACAGGTAAACTCACTGATTTAAATTTACTGCGAACATATTATCCAGTATATAGGGTTGGTCAGGATAGATTTGGAATTCCCTGGTATTTGCTGTGGATTATACATGAAAGAGAAAGTACAATGTCTACAAATATAAATGCATTTAATATGTCCACAGGCTATAAAAATGCAATGCAGAGAGACCCACGTACTTATACCGATGAGGAAGCTGTAAGTTTGGCCAATGAATATGACTATGAGTATCTTAAATTTCTTTCTCTTAATCACCCTTCGGATTATCTAGAGATTCCTTATGCAGCCAAAATTCTTCGTGATCATGCAATAAGAATAATGGGAAAGGGAGACGCAGATAATTGGAACGAAGCTGTAGGTTTATCTTTAAATAATTACTGTTCACAAGAATGTGCTGATTCACGACGCCAAGCTTTTGGTTCAATAAGTGATATCCTTGGCCAAAATCAACCACAGTCTTCACTTAATTTGCTATAATCCGTCCCGTATGGATAAGGAGTACCACATTAACGCAGATAGTTTATTAGGTAAAGTCAAAATTATCAATGAGAGAGAAGGAGGATTGTACGAAGCTTTTGTACCGCTTGATCTAATAAGTAATGAAGATGTTCCAGTCAATCAGGAACATGTAAATGAGCTAGCTCAATCAATATCCAATGAATCACAGGATGGGAAAACAACAGGCCAGTTAAGTCCTGTGTTATTAGGTCAAATTGATGGTAAAGAGTCGTTTCCAATCATTGACGGATTTCATAGGGTTCCTGCGCTAAAGTCGTTAGGGAGAACAGAAGTCTATTCTACAATTAAACCTCATTGCACAGAAGAAGAGATTATAGATTTGCGTATTGTGAGTGCAGCTACACACAAAGCCATAAAATTTTCTAGATTAATTGATTGGGTCAAAAAATCATGGGAATATACAAAGTGGCATGAAGAAATTACACCAACTCAAGCATTTAGACTTCTTTTTGCCCGGGGAAAAGTTGGTACGAAGATGGGTTTGGATCCTAAAGAAGTTGAGGATATTCAAAAGTGGGCAAGGAAAAAGACAGAAGGCTGGCATGTTTCCGCTCAAACTGTATACCAAAGCCTTAAAACAGCAGAACTTGCTGATCCTTCGCTTGTTAAGGAAGCTCGAGAAAGACCGAGTGGACATCGACTAGATGCAATTACTCCTGCACACTTAAAAGCAATAGTGAATGTATTGCCAAGGCAATATCAGCTGCAAATAGAAGTAGCTAACGGTGCAAAAAAATATGCGTTAACAGTTGTTGAAACAAGGGCATTAGCTATTGCAATTAGTCAAGTGGATGAACCTGCTCAGGTAAAAGAAATAATCGAATCACAAACATGGAGAAAATTAACACCAAAACCTGTTTTTTCTTCAGATATAAGTTATAAGAACGTTGTCGAAAACAATAATGGACACCCTGATTTAACGGAACAGTTTTTTGAAGATGAAATGGAAATTGCGCGTCTTTCAATTGAAGTAGCAGTCTTATCTGGAAGATATAAGCCGAATATTAAGACTTCACCTGATAACGCCGATTTGCAAGTCGATCATAAATCAAGTTCAATCGTTAGTCCAGATCAAGAAAATGTTCAAGTTTATACTTTTTGGACTCAAGAGGAAATAAACTTACTAATTACTACTGTAGAAAGACTAAAGCCTAAATTATTAATGGCTCTAAGTAAATTCAGAACAAACAGTGAAACCGCAGAAGACTATTATTCACAGTTTAATTTAAAACTTATTACTTTAGTAAATCGAGGCAAGTTTCCTTATAAAGATTTTGAAAATATGGATGCATTACTTTTTAAAATGGCTAGATTTAGTGCAATCGATTCACTTAGGAAGCGTTATGGAAGAAATAGTACAAGAAAACTTTTGAACAGTCAGGAAAATCCCCTTACAGAAATGGACAATGAGTTTTATAAAGGAAGCGATGAGTCAGGTTATGAACTTGTGGAAGATGAAGATGAAAGACAAACGCTAATGCAACTGTTCAAAAAAAATCTAGCAGATTTTACTGTAGAACAAAGAAGAATTTTAATGTTAAGAATTTTTTTCGACTTATCTATGGATGAAGTTGCTCAAATAATCAATAAAGATTCAGGAACTGTACGTGCTACGTTTAGTCAAAGTAAAAATAAACTAACAAGGCTTATCGGATCCTCAAATATAGATAATTAGGAAGCAGAAATTGTGCTACAATAAGACCCACAAATTGTATTGACTAAATAATGAAATTCAAGTTTTTTGATTCAATATTTTCTGCTCTTAGTGCGATTGGTCCAAATACTTCTGATCTGGCTATTGATTTAGGTACAGCAAATACTTTAGTTTTGGTATTGGGTAAGGGAATTGTGATAAGAGAGCCTTCTGTTGTTGCTAGGCACAGAAAGACAAAACAGGTTTTGGCAATAGGAAGAGAAGCTAAAAAAATGCTTGGTAAAACTCCTCCCCTTATTGAAGCATTAAGGCCCTTGCAGCATGGGGTAATTGCTGATTTTGACGCGGCTCAAGCTATGCTTGAAAAATATATAGCTGTAACAACAATTAAACAATCAATAATTCCTTTTTGGAAGCGGCCAAGAGTGATTGTGGGAATTCCTGCCGGAGTTACAGAAGTTGAGAGAAGAGCGGTGTGGGAAGCTGCATTGGAAGCAGGAGCAAGAGAAGCATTTATTATCGAAGAACCAATGGCTGCAGCAATTGGAGCGGGACTTGCAATAGAAAGGCCGCAGGGAGTATTTATTGTTGATATTGGAGGTGGGACGACTGAAATTGCCGTTATTTCGCTCGGAGGCATTGTTTTGAATAAATCAATAAGAATAGCAGGTGATGAAATGGATAACTCTATTGTTTCATTCTTAAGACTAAAATATTCTCTGTTAACTGGTGAGTCCTCTGCGGAAGAAGTAAAAATCGCAGTGGGTTCAGGGCATATAGAGAAAAACGAAAGGCAAACAGTTGTACGGGGAAGGGATCTCGAATCAGGACTTCCCAAATCGCAAAGAGTGACAAGCGTTGAAATACGGGAGGCATTATCGCCGGTTATTAATAAAATTATTGATTCAATTGCAGAAACTGTTGAAGAAACACCGCCAGAGCTTTTAAGTGATGTTATGGAACAAGGAATAATCCTTGCCGGTGGTGGTGCGCTTATAGAAGGAATAGATAAGGCAATATCCGAATCTGTAAAAATTCCTGTAAGAATTGCAGATGATCCTTTAACCTGTGTTGTCAGGGGGGCAGCTGAGGTACTGGGTAATAAAGAACTTCTTAATAAAGTTAAAGTTACAGGGGGATTAAGGTGAGATATCAAAGAAGGGCTTATTCTCCTTTAGTAATTTATGCTTTTGCTTTTGTCATTTGTCTTGTACTTCTGATGGGTGATATTACTGGTATCCTTAGGTTTCTAAGGTTACCTTTAGAATCAGCCGTTTTTCCTCCCAGAGTTTTTATTTATGGAATCAAAAAACAGATAGATAATAATATTAAAATTATTTTTACCCCTAATTTAGAAGCAAAACTTATTGAAGCAGATGTAAAAGAAAGAGTTATAGATGTTTTAGAATCAAAAATTCAAATATTGGAGACTGAAAACCAAAATTTAAGATCTCAGCTTGAAACACCTCTTCCGGTATCCTGGGATTATATACCTGCTCAAGTATTGGGTCTGGATCATTATCTTATTGTAGATAAAGGGGAGGTTGATAAAGTGATGCCGGGAATGACGGTATTGTATAAAGATATGTTTGTAGGTAAAGTAAAAACTGTAAACTCTAGAACTTCGCAAGTTGAGATACCTACAGATTCAGAGCTTAAAATTCAAGCAAAAACAAACAAAAATATAAAAGGTTTATTAACCGGAGCATTCGGTAATCAAATTTTATTAACAAGAATATTGCAAAAAGAATCAGTGAATAATTTTGATATTGTTTTAACTTCCGGTGAAGAAGGAGAAATACCACCAAATTTGATTATTGGTAAAGTGAAAGAAGTACTGTCAACTGCCGATGGAGTTTATAAAGAAGCAGTTGTTGATCCTATACTTGACTATAGTCAGTTACGTTACGTTTTTATACTATCCTCATTTTAACGTATGTGGAAATTTATTATACTATTTACAATTATTTTAGCCTTTATCCTTGAGAGTTTAACTAATTTGCCTTTGCTTTTGGTCGTTGTGATTGCTTTATCATCTTTTGCCGGGCCCAAAACCGGCGTGTTATCTTCTTTCATTTGCGGTTTGTTGTCTGATTTGGGGACTGGGAAACCGCTTGGAATGACTGTTATTTTTTTCCTTATAGCTTCATTTATTATTATGCTTTATAAAAGAAGATTAAAACAGGAAAGTTTACTATTTATGTTTGTATATTCATTTATCATGGTAAACCTGTATTTAATTTTATTTCAAAGATCCGGGTATTTTTATCCAATTCAGTCTGCTATATCAGCATTTATAGTAATTATCAGTGCCTACATTTTATACAATATTAAATCCAGCCAATGAAACCAGATCCAATAATTAATATTTTTGCTGAGAATATCCATTTTTCTAAGAAAAAGAATCATAGTTTATACAATCATAAAGAGTTTAGTTTTAAAAGCCGGGCAAAATTCTTTATATTGATACCTAGCATAGCAATTGTTATTCTTTTTTTTCAACTTTTTAGGCTGACTATAGTCCGTGGCGATTATTACAAAAGTTTGTCATTAAATAACAGGTTAAAAGAAATTGTGTATCCTGCACCACGTGGAACAATTGTAGACAGAGGCGAGAATGTAATTGTAAGAAATAAACCCGGGTATCTGGCTAAAGTTGCTTGTGGAGAGGAAGATTGTTTTAGAAAGATTTCTCATGATCAGGCTTTGGAGATTGAAAGCCAGGGTAAACAGATACCTATAGAAACTGAGATATCAAGAGAATATGTCCACCCTTTTGCTTTCTCTCATGTTTTAGGAATAACCGGTAATGTTTCCGAAAAGGAGCTCGGTAAAGTTCACTGCGGGGAACCTCTTGGTTATCAGGATGTTCTGGGAAGAGATGGAGTTGAAGAAGTTTTTGACTGCAGACTTCAAGGTAAGTATGGCAAGGAACTGGTTGAAATTAACGCTTCCGGAAACCCTATTAAAACTCTATCCAAAGTAGAGGCGCTATCTGGTGAGCGATTGGTTTTATCCCTAGATAATAAAATCCAGATCAAAGCATATGATTTAATTAAAGATAAAAAGGGAGCTGTGGTTGCTCACATTCCCCAAACAGGGGAAATCCTGGCTTTAGTTTCTTCTCCATCTTATGATATTTCAAAGTTTTCAGACAACTTATCACAAACTGAATTTGAAGAATTGCTTAATGATAAAGATAAGCCGCTATTTAATAGGGCAATTGCTGGAGTATATCCACCGGGATCAACTTATAAACCCATTATTGCAGCAGGAGCACTAGAGGAAGGATCAATAACAAAAGATACTTTATTTGAGGACAAAGGTTTTATTGTTGCCGGTTCGTCAAAATTCCACAACTGGTATTTTACCCAGTATGGCAAGACCGAAGGTGAAGTTGATATTGTCAAAGCGCTTTTTAGATCAAATGATATTTTTTTCTACAAAACAGGTGAATATTTAGGGCCAGAAAAACTATCATTCTGGTCAAAAAAATTTAATTTTGGGAAAAAATTAGGAATTGAACTTCCTGGTGAGGCGGAAGGATTGGTGCCAGACCCAACGTGGAAAGAAAAGACTTTGGGTGAGAAATGGTATCTCGGAGATACGTATAATGTATCAATAGGTCAAGGAAACACGTTGGCAACTCCACTTCAAATTGCATTCGCAAATGGTGTTTTTGCAAATAACGGTACTTTATGCAGACCAACAATACTAAAGACTGACAACTGCAAAAAAATCAGAGAAAATTTAGTATCTAGTGAAACCTTAAATCTTGTCAGGGAGGGAATGACTAAATCTTGTCTGGAAGGAGGTACTGCTTTTCCTTTTTTTAATTTTGCAGTTGAGGAGAGAATTATTCAAGTTGGTTGCAAAACAGGGACAGCCGAATTTGGAAGCGAACATAAAACACACGCTTGGTTTACGGTATTTGCTCCTGCTGTGAATCCTCAGATCATGGTGACAGTGCTTTTGGAGGAAGGTGGTGAAGGGTCGGCTCAGGCTGCACCTATTGCAAAAGATTTGTTAACAGATTATTTTACAACCCACATACAAAAATGATTACAGTGAGTTTAGAAGATAAAATATATCCTCCATTATTAAAAGAGATTCAAAGTCCTCCAAAAAGATTATATATAAACACCAAAATTGATATTAATAAACTTTTTAAAACCAAAGCAATCGCCGTTATAGGAACCAGAAACATAACAGCCTACGGTAGACAGGTAACTCAAAAAATTACCAAAGAATTAGTTAAAAGGGGATTTATTATTGTTTCTGGTTTGGCAAGAGGAATCGATTATATAGCTCATCAAACTGCATTAAAAGAAGGGGGATTAACTATTGCAGTTTTAGGATGTGGTCTTGACAGGATTTATCCGGCTGAGCATGCAAGATTAGCAGCAGAAATAATTAAAAATGGTGCATTGGTTACTGAGTTTCCTTTACATACTCAAATAACCAGACAAAATTTTCCAATAAGAAATAGAATTATCTCCGGTTTATCGCAAGGAGTAGTTATTTGTGAGGCAGCAGAGAAATCAGGAACTATGATCACAGCCTCTTTTGCAGCAGATCAGGGTAGGGAAGTATTTGCAATTCCAGGTCCAATAACATCACCAACATCATCTGGTGTAAGCGCCCTTCTCAAAAAAGGAGCAAAATTGGTAACAAATGTAGATGATATACTTGAAGAATTACCAGACTATTAAATAGTAAGAGAGTAAGATATTATAAAAAAATATGAGTGATGCGATTCCAACAGAAGGTTTAATAGGTAGTAAAGAAAAAGAACTATCTTACGACGATCTAAAATTAGAAGTAACGCGAGTAATTCTGGATAAAAATGCTGTCTACACAATTGGTGGGGCATATAAAGTATTTGTTAAGCTAAGTCAAGCGGAGAAAGAATTTGAAAAAGTAGTTGGTAAAAATCAAGAAAGGCAAACTGATCCGGCTAAGGCAGACAAATATCGTTTAATTATTGAAAATTTACAACATGATTTTCCGGCTACTTCTTATGCATTACAAGAAAAGGAATTAGCCCAATTTTATTTTGGAGACAAAATTGAGGATTCAATTCCCGCAGTACTTCTTCGTATTCCGGCAATGGTTGCCGAGCGATTAAAAAGAGATGGGACTGATGAAATTGTGAATTATCAACAATCAATAAATCAGACAGAAGCATTATCTGACGTTGCAAATTTTTTCACTACTTATATAACCGATCTGGATCGAACGGAAAAGATGGATCCAAAAAGCGTTGATCAGCACGTTTTTGTTAATATTGACAAAAATATAAAATTAAATCCATTAAGTGGCAATGAGATAGATTTTTATTTAGCTTTATTTAATATTGCTAGAAATAGCCAGAAAAGAATTACAGGTACAACTAAATCTGGCTATAATATGAGTTTTACTTTGCGTGATGATAATGGACAAACTGTAGTTGAGATAGCTGATGATGCCGGAGGATATAGCGATGATATGCTTGCATATGATAGTGAGGTAAAAAAGCCTAAGGCATTTATGAGGGGACAGTCCGAAGGAGTGAAAAAAGGAAAAGGGTACGGATTGGATATGGTTTGGAAAACTTTTGTCGATGATATGGGCGCGGAAATACTAATTAATAATCCACCTTTCCAATTCTCAGATGGAAAAACAGGAGATAAAGGAGCTATAACAACCATTAAATTTCCAAAAAGATGAATCTGGTAATTGTTGAGTCGCCGGCGAAGGCCAGGACATTATCGCGCTTTTTAGGAAGCGATTACAGGATCGTGGCTTCAATGGGGCATATTAGAGATCTTCCAAAAAGCGAAATGGGAGTTGATACTTTGCATAATTTCGAGCCACGCTATATTATCCCCCGCGATAAATCAAAAAATGTAAAACTTCTTAAGGAAGAAGCAAAAGGTAAGAAGCAAATAATATTAGCAACAGACCCGGATAGAGAAGGGGAGGCAATCGCTTATCACGTGCGGTATGTATTGGAGAATGACAAGAAAACAAAAATACCGGAAAACAAATTTACACGGATTGTATTTCATGAAATTACAAAGACTGCTGTTGAAGAGGCCTTAAATCATACAAGAGAAATTGATTTAAAACTTTATGATGCACAGCAGGCAAGAAGAATTTTAGACAGGCTGGTGGGTTACAAATTATCACCTCTGCTGTGGTTTAAAATCAAAAAGGGATTATCAGCAGGACGTGTCCAGTCTGTTGCCGTAAGGCTAATTGTTGATAGAGAACGAGAAATTCTTGCTTTTAAACCTGTTGAGTACTGGGTTATTGGGGTTGAATTAAAAAAATTAACAGAGCAGGCGACTTTTATTGCCAAACTTATTTCTGTAGGAGATCAAAAAGCAGAGATTGCCAATAAAGAAAAAGCAGACAGTATCGTTGGTAAACTGGAAACAGCATCATATTCGGTTTCCATAGTTGACACAAAAGAAGTTAAAAGAAATCCATCTCCCCCTTTTACAACCTCAACCATGCAGCAAGCAGGATCAAACAGGCTTGGATACTCAAGTAAGCAAACGATGAAACTCGCACAGGATTTATATGAAGAAGGCTTTATTACTTATCACAGGACCGATTCTTTAAATATTGCCCAATCTGCAATCACTCAGGTTCGTGATTTTATAACTAAAAAATTCGGCAAGGAATATCTTCCTGATTCTCCCAACTACTACAAAACTAAATCAAAAGGAGCTCAGGAAGCCCATGAAGCAATCCGTCCTACACATGTTGAAAGAGATGTGTCAGAAATTAATTTAACACCAAATCATACTAAATTATATGAAATGGTACGGGATCGTTTTACCGCAAGTCAGATGAAGGAAGCTGTATATAGTCAGACAACTGTTGATATAACTGCGGCAGACTGTCTGCTTCGGGCAACAGGAACAATAGTACAGTTTGCCGGATGGCGGGCAGTATACGGAATTAAAGCCGGCGATAAACTAACAGAAAACGAAGATGAAGTGCAAGTACCGCCTTTGGTTGTTAATGAGAAATTAAATAAAGTAAAAGTTATATCGGAGCAGAAATTTACCCAACCACCTCCAAGATATACCGAAGCATCTCTAATTAAAGCATTGGAGGAATATGGTATAGGAAGGCCGTCAACTTACGCCCCGACAATTTCAACCATTCAGGACAGATTATATATTGTAAAGGAGGAAAGAAAATTAAAACCAACAGATATGGGTATGATGGTTAATGATTTTCTGGTTAAATTTTTCCCAAATATTGTTGATTTAAACTTTACAGCTCTAATGGAAGAAAACTTAGATAAAATAGCTGAAGGTGAAATAGAATGGGTTCCTTTAATCTCAGGATTCTATACACCATTTGAGAAAAACGTTGAGTTGGTGAATAAAACTGCGCCTAGAGTTGAGATGCCGGTTGAGAAGATTGACGAGAAATGTCCTGACTGCGGCAACCCTTTGGTTATAAGGGAGGGTAAGTTTGGTAAATTTATTGCTTGTTCAACATATCCAAAATGCAAATACACAAGAAATTATATTGAAAAAATTGGTATGAAATGTCCACTTTGCAGTCAGGGAGATGTTATTGTTAAAAAAACAAGAAGAGGGAAAACTTTCTGGGGTTGTTCGAATTACCCAAATTGCAAATTCGCCTCCTGGACCAATCCGATGACACCTAAAAGTGAAGACAATAAAGGTCAAAATCAAAATCCCACTGTAGTCAATTCCTCTTGATGTTATACTAAAAATATGCGGCTGCCTAAAGTAGTTTTTTTTCTAATTCTTTCGTTTTTTTTATTCACCCCAAGATACTCATATGCCGCCTTTAATGGCGGCATAAATATCGGTCCGCATCTTGAAGAGTTTGGACGTGCGGCGCAACTTTCAGACTGGGTTTACGTAATGATCAGGCCAGATCAAATACCAGCTTTAATTAACCTTTGGAATAACAATCCTGATACAAATTTAATAATAAGAGGACATTCTCCTGATTCTCAGGGTAGTTCTTTAACAGTACAATATGCTCAAGAGTGGGCAGCAGCATTGGAAACATTGCCGAGACCGGTATATTTTATGCCAATTAATGAACCGAATAATCCAAATGAGAGTATAGGTTCAAACGGTATAGGTGGAATACCTGCTGATAAGGCA
This sequence comes from Candidatus Gottesmanbacteria bacterium, assembly GCA_016182365.1. GTDB lineage: Bacteria > Patescibacteriota > Microgenomatia > JACOXO01 > JACOXO01 > JACOXO01. The sequence goes on along the minus strand of JACOXO010000005.1, from coordinate 6,265 downwards.
AGCCAATATGTTTTTGATTTATATGCTGCACTAAATCAGAAAGGATTATTGAGTTCAGACAAAGTATTTTTACTTTCACCGGCTTTTGACGTTTATCAACTTTATGATAATGGTGTAAAAAATACTCCCAACGGAACAATATCTCCTTACATAGAAAATATGGGGGGTTGGGAGTTTTTTAGAGACATTTTTGATGGTATTGCTCTAAATTTATATGGTGAATTCATTAACGGTTCATTAGAAGGAACTCCGGCAATTAAAAAAGGCCAGAATTATGATGGATTTTTAGTAAGTAACTTTGGTGCTCCTGCAAATGAAGCTAAAAATGTTAAAATCTTTGCGCTTGAAACAGGCGCTAAAATAGCAAATCAGCCTGTAAGGTATTCAGAGAACAGCGGCTTAATCATCGATTATTTAAAATCTGTAAAGGATGTTTGGGGCAGAGACCCGAATTTTATCATGTATTCTATTTTTTCTTATGATCCGGCAAAATCCTACGAACCATGGATTTATGATGATTCAGATGTGTTGGAGGCAATGGAATTAAATCCTGCAAATACTGAACCAACAATAGCTCCGCCTTCTGCTAACACGAATCCTGTTATTGATATGTACAACATCACAAAAAGATCCAACTCACGGTTACTTCCCCAATCAATTCAGGACAAAATTACAATATCTACATGTGTTGGTGGAATAAATATATTAGGTAATTGTATATTCGGTGAGAAAAAACAGGTAACTTATCAAAATATTAATACCGGAAATCTTGCTGGAGAAACGCAAAACTTTCAACCCATTTATGTTCCGGGCACAAAAGTAGTAAACGCTGAAAAAAAGTGCGGCATTGATAATTGCGCCTTAAGTAATTTATTCCAAGCTATTATTGCTCCGCAGATGAGTGATAAATTAACAGGTTCACTCAATGCATATTGTCCTTCAGGATTAAATTGCAATCAAAAAAATATTCCCTCATCGAATAATTCGTCAGTTCTGGCGGGAGAAACAAGTAAACCGCAGGAAGTGGTTAACTCGTATAATTTTACTATGAAAATGTTACTGCCGGCTTCTATCGGTGGTACTTATGCTGATATCCCGGCAATTGAATCTCCAACCCCTATTCCTACTTCCACTCCTGTACCAACCATATCAACTATACCTACTATTTCACCAACATCCACACCAATTCCTTCGGTTACACCACCTCCTTCAACAGATATAACATCACTCAAAGATCCTGACGGTTCCTATGAGCTAAAACAGTTAATAGCTCAGGCAAGTGATCATTTCAAGATTCCTCAAGCGGTGATAGCAGCCGTTTCATGGATTGAAGGAGCACATATTTGGTATTACGATGGTACAAAAACTAGTCAATATATGCAGCCAGGTGCTCAAGATCCTAAAAACTGTAGTGAAAATCCTTGGACTGCTGCAGGACCAATGCAGTTTACACGAGGCCAATGGGAGCCTCCTCCACCAGCATATAAAGAAGCGGTCAAAGAAGCTACCGGACAGCAAGATAGAGTAGGTGACAGATGTAATCTTATGGATTCCTTTTGGGGTGCAGCTAAAAAATTAAAAGATGATAGTTCTACTGGAAATAACTCCTCGCTTAATTGGGATAAAGCAGCAGTTGCTAACGCAGGTTATCATTATTATGGTCTTTGTGGAAGGTGCCCATTCAGTAATGGAGATCCTGAACTTAATTTAGGAAGAACAGATATATTCGCCTGTATAAGATTTAGAGGAAAATCATATTGCGAATATATGTGGGATTACTATCAATGTAATGATAATTCGGCAACTACTGAAGAATTTATTTCTTGTGCAAAAAGCAAAGGTCTTGAGACTGGTGTACGCAAGTTTACCCCTTGACTAAGTGGTATAATGTATCTCCTATAAATTCATGCACTATGAATCAGGAACGAAGATTACCCGTAATTCCAATTATAATTATAATAGTACTTATTATTATTGCAGTGTCATTTTTTCTTCTTCGTAAACAAAGTTTAGTTTCCCCGGTACCAGAAGGAGGTAATGTTAAAGTGATTTTTACATCACCTCCAGCAACAGAAATTCCAACACAAACTCCAACACCACAACCTTCTCCTACGCCAACGGCTTAGCCGAAACCAACTGCAAAGCCAACAGCCAAACCAACAGTTGCAGCAACCGCCACCCCGCAAGAGGCAACTCCAACAACAGCACCTGAAGGTGAGTAAATCCAGCACCATGCTGGTGCGGGATAAATCTGTGGTACAATAATGGTTATGAATAGTTATCAATCGAACGCACAACGGGTAGGAGTTTTTGTAGATGTTTCAAACCTTTATCACAGCGCCCGCCATTTATATTCTGGTAAAGTCAATTTCGCTAAAATCCTAGAACACAGTGTTGGAAAAAGGCAGCTGATAAGAGCTATTGCCTATGTGGTTTCCGCTGATCTTCCCGAGGAAAAAGGATTTTTTGAGGCGCTGCACAGAGCCGGTTATGAAGTGAGGCAAAAAGATCTCCAGGTTTTTGCTGGAGGAGCCAAAAAAGGTGATTGGGATGTTGGAATCACTGTTGATGCTATAACTCAGGCGCAAAAGCTTGATGTTGTAATTCTTATTACAGGTGATGGAGACTATTTGCCGCTTTTGACATACCTTAGGGCAAATACCGGCTGCAGAGTTGAAGTAGTATCGTTTGGAAGAAGTACTTCTCATCAACTTATAGACGAGGCGGATTCATTTATTGATCTCGATTCCAGCCCTTCCGCCTTCCTGATGCGGGGCAAATAAGTCTGGTATGGATATACTAACACTCGATAACAACCTCCTAATTTTTATAAGCCAGAATAACAATAATTCCTTCCTCTCATTCTTAGCTTTACTTTTTTCTGGGTATGGTTTGTTAGGACTAATATGGGTACTTCTTGCAGTAATTTTAATTATCAAAGAAAGAAAGCATTTTAGGGTTATAGTTTTATTTTTTCTTACAATAATAAGCTCAAGTATTATAAATAATGGATTTCTGAAACTAATTTTTGCAAGACTTAGACCAGAGTATTCAATACCAAACTTACAGGTTTACAAAATTACTAACGATTATTATTCTTTTCCGTCAAGCCATGCGGCCGTGGCGTTCGCAGGAGCAGTAATATTGGCTGCAGTATTTCCAAAAAGAAAAAAGCTCATTTACTTTATCGCTTTGTTAATTGCAATATCCAGAGTTTATCTTGCTGTTCATTTTCCACTTGATATTATAGCCGGTAGTCTGGTAGGGTATGTTATTGGCCGCACATTTTTATATATCAATAAAAAAATAAACTTCATAAAGATATGAAAATAAAAATAATATTATTTGTAATATTTTTTTTGATATCATCAGTAAATACAGTACTAGCTAAAACAACGCTATATCTTGACAAAGATAAAGCAGTTTTAACCTCCGAACAGGATGTGCTAGGAATAAATTCCGAGAATCAAGGAATTGAACCAGCAACTCAAAAAACAACAGTTGAGACAGTTGACGAATTACTATCAATTATTCCTACGAAAAATAAATTAACAATATCTTCTATTGGAGCACAAGTTGATAAATTAGTGATAGTTGAAAATGAAGAAAACGCGCAACTTGAAAGCGAAAATGGACTTATCGTTATAACATCCAATGATTCTCAGGCTGAGACAAGTTTACCCATAGCAGTGAAACGGGAAGATGGAAAAATTTATGTATCGAAAAACGACTCAGCACGGGTTTTAAACCTACTTCCATCAGATGCTAGAAAACTAATTGAGGATGCACCGGTAAGACTTATACTGAAGGAAAATAATGCACAACTAGTTTATGAATACACTAAGGAGGAGAACAATAAACTATTCGGTTTAATTCCTTTAAATACTAAAATTACAACTACGATTTCTACCCAAACTGGTGAAGTCCATTCCCAATCTTCATCTTGGATATTTGATTTTCTGAAAAAATTACTTGCTTAGTTTTATTGTATACACAAAAGACTTCCTATAGAGGATAGTTCCTGGATATGAAACCCGTTATCAAAAAATGTAGACGCTGACCCGCCATCCATGTTTATTGCCTCCATAAATTTTAACGGGTTATCATTTGAATAAATAATTTCTCCCAGATCGGCAAGCTGCGGACCGGAATAAATATCATCTTTTAAGGTGACCATCAAAAGATAATAGTTACTATTGTCATTACGTGCAATAACGCTTCGTCTTGCATATTCATCAATTTCTGCGCTAAAAGGATACCCTTTATATAAAATAGGACCTGTCTGGATTACAAGGTCACTGTTTTGGGGATTTTGGTCAGTTATCATTGGTTTCTTACTATTATCAACCCAGAAAAATCCGGTTAGTAAATTTCTGTCATTTATAACCTCAGATGAATAATGTTTTCCATTGGCTATAAAAAGACCCAAAGGAGTATTGTCCGTCGTATAAAATCCTCCGTTTATTGCAGCCTTACAGTTGTGTTCTGAAATTAAATCATCTGATGATATTTTCTGAGTAAAGTTAGGAATAAGTTCGATAGTATTATTATTTAATGGTGAGTAGAAGATATTATAAGTTTGGTTGTTATAAGTTATTTCTATACGGTTTTTAGCATTTGCTGGAGTTGGGAAAAATCCTGTAATAAAGGGAGTGGGGGAAGGCATTATTGTAGTTTCAATATTCTTTGAATAAACTATAAATCCTGCAATGGCGATTGCAATAATTATTAGGATAATAGCTTTCATAAATTAGCTTAATTGTACTACAATATGCATGTGATTAAACTAAATGCTAAAGAGTTGAGAATATCAAACCCAACAGAAGAAGAGTTGGTGCAAATCAAAAGAAATCCAATTACAATAATTATTGACAATGTTCTGGATACATATAATATTGGAGCAATTTTTAGAGTCGCTGATTCTATTGCAGCCGAGAAGATATATTTATGTGGTAAAACAGAAACGCCACCATATCACAAAATACAGAAAGCATCTGTAGGAACATGGCAGTGGGTACCATGGCAATATGTCAAAACAGCAGTTTCCGCAATTGCCAAAGTCAAAAGTCAAAAGTCCCCGGCCTCGCCAAGCGAAGCGGGGCGGGCAAAAATCAAAATTATAGCAATTGAACAACACCCGAAGAGCGTAGCTTATACTCAAATTAAGTATGAATTTCCAATTGCGTTTGTCATAGGGCATGAGACAGAAGGCATTTCCAAAGAAGTCTTAAGTTTGGCAGATCATATTGTTGAAATTCCAATGTATGGGGTAAACAAAAGTCTTAATGTTATGGTTTCCCTTGCGATTGTTTCATATTTTTCACTCAGCAGTATATAATTTTTCTTGTTTTAAAATCCTAATTCTTGGGTAGGCAATGTAGATGAGAAACCGCCGGTTTGTTGTGGAGTTATAATATTCCCATCTTTATATCCTTTAGGCGCCCAAATTGCGTCTTCTTTCATATCAATAAAATATGCTTTTCCGCTTTCAATAATTTTCAAATCAGAATTATTAGGTATTAGACTAAAAATTGAAGGAACATATTTAAGCCATTTATTTTGGATATTGTCAAAATAATAAACCGCATTTATTTTATTTCTAAATTGAGCAAAACTTTGATCTGGGGTTTCTGAATATTTTACCCATGGAGGACCAACATAATTCCATCCTTTTTTAAGTTGAATAGCCGGCAATTTTTCCGGAACCACTCCGTGAACAAGAAGCCTTTTGTCTTTATTCATATATACAACAAATGTTTCTCCAGCAACTACATATGTTTCACTTAATTTAGGTCCGCATTTTGTTGTTTTCCAAACACTCTTACCATTTGGATCAGGATCATAGACAGATACTTTATCACAATAATAATTTGCTGTTCCCAGTATTTTGTCTAAAGTATATGGCAGGTTGGTAATTCCTGCTATAGGTGGATTAAACGGTAGCGAGATTGGATTAGGACCCTTTTTCAGTTCATAAATCAACAAAGTTAGTCTGTTGAGAGGTGATGGGATACTGGCAAGGGTTAAGCTCATAAACGGAGAATTGATAGTTTTCTCTCTTTCATTATTGCCAGGATGAACAGAAAAAGAGTTATGAGGAAAAAGTGATACTTGATCAATGATCGATCCTTCAACTAATTCTTCGCGTTCTCTGACATCTTCAGGATAGGATGATTTATAAGGTATATGCGGAAGACTTGCAAAAGTATGACTCATCTCATGAATCATAAGACGTAAAGCATTAGTTTTTGAACAATCTTCAAAT
>JACOXO010000004.1 GCA_016182365.1 Candidatus Gottesmanbacteria bacterium | reverse complement strand
AATTGGAATAAGTGCTCCAAGCCCTAAATAAGTGAGCAGTGATGCTGAACCTATCCAACATAAAGGACACGCCCCAACTGCGCCCGCTCCAAGTATTGGTAATAAAATTGTCTGTACCCTAGTTAATAATTTCATAATGTTTATGTTAATTTATGATGTCTAAAATCAACTCTACAAGTCAAACAATTATTGACTTGCCTTCTTAACCACCAGTCTGAACCTATGGCTACAATTATCAAAAAGCCTCCTAAATAGGTTATATTAGGATTATAGCTAATGTAGTTTCCGTAATACATAAGCCCACCAGCGATCAATGTTAAAACAACAGGCAAGAAGTTTCGATGTACCTTAAATGATATACCAAGTCCTATCAATGCGGTGATGATAACAACAACTAATAAGGGTTTTAACCAGGGAACTACAGTAACTAATACTGAACCAAATCCGGCTGCTAAAAGCAGTGGGGCTATAAAACAGAGAGGACATAGTACCCCCAAGACAATTGCTAAAATTGCCGACACACCTGTTAAATGTCCTTTTTTACCTTTCATAAAATTTTGTCTAACTCCCTTTTGTAGTCGTCATAACTTGTAAACTGCTCATCTTTATAAACAATTACGCCATCTTTATTGATGATATAAGTTGTTTCCAACTTAACAAGCTGATATTTAGAAGCGACGTTATCAGTATCTAGCGCCAAGAGGATATCAATTGTTCCAACATTTCTAAACTCTTTTAGGAAATCTTCGTTATCCCCTTTGGTAAAAGCGACCCCGATGACCTCAACTCCTTTACTGGCGTATTCTTTTCGCACTTGAGTCAAAGCTCTTCCTTCAGGTATACAGGTTCCGCACCACCCAGCCATACCGAATAAAATTACTATTTTACCCCTTTGTTCATTTAACTTAAATTCTTGGTTATTAAGAGTAGTTAATTTAAAGTCTGGGGCTTGTTTGTTAAGGAATGTAGTTGGCGCAGACTGAGTGTCAGAAAGAATTTGTGAAGTATCTTGCTTATTATTTGATACACGACCGGTTTTGTTCCCGAAAAAGAAAGCTAACCCTATAAGTAAAATAGTGGCAATAATGAATATGTTTTTATTTCTCATACTTTACTCGACAATGAATTCTTTTAGGGTTTTGTTGAAATCACTCTTAGCTAAAGAATAATAGACAGTTTGAGCTTCTTTTCTTCTAGTCACAAGCTCAAGCTCTAAAAGTTTCTTTACGCTATGGGAAACAACAGAAATAGAACTATCTAGGATATCTGCCATTTCACCGACATTTAACTCTGGATAACGGCACAGAAGATAACAAATCTTGAGTCTTGTTGTGTCACCAACAACTCCCAGTTGCTGTGCACAAGCAACCAGTTCTTTCTTATTTTTTAATTCTTTTTTAATCTGTTGATACTTTGACATTGTATTTGAACAACTATTCAAATAGTAGGACTAAAAATACTCAGTGTCAAGGGGAAATAAGGGATTGATAAGAAAGCTTAATATAGTATGGTTGACTATTCACTTAGTTGAGAAGACTGTTTCCCTCTTGAGAGGCTGAAACTGTTGCACTATCGCTTTGAGGCACGGAAGTGGGTGATTGGCTGGGAGACTAGGATTCGAACCTAGATAAACAGATCCAAAGTCTGTTGTCCTACCATTAGACGATCTCCCAATGAGAATTAACCATAATTTTAACCTATTTCCCGAGGCTGGGCAAGAATGACGAAATTAATCAGACGTAATTGTCAATATATTAGTAAATATATTTGTAAATACCGGTTTTGATCTTTACTGCCTTTTTATGAGGTAATGGAAATGGATAGCAGATTACTCTTGTGCCCTTTTTCACCTTTTTATTAAATACTTCCTCAATTCTTCCCATCATATCCATAAATCCGGCAACAAAAATAATATCATATTTTGAAAAATCTACAGAATACAGATTTGAAAGAAAAACTTGTGCACCCTTCCCTACACCATTTTTTTGTATATTAAACTTTGAAAGTAAGTATAAAAAGGGGTTTATCTCCACTCCATATGCTTTTGCTCCAATTTTGGCAGCTGCAATAACAACTCTTCCATCTCCACAACCTAAATCCATAAAACTTTCACCTTTTTTAAGGTTGGCAAACTCAAACATAATATCTATATATTTTTGTGGAGTAGGAACATATGGAGCGCCGATTATTATTGATAGAAAGTAAAAGAAGGCAAAAACCGCAAACGTTGCAAAAGTTACCAGAAAAACAAGTTGAATAAATAAAAGTAACGGTGCACTCACCAATAAAGTATAACACTACTTTGCACAATCTTTGGAATTTAAGTATAATCCTATACAATATGCCGTAAGAGGGCGGAAATGCCGCAGTGGCGAAATTGGTAGACGCGCACGCTTCAGAGGCGTGTTCCCGATTGAATCGGGATTGGAGGTCCGACTCCTCTCTGCGGCACACTAAAGAACGCGGGAGTAGTTCAGTGGTAGAATGTCTCTTTACTTTTAATCGGGCGGATGGCGAAATTGGTAGACGCGCAATCTTGAGGGGGTTGTGCCGAAAGGCTTGGAGGTTCAAATCCTCTTCCGCCCACAAAAAATGGATCCGTAGCTCAGTCGGCTAGAGCGTTCGGTTTACATCCGAAAGGTCAGAGGTTCGAGCCCTCTCGGATCCACAAGCACTGGGTTTCCCGCAGAAGCGGGACAAGTCCCTCAGTGCCGACACGATTAGTTATTGGTTGTGCGTTATTAATAAATGGCGAGTACCGCTGGATAGGAATTGTCGGTATGAGCAACTTTGTAGGAGGATCGTTGGGAAGGAACCCTCGGTTCCGTCCCATTACGCCGAGATAGCCAAGTCAGTCACGGCGGGGCTCTGAAAAAGCTCAGATGCGTGTGCAATTCACGCTCTCGGCACATAAGCGGGAGTAGTTCAGTGGTAGAATGTCTCTTTTCCAAAGAGAAGGTCGAGGGTTCGAATCCCTTCTCCCGCTCAAGTATGGTTTATATTGATGCGCCCATAGCTCAATTGGATAGAGCAATTCGGTTCTAACGAAAAGGTTGGGGGTTCGATTCCCTCTGGGCGCACCACTTTTTATTCCTCTACAATAAGAGTTCCTACCATTCCCTGCTGCCTGTGAGTTCCAATTGAACAATAGAATTCATATTCTCCGGTAGAATCAGCAACAAATGTTGCTTCTCCTGTATCCCCTGCTTGAACTATTGGAGTTCGCATATTAAGCTCGTCAACAACAAAGTCGTGCATCTTATCCATGCTATTTATCACAACCTTAACAGTATCTCCCTTTTTAACTGTTATCTTATTTGGTTTGTAGTAAAAACTGCCCGCTTCTATGTTAATTATTTTAGCAGCTTGTGAACTCGTATTTATTGCTTGAGAAATTGTAGGTGAAACCGTAGCGGTTACACTTGATTCCATCATGCTATTTGTTTTTTGGTTATTAGATTTAATAAAAAGATAACCGCCGACAATTGTAATAAGAATAAATGCAAAAACAATTATCATTGTGTTTGGCTTTTTATCATTAGAATTTATTATTTCTTCTTCAGTCATTATTAAATTCACCTCCTTTAGTATTATTTTTGGAAATTAAGTTTATCCTAAATTCAGATCCTTTTCCAGAAGTAATTTTGAAAGTTGTATAATAATTGCATGGATGAAGAAGAAATAGAAATTAAAGAACAAAATTTAAAATCATCTCCCAAAGCTAAAAAATCATCAATAACTTTAAACGAAGCCGTGGAATTCGGTGAGTACAATCCCCAATTCCTGGCAAACTTCCCCGAATGGCATACTTTAAGTATACATATCCAGTGGCAATTAATAAGGAAAGCTTTGGATATGAGAAGAAGACAGCTGATTACTCAATACGCTGAGCTTAATAATGTTTTGGATCTTAGGAAAAAGCCTTATATTCACCAGGCTATTAAAAACGTACAACGACAATTAGGAGAACTTGATCGCGACCGCGAGGACCTGTATGTAGAATATTCAAATAAATTTTAAACATATGCAAGGTAAAATTATTTTTAATGGCATATCTCGCAAAAATACATCATTTTATATTCGTTATCCAAAAATTGGCGATAGCACTTTAATGCAAGATTATATAAATACTATTTCAGAAGAACAAACTTTTATCCGCTTTCAAGGTGAAAAAGTTACTTTAGAGCACGAAACAAAATTTCTCAATGACCAGCTTGAGAAAATTTCCAAAAATCAGGCGGTTTTGTTTCTTGTCTTTTCTGACCAAAAACTTATTGGTATATCAGGAATTGAAATGAAAGATAGAACTTCAAAGCACGAGGGCGTCTTTGGTATATCTGTTGCAAAAGAATTTAGATGTCAAGGGATTGGAAAAATATTAATGCACAAAGTTCTTGACGAAGCTGTTGAAGATATTCCTCAACTTAAGATAATCACACTTGGAATTTTTGCAAACAACCCAGCAGCATTTAAAATGTACGAAAACTTTGGATTTAAGGAATTTGGCAGACTTCCTGAAGGGATATTACACAAAGGAAAATACGTAGACCATGTGTATATGTACAAGAAAGTTCGATGATTCGAATCATCAAACTATTTATTCTTCTGGTTTTTAATCTTGCATCAGCCTAAAAAATACATTATTATCTCAAACAATAATGAGGAATTCAGAATATTCGCAACCAAATTTTCATGAAGCACCACTAAATCCAGTAGATTCAATTGGCATTATAGGAGCAAATGGTCAGGTTGGGACAATGTTAAAACAGCAAATGCGCACAATTCCTCATCATCCTGCAGTCTATTCTGTAGGACGAGGAGATATTGAAGGATTGATGGCGTCTAGACCTAAATATGTTATAGCTGCAACACCAAAACAAGCCACAAAAGAAGTTCTTGAAGAGATTGTATTCTATGTAAAATCACCTTTTACTGCATTTCTGTTCCAAAACGGAGTTGGTGTAACTGATGAAGCAAAAAGAATATTACAAAAATGCCCTGTAGACCATTCATTAATACGGGGTAGTCTGTACACTACAGTTCACAGAGAAGGAAATAATGTCGAATATAACCGCAAGAAATTAAGATTAGCTCTCTACCCAGTATATATTCATGAATCTCGTTTAGTTGAGCAGGCAGTTGGGACGTTTGAAGATGCCGGATTTAATGTCAAAGAATTTGATGATCCAGAAAGTGGAGAATGGACTAAACTTTTAGCAAATTCCATAGGTTCTACCTCAACAGTTACAGGTCTTACTCCATTTGAAACATTTTCAGACCCACTTTTATTTGATATAGAGCTGCGAGGTCTTGCAGAAAGACTGGCTATTATTAAAGCGCGGGGTACACAACTTTTAGATCTGTCATGGGCGCAAACTGGACTGATTAAAAAAGCAGCAGAATTCCCCCAGGAATTATTACATTTTTTAAGATCTCCAGTTGCGTCAGTAATTGCAACAAAAAGAGGCAATCTTCCTTCAAGCGCTGCCCGTAAAATCGCTAGTGGTGAATCTCCAGAAGAAGCACTGTACTATCATTTACCTTTTGTAGAAGAAGCTCAAAGGTTGGGATTGCCAGCAGTTGTTGATACCACTCTAGCAAGATTTATTCAGTATCATCTTGATGGTTATCAAAATCTAGACTTTCCAAAAAATGTTAGACGAGCACGTTTGATTGAGTCTATTAATCAATACGGATAATTACTTCGTAAGAGTTAAAGTCATGTTGAAGGGGGCGCCAATTTGATTTTTGTCACTATCAAGCCGGACAATCTGATTTTCATTAAGCTTAAGGTAATAAGACGTCTGCGGCACACTATCTCCTATATTCTCAGTTGTTAGAACATAAACAACAGCTTTCGAATCATTTGCTGTACCCGTTGTTTGCATCCAGGTGCCTTTGGTTACTGAAGGCTGGTTATCGTTTCTCTCCTGGTATACATCTCTTATAGTAAAAGTGCCTGATGGCGGATTGTTTTGGGATTGCACAAAAGTGATAACTTCATTAATACCTGGACAGTCTGCGCAAGGAAGAGTTCCTGAATACTTAACAACAGAAGGTTTTGCTACTAAATTCTCAAAATAATTATTGGGAAATTTAGTGTAATATATATAACCTAGGGTGAATATAAGAATAAGAAGGCTTATAAATACTACTCTTCTATTCATATCTTAAAACATAATACACTCACCCTTGACTCAATGCAACTATCCATCTTACAATGGATTAATATCAGAAAATCTTTCTAATGAGAGGAGGTGAGTTCATTGGACGACACAACAACAGGTAACATGGGTGGTACAACCCCTGCAGTTCCACCACCAACCGGAGACATGGGTAATCCTAATCCAACACCAGAGCCAACAACTCCTCCAACAGGAGGAATGCCAACGCCAGAACCTACTAAACCAGGTGATATGGGTGGAGGAACACCTCCAACTACAGCTTAAAAGTTAATTAAATATGAACGTAATTTAAAAAGACCGGAGATTAAACTCTGGTCTTTTTATTAGAAATGGCCTTAGAATCATTTCTTTGGTACAATATAAATATTAAAAAGAAGGTTTGGTGGCGGAACTGGTATACGCGCAGCACTTAAAATGCTGTGGTGAAAACACCATGAGGGTTCGATTCCCTCCCAGACCACACGGAGAGTGGCGCAATTGGCTAGCGCGCGTGCTTTGGGAGCATGAGGTTGCGGGTTCAAGTCCCGCCTCTCCGACCAAAAGAGAAAATTTAACGGAGTTCGAAGGTTACTGTGACGGTTTTGGAGACTGTTTGAGTGCCTGGTTCAACTGGTGCTCCACCTCCACCACCTTGCATCCTCGATTCCATAGCATAATAAGTATTTCCTGAGACCCCGCCTTCTGAAACATTGAGGATTTTACCTAATTTTCTATTGGATGACTTTGCTATTGTCTGGGCCTTTTCTGTTGCATCAGCTATGGCATCTGTCAAAAGCGCGTTATCAACATTATCTGTATCATCAACTGTAAAATTTGGACCGTAAATATTATTAGCCCCATTTTCACTCAAAAGATCAGTAAACTCCCCTGCTCTTGTTACATCTCTGAGTTTAATCTCAACAGTATTATTTACTCTCCACTGCCCCTGCCTGCTTCTTTGTACCCCACCTTCTGTGTAGTATTCTTCACCCTGATAGATTGAAATGTTTTGGGTTTTGATGTCTTCATCCGGAATACCAAATTCCTTAACTGCAGCTATAATTTTATCAACGCTACTATTTACCTCTGCTACAGCACTATCTTTGTTGTCATTGACAACATTTACTCCGGCTGAAAATACAGCAACCTGGGTTTTCTGTTCTGTTTTGGCCTCTCCATATACAGTGACAGTCTGTCCCGGAATAAAGCTAATCGTACCCCATTTAACCAACTGCCATGGCATAATAAGTGTACCAATAAGAAATATAGCACCAATAACAGCAGCGAAGATAATAAGTTGCTTAAGTGTGATTGAGCTGTTCATATACTTGTTTAAAAATAGCACAACTCTTGACATTTGGCAAACAGTTTTGAGCGGGAGAGGGGACTCGAACCCCCGACATTTTCCTTGGCAAGGAAACATTCTACCACTGAATTACTCCCGCAACGTAATAAATTGCGGAGCAATTTAAACGTTGCTGAAGCGTTTATCCTTTGAGGATATTACGCTTCGCACAGTGCTCGCAATTATTAATGATATTTTAACATACACTGTCATAAATAATAAAATACTTATTATTTGATTCAATGATTTAAATCAATGATACAAAATTGACATTAGTTTTAACTTTTGTATACTATTGCTTAAGTTAAATAAAAGCATTTGAGTCTATCCTAATAGACAAGCTGCATAGAAAAAGCTAAAAGCAAAACTATGACGGAAGGAAACCGTAAAAATTAATCCAAAGTGTGTCGTTATTTACGGAGCACTAATAAGAATTAAAGTATTTAGATTTTAACACACCCAAAAGGTGTGTTTTTAAAGCTTTAGTTAAAACAAGGTGGTACCGCGAGAAGCCTCGCCCTTAGGGTGAGGCTTTTTTATTGTCTTGATGGGAAATATGATTAGAAAAGCAAATATTAATGACTTAAAAGCTGTTTATAACCTTCTTCAGGAAGGGGTAAAGAGTGGGAAAGTTCTTAACAGATCTCTTAAAGAACTAAGTACTGTAATTAAAAGCTTTTACGTTTTTGAAGAGAACAGGAAAATAGTTGGCTGCTGTAGTTTGGAGGTGTATAGTAAGAAAATTGCTGAAGTCCGCTCTTTAGTAGTTTATTCAAAATATAGAAACAAAGGAATTGGCAGTTTACTTATTAAAAAATGCCTTGATGAAGCAAAAAGCAAAGGAATATATCAGGTATTATCAGTAACAGATAAAAGTGATTTATTTAAAAGGTTTGGGTTTAAAACGGAAATAAACAAAAAACAGGCTATGTTTTTAAATCTTGGTTAAAGAGTGCTTTTAAGTCACACGGACGTACTAGTTTTGCTGCCTCACCTTGTTCATCGATTTGTTGAACACGTTTCTCTGTTAATGGTTCCAGTAAAAACACAGGAAGGCCAAAACTTCCAGGCATTCTATCTTTAATTGAAATCTTTATTTCGCTGTCAACCTCATATTTATCCCAAACAAGTTGATAACCAGCGTTATCGGAGTTTATAAGCAATGATAGTTTATTTGCTTCTGCCCTGCTGTATGCAGTTATAAGATCACTGTTAAAAAAATTTCTTCGAAGAATCCGCCAACCGGTAACTTCTAAATACTGCTGGTACTCTTCAGGTTTTATACTTTCAATTTTCCTTGCTAATTGTTGATAAATTACTTTTTCACTCATTGGCGGGCATTTTAGCACCAAAGACTATAAGGTTTCAATACTGGGTTGAGCGTGATATAGTTAATACAAACTAATAGAAATAAATCGAGAAAATAACAAAGGTAGAAGTTAATGAGAAATATAATTGAGAAAGTTGATTTGGTGGACTCATCCGGAAATATCTGTAAACATGGCGTATCCCGTGCAAAGTTAAATTTATATCCCCATTTACACCTGCAAATAGTAATCGGGGTAGTTTTCGATAAAAATGGCCGGATTTTAGTACATCAAAGATCGAAAACTAAGAAAGTTAATCCTGGAGACATTGACCATATATGTGGCGGTATTATGACTGGGGAAACCCCTGAGAGGGCCTTTGTAAGAGAATCCATTGAAGAAACTGGCGTTAAACCCTTAAATTTGCAAATTGTTACAAAAGGAGTAAATAAATATAATAGATACAGATACCTGTTAATTGCTGAGTCTTATGATAAACCAAACAGTGTTAGTAATTCAGAAGTGGAATGGGTAGACTTTATACACCCTGACGAGCTAAAAGCAAAACACGCATCGAAACAATTTACTTTTGTAGATGAATTTTTTGAAGATACCCAGTCAGCAATATCTAAAAAGTTAAATAAAAAGAGATGAAAATACTGAGAAATCTATTATTTATATTTGCAGTACTTGTAGCTATTATAACTTTGATCTACATCTATTCCGACCAAAATACAATAAGTTTCATCTGGTGTGACAACTGCGATCAGGGAAGGGTTGAATCGATAAACTGTACCGGCCTTAAAATCAAAAGTACCGTAATATTTAAAACCTGCAAATTATTTCCTATTTAATATTGCAAAGTAGGCTTATTTAAGCATTATCATGGTCCATTTTTTATCAGGATATTGACAATATATTGTACAACATGTTAAAGTAAATTATTATGTTAAAGACTTATTTATATGTTCCAGACGAGCTAGAAAAAAAGATAATTCAAACTGCTAAGGCTCAAAATAAGAGCAAAGCAGAAATTATAAGAAGAGCCTTAGAAAAAGGTATCGCTAGTATTGCTCAACAAGGAACCGCTTCCGCGCAAGTTTTATTAAAAATTGCCGAACTCGGTAAAATAAATAAAGTGAAAGGTCCTAAAGATAGTGTTGAAAAGTTCGATGAATACCTATATGGTAAAGACTGGAGTAAAGAAGGATGAGCAATTCACTTAGAGTTATTGCTGACGCAGATGCAATTGTAGCTCAGGTTTCCCCAAACGACAGCCTGCATCTTAAAGCAGTTAAAACTGCTGAAAATTTAGTTAAGACCAATGCACAGTTATTATATCCGGTTACTGCTGTCATTGAAGCGACTACCCACATTCAAAGGGTTTTAAATAGCGGTGCAACTGCTTACGGTACTGCCGCGGCTTTTACAGATAGTAATGTTAGTGTAATAGAGGTAAATCAGGAAACACTTAAACATGCTATGCAATTTTTTAGTCCAACTACCAGCAAGAAAAACACAATTTATGATTGTATCGTCGCTGCTCTCGCTGAAGAAAACGATGCTGATGCTATATTTAGTTTCGATAAATTTTACAAAAGTAAAGGATTTAAATTAGCATCTGATATGTCTCAATTGAAATAGTTTTACTTTCTTCTTACTTAAATAAAAAGAAATGAAAATAATCAGAAATTTGATTCAATGATTTAAATCATTGATACAATAGTATTTACATATAAACTATTAATGTTATAAAATTAATTTAGGATTAATGATAGTATGATTGACTGGATTAAGAAAAATATAATATTATCCATTAAGGTTGGTTTAACGAATCTAAGAATCAGTCTTATTCTTTTTCCTCTTTTTATACTTTCACAGATAGTTACTTACTTGATTTTTAGAAATTCTTTATCTGAAAATGGTTTTTGGGTAATTTTTATTCCGATGTTTCTGGCTCTTATAGTAACACTAATTTATGTGTTACCTAAGAGAAATAACCAAATTACCAAATCTATTATTTGTTCCATCTTTCTAAAATATCAAAACTAATCATATTTATTGGTGCGGTATTGTTGATTGGCTTGTTCTTTTTTGCTCAGTGTCGTGATTATGGATTAACTATTAGTAGTAAGTGCTTTCAACGAATATTTGGTTATTAATAATTAATTAAAATACCCTAGGTGTCCTAGGTAATTCACCTCCCAGGTGATCATTTTCTTCTGACCGTATACACTCTAGGATAATAAAGATAAGCAACTGGGGATTCTTCGGCCAGAAACCTCTGGAAATCTGCATATATTTTGAGTCTTTCATCATTATCTTTTGTTACCCTGCCATCCTCCAAAAGCTTATCTATTCTTGGGTCTGCAAACCCTGTGATATTTATTGTATCTTGTGTTGAGTGCCAGAAAGGATACTGATCCGGATCGGGAGGAATTTCCTGAGTTGCCAGTAAAACGTCAAAGTCAGCAGGTACCGCATTTTCTACTTTAACTGTTGAATTAAGTCCGATTGATTTCCAGTCTTCCTGTATTTTCTGGGCAACAGGAAGTAAGTTTTGAAATGTTGATATAGTGATACTTGCTGATTCTGTAGCAAACCTTGAGTCCTCTAGCCTCTTTTTGGCCAGTTCCAAATCCTGGTTATACTGCTTTACAGTTGGATAATAAGTCCAGGATAAAGGTGAGATTGGACCTGTTGGTTTATTGCCATAAAATGCCGGAGTTGCTATCGACAAAAGCTGTCTTGTATCTTTATCGAAAAAATTGGGATTTCGGGTATTGAAAAATAATCCAACATAACGGTTAAGAAGAACTTTCTCCTCAATATCAACTGTTGACCAGTCTTTAAGCTCCCGCGGATCAGACAAATCTTCAATAATATCAATCTCACCTAGCTTGAATGCTGTTATTGCCGCTTCCTCTGTTTGGTAAAACCTGAATATTTTTATAGGTAGTTTTTGGGATACCGGTACCAACTCTAAATATTCAATCTTATCACCATTCAGCTTAAGACTTTTAACCTTATAAAGTCCCACACCAATTAAGCCCTTTTTAAATAGTGGCTTTGAAAGGATAACAGGCAGCGGAACATACGGGTCGTTGAGTCTAACTTCAACAGTCTCAAAGTCTTTGGGTATGACAATTGCGTCCTTTAGATTGTAATTGACATCGAGGGCCGAAAAATTAGTCCCATCATGCCAGATAATGTCAGTATTAACCTTAAATGTGTAAATTTTCCCGTCGTTATCCGTACTCCATGAACTTGCAAGCGAGGCTGAAGGGCTGCCTTCAAGAGTGACTGATGTAAGGCCGCTACTTACTAATGACTGAACTGAGAGTGGCAAATCTGACGGACTAAACTCACCCACAACGCCTACTTTTTCCTTGTAGGGATTAATAATAGGAGCAATAACAGGATAAAAGGATATGGCAACAACTGCAATAAAAACGCTTACTATAAAGGATATTAAAACCCAGGGCAAATGCCTTTTTAAAAGCCCGGATAAGAACCAGCCGAATACACGAAACTTAGAGGTAATTTTACCCATGTATATTTAGTTGATTGCGATATTTGCAATAGAAGTTATAAGAAAAATAACCGCAAGAATTATTGTAAGTCTCATTAATAGTTTTTCTAAACCTCTTCTTGAACGGTAAAATTCTCCTCCGCCGCCAAAGCTGGCACCCATACCTGAGCCTTGTGACTGCATAAGGATAACAACAGCCAGTAGAACCGAAATTATTATCTGAACTACCAGGACTAAATTATTCATATTAAATCAGTTATGGTTTTCCCTAATTTTTTCGGATCATGGTAAAGGGGAAAACTCTCATTTACCAGATTTTTTTGTACTACTTTACTTTTAACGTTGGGCATTAAAGTTTTATTATACAACACGTATGTGTATTTGAGCCTTTTGGGGATGGTTTTATCAAAATTATCGTTAATTAATATGTAGTCAAATGGGAATGCGCCAATATGTTTAATTACAGCTGTTATAAAGTCGGAAGCCATATAATTTGGCGTCTCAAATGGCTTGTTGGCTACATTTACAACAAAGATTTTCTTTGCTTTAGATCTAAATAATGCCTTTTTAACCTCAGGCACCAATAAAACTGGAAGCATGGTTGTGTATAAATCGCCGGGTCCGGCTATCATAACTTCGGCCTGATTTAAAGCATTAACTGCAATTTTTGAAGTCGTAGGGTTTTTGGGCTCCAGATGAACTTCAGTTAATGATCTTGTCCCGTTATACTTTCCGAGATCAATATTTTCTTCACCATTTATTTTTTTTCCATCGACAGTGAGGGCCCAAATGGATACGTTTTCTTTGGTTGCCGGAATAATTCTACCGTGAGTTAAGAAAAGTCTTTGGGCTTCCTCAAGGCCTTTCTCAAAACTTCCTGTTAAGTTTGAAAGGGCAACAAGCATAAGGTTTCCAAGCTTCTGGCCACCCAATGAATCATCCCTTCCCCAACGGTTGCCTTTAAAACGGTATGTTAGGAGATCTCTGACCATGGGCTCGGCATCTGAAAGAGCAGCAATACAGTTCATCAAATCCCCTGGAGGAGGAATGCTAAACAGTCTTCTAAGTCTTCCCGCACTTCCACCATCATCAGCCATGGAAACAAGTACTGAAATATCTTTTGAATAATCTTTAATTCCCCTTAAAACATTAACCGTACCAATTCCTCCGCCTAAACACACATACTTCAAATGTTTTTTCATAAATATTTATGACGTCACCCAGTTTAATACTGCAATTATCGCAGTTAATATAACTGACACTAAAATATATGTATAAATAATCGTAAACTCAAATTCCGGTATCACAAAACCTGATATTGAAATACCACTAAAATACCAGGACGATATTGTAACAGTTGGCACAACTTTTGTTAAGCCGAAAACTACAGCAATATTAATAATTATTGAGAACAGGTTTAAAGTGATCATATTAAGAGGTAAGAACAGTATTTTGACAATTGGTTTTATAAACACATTGATAACTGAAAGAGCAACCGTTGCTATTGCAATATTTTCATAAGTATTACCTACGGAAAAACCGGGGATAATGGAAGCTGTTAGAATAAGAGCTGTAAAATGATATAAAAGTTGCCTGATTACCCACCTCATAGTTGTATTATGTCAAGTCTTTTCTTTCTAAGCAAATGATGGTAATTTTGGGCGAAGCGGTGGGATTCATCTCTAATCCTTTGAAGAAGCCTTAAAGCTCCATCATTCCTTGATAAAGAGATTGATTTAAATCCTCCCTCATGAGGAATAATTATTGTCTCAAACCTTTTAGCAAGACCAATAATTGGAATATTGGTATCTTTTAAAACAGAGAGAGCTGCGGCAGTTTGCGGCTTTCCCCCGTCTATCATAAAAAGGTCCGGATATTGCCATTGTTTATTTTTAAGTCTTCTTTGTAATACCTCAGTTATCTGTGCAACGTCATTTGGACCCTTTATTTTTATCTTAAACCGTCTATACAAGGATGGGTCTTGATATCCATTAATAAAAACTACCAAAGATCCCACAGCCGACTCACCTAAAATATTTGAAATATCAATACCCTCAATTTTATACAAATTATGAATACTTGGATAATAAGGCAGTAAAACATTTTTCAGCCCATCAATATCGTAAGTTACTTCATTTTTATAAAAATCGGAACTACCCAAAAAAGAAGATATTTTGTAATACGGACGCCTTATATACTCAAGCTGTTTGATGGTTTTCTGAATCCGGCTCGCTTTTTCAAAATCTTGATTTTTTGAATAATTATCTCTTTCTTTGGTTAACGAATTAATAACAGCCGGCAGTTTCCCTTCCAGAAAATCTTTGATATGTTTAATATTTTTCAAATACGTGACTTTTAGATGTTTATACTCTGCTCCTAATGTTTTTCTGATTTTAGCAGGACAGGGATTGCAAAGACCGATATGCCAGTAGAAACAGGTTTTTTTACTTTTCGGAGACTGAGTGCAATAGGGAAACATTCTTCTTAGAAGTTTCATAACGTCTCTAACAGATGTAGACCTTGGATAAGGTCCATACTTATATTTTACTTTAACTTGGTTATCATTTTTTCTAATTGTCAAAAGTCTTGGAAATTCCTCTTTGGTTATTACAATGTAGAGAAAACTTTTATCATCTCTTAAAGCTATGTTGTAGCGCGGTTTAAATTTGGCAATTAAATTAGCTTCAAGAATTAAAGCTTCAACTTCGGATGGAACTTCTATATAGTCAATATCTGATATTTCATATACTAATGCTTGAGTTTTTGTTGACTTAGGGTTGCTGCCGAAATAGGAAGAAACTCTACTTTTGAGATTTAGAGCTTTACCCACATAAATAACCGCACCCTTGCTATTAAAAAATTTATATATGCCGGTTGATCCTGGCAGCAGTTTATATTCTTCTCTTTTTAACATGTTTTGTTTTGACCAAATAAATTAATAAAGTCAGCAGTAATATAAATACTAGAATAATAACTGGAAGCTTTAATGCCTGTTTTGGCGCAACATTGATAGTAATATCCTCTCTGGTATCGCCTGCGCTTGCTATAACTTTTGCATCACCCCAAATTTTATCATCAGGTTTTATTGTTCCTTCAATATTTATATTGCTATATGGTGGAAGATTTATTGTGTTTTGGGGAAATTCAACTGTAAAATCTTCACCTGTTATACTAACTGGTATATTATACCTTGCGCTACCACCTGTGTTTGTTAATGTCAGCATTATCTTCTGGGACTCACCTGCAAACATGGCCTTGGGTATATCAAATATAGCCTTAACTTCAGAATTTGGAATAACGGGAAGCTCAGCTTCCGGCTTGACCAGGACATCTTTCTCATCACCTGTTATTTTGTATGATCCGGCTGCAGGCGGGTATGTACTTGAAATTCCATGTCTTGCAAAGACAAAATGATTAAAATCTAGATTTTCGAAATAATCTATCCCGCCGGTAGTACTACCCCAGGTAGGATCAACTGGAATCCACTGTTTAGATTCGCCATTCCAATACTCCGGCCAGGCATGCAATACATCAGCAACTAAAGATAGCGGTTTGAGAAATTCGTCTTGTGTATATGCATATCCGTTTACCTCCCTTGCCGGAATTCCTATCCTACGTGACAGTGTAATGAATAAATCTGTATATTCCATGCAAATAGCAGCTGCGGGATTTTTGAGAATTTCAGCTGCTCCCATCCTTTTATTTTCGCTTCCTACCCTGGAATAATCGTAAGTTAGGCTTTTAACAACATATGAATAAACATCTAAAGGAGATTTTAAACTTTTGCCAGCATCTATTATCAAATTATCATCAACTTCCCAATATTTATTTGATGCCAAATGGTTGTCAACAGGAGAAGATTCTTTAAAATCAGTTCTTGGAGTAGTCCAAATAAGGACATTTCCCAAAAGATGGACATCTTTATTCTCTTTTGGTCCTAGTATGAAACTGGCAATCCAGTTTCCATCTTCATCTATAACTATGATTGGACAAATGATAGGTAATATCAAAAGAATAGTGAGCAACCGTACCGATTCCTACTAATATCCCCTGCAGAGACTGAGGGGTACTAAATGAAAATACATAAGAGCTGCCCGTCTGTTGGTATTTAACTTTGGGTTTAACAAATCCGACTGATCCCATACTTTGAGGTACTATAACTGTAACTTTATATCCTAAAACGGGCTGATTTTTGGATGGCCTGGGTATTGCAATTTCGTTAATTCTGCCGTTTTGGCTCACCAAGCCGGAAAGGGTATAGTTGACAGAAAAACTGCTGAAACTGCCCTGACCGACTGTTTTTTCTTTAAGGCTTGCAGTAATGATTGTTTCTTTGTCATTAGTTTTTTCAGATTCTACTGATATTGGACCTGTTGAATCAAAACCATTAATTTCTCCAACAACTGTGCCATAAATCGAACCTTGATATTGGGTAGCAAAAAGGTTGGTTGTTTTATTGGTTAATGTAACTGTTTGTGTGACAAGAGCGTTATGATTATCACTAAACCTGTAAGTTACATCATATGCAACGTCAAAATTATCATCAGCAAATGCAGGAGCTTGGAAGATTAGAGAAAAAAATAGAACAAAAACGAAACAAATAGTTCGTTTAATCATGTATTCATTTAACCATTCTTAGAATTCTTTTTCAAAAATTCACCTGTGTAGGATTTGGGATTTGCGGCAATTTCTTGGGGTGTACCTGATGCTACTATATATCCTCCTTTATCCCCACCCTCTGGTCCCAAATCAATTATATGCTGGGAATTTTTAATAATATCAAGATTATGTTCAATTACAACTACAGTATTATTTTTTGAAACAAGTTTGTAAAAAACAGTTAACAGTTTATCAAGGTCAGCAAAATGCAGACCAGTTGTAGGCTCATCCAGAAGATAAATTGTATGACCTGTACCTTGTTTTGACAACTCTGATGCCAATTTTACCCTTTGGGCTTCACCCCCTGATAAAGTTGGAGCAGGTTGACCAAGCTTTATGTATGAAAGACCAACTTCAGATAATGTCTCGAGCTTTCTTTTTAAAGGTGAAATTGCGTGGAAAAACTCTCCTGCTTCTGTTACAGTCATGTTAAGCACATCGGCAATATTTTTACCTTTGTAATGAACATCTAAAGTTGCCGAGTTATATCTTTTGCCACCACAGACTTCACAGGTGACGAAAATATCAGACATAAACTGCATTTCAATCTTAATCTGTCCTTCTCCGCAACACCCTTCACACCTTCCACCTTTGACATTAAATGAGAAATGGCCAGGACCAAAGCCCAAAGCTCTAGCCTCTGTAGTTTCTGAATACAGCTGCCTTATGAAGGTAAACAAACCTGTATAGGTTGCCGGGTTTGACCTTGGAGTTCTTCCTATTGGCGACTGGTCGATCATCACAACTTTATCAAGATTCTCAAGACCCTCTACTTTTCTATACTTTCCCGGATTAGTCTTATGATAAGGATTAAACTGCTTCATAAGAATATGATAAAGAGTAGTTTCTAGAAATGTTGATTTCCCGCTCCCGGACAAGCCCGTGATACAAACCATTTTGCCAAGAGGGATGGTTACATCAATATTTTTTAAATTCTGCTCACCGCAGCCGTAAATAACAAGACTATTTAAGTTTTCGGAAATCGCAATATCCTTTGGAGGCTTTATAGTCTTTTTACCTGATAAATATAAACCAGTAATTGATGTTGGGTCTTTTGAAATCTCACGGGGTGATCCTTTGGCAATTATTTTACCGCCCCTCTCGCCTGCCTGAGGACCAAAATCTACAACAAGATCACTTGCCTCAATAGTATCCCTATCGTGTTCCACAACTATAACCGTATTTCCTAAATCCCTAAGTTTTTTTAAAGTATCTATAAGTTTGTTATTATCTTTCTGATGAAGGCCAATTGACGGTTCATCCAAAACATATAAAACACCGGTTAAACCGCTTCCTATTTGCGACGCCAACCTGATTCTTTGCGCCTCCCCACCAGCTAAAGTGTGAGCTGCCCTGTCTAGAGTAATATAGGTAAGACCAACAGATGCCAAAAACTCCAACCTTAGTCTAATTTCTGCTAAAATTTGGCTGGAGATATATGCTTCCCTTTCATTTAATATCTGTTTATTTTCAACAATCCTTTTTACCCAATCTAATCCTTTTTCAATTGACATACCTGTAATACCTGCAATCGACTTATCAAGAATTGTTATTGATAATGCTTCTTTTTTAAGCCTGGTTCCGCCACACAAGGGACAAACTTTAACAAACATATACTTTTCAATCTCAGTCCTTACATAATCTGAATCAGTTTCAATATATCTTCTTTCCAGCTCAGGAATGATACCAATAAACACTTCTTCAATTTCTGTTTCTCTGCCAAACCTGTTGGTGCCGAATACTGTGTATATTCTGTTAGATGTACCATATAGAAGATACTGTTTTTGGGCTTCATTTATTGCAGAAATCGGGTCTCTTGGATTAATTCCTATACTTAGGCAAACTTCAACTATAAGCCTTGAATACCAGGTATCTTTCTCAAAAGTCCTACCCAAAGGTAAAATTCCACCCTCTGTTATTGACAGTCTCGGATTTAAAACGCTATCCGGGTTTATCTTTAAAAGTGTACCAATACCGCTACACTCTGGGCATGCACCATGAGGTGAATTGAATGAAAATGAACGGGGTTCAATCTCAGATAAGGAAATATTGTCAACCGGACAAGCAAACCTTTCTGAAAAAAGATGGTCTTCAAACTTTTTAGGATCCGTAGGAAACGAGAATGATGCATCGGAGACAAACGAAAGTATCAGGCTACCGCCAGCAACTGCCAAAGCCCTAGTTACACTGTCAAAAATCCTTCCCTGAATTGTTTTTTGTGAAACTGCATCAGTCAACTGCTTTTTTGCAATACTCAAAGTGTCAACAACAACCTCAATTGTGTGTTTGTTGGTTTTAATAAGCACAAACTCCTCTGATAGGTCGTATATTTTCCCGTCAATACGGGCTTTAGTATAACCCAGGTTTTTAAGTCTCTCAAAAAGCTTTGTAAATTCCCCTTTTCTGTCTCTGATAACTGGAGCGAGGATAAAAGCTCTTACCGGTTTTGTTGTAGATTTTGTCCTCATTTTTAACATTCCCAAAATTAAATCTCTAATTTGTTGAGGTGACTGCTTGGAAATCTCCCTGCCGCAGATTGGACAATGAGGATGGCCAATTCTGGCAAACAAAAGCCTCATATAATCATAAATTTCTGTAACAGTACCTACTGTTGATCTGGGATTGTGGGAAGTTGATTTCTGGTCAATTGATATTGCCGGTGATAAGCCTTCGATAAAGTCAACGTCAGGTTTATTCGATACTCCTAAAAACTGCCTTGCATAGGAGGATAAACTTTCTACATATCTTCTTTGGCCTTCAGCATAAATGGTATCAAAAGCTAAAGACGATTTTCCGGATCCTGAAATGCCGGAAAAGACAATAAATTTATTCTTAGGTAGCTCAAGATCAACGTTTTTAAGATTATGCTGCCTTGCACCCTTAATAATCAGTGTATCTTTCATACTTTTTAACACATCAAACCCCGCGGGTTCTCCGTGGTTTGGGTATTATATACAATTGAGGAATTAAATTAAAGCCTTTTTCCTACGACCTAAACTAATAAATACTGCAGAGCCTCCAATAACTAAACCTATCATTAATCCCATTATTGTTCCTGT
Organism: Candidatus Gottesmanbacteria bacterium; assembly: GCA_016182365.1. GTDB lineage: Bacteria > Patescibacteriota > Microgenomatia > JACOXO01 > JACOXO01 > JACOXO01. The sequence continues at coordinate 42,528 of JACOXO010000004.1, read as the reverse complement.
ATAACTTGTCTTAGGCTGGATAGTAACAGATACATTGAAAAAGTCTTTATCACCTATTAGATTAAGTTTCTGTTCACCTGTGAAGTTATTAGACTTAACAATAAGGGTATGTTCTCCTCTTTCAACATCAGTGAAGGTTACCTTTCCTTCGTTGTCTGTGATACCTTGTTTAGGATCTGAATGTAAAGTTACATTTGCTCCAGCTATTGGTTGTTGTTGAGTATCTAGAACTGTTATGGTTACTTCTTCAATAGGTTCTGGGATTGGAGCCTGCCCGCCATTGACTGCGTCTTCAGGCGCTGTCAGGCGGGTAGGTGTAGGAGTACTGGTTGGAGTAGTAGTTACTCCTGCAATTGTAGGAGTTGGGGTTGGAGTAAGTAGTTGTATAGGTTGTGATTCAATTACAGTATTGGTTATCTCAAGTGTTCGTTGAGGAAGAATAGAAAGTTGTAGTGGTTTGGTTTTTATAGAGAATTCATTACTCCAACTACCTCCTGTGCAGTTATTTCTGCCTTGAAGCTGGAAATAATAGGTGGTATTGGGAAGAAGGTAATTAATGGTAGTTGAGGTATTACTCTTTTGAGCTATGTTAAGAGAACCATAGGTATATACTCCTGGTTTAGTACCAAACCTTAGTCCATAGGCAGTTAAGGGGGAACCAGCTCCTGAGAAGAATAGTGTAGCTGTTGTTGTTGTTGTTGAACCAGCGAATATTGTTGGTGGTGATTGTGAAGCTGGATCAGTACAGGTGGTTGGAGCACTTGATGATGAAGATGACTGTTGACTTGGTGTAGGTGTGGCTGTTGGCGCATAGGAAATTGACCCAAATACGCTATCTCCTTGATTTGCTGAACTTGCATCACTCCCAAAATAAATATCGTCAGGTGCAGCAGCAAATGCTGCAGGAATTAAGTCTAGGGTAATTACAGTATTACCATCGACCAAAAATTTAATCTTGTCTCCACCTGTATAGGAAACAATTGCTGTATAGGTTGTATTAGCTGAAATTTGTCCTGATGCATCCCAATTCTTAGAGCCAGTTGTTCCGTTCATTGAATAAGCCATTGTTACTATATTTGCACCATTCCAATATAGCTGTATATAATCATCACTGTCTCCACTCATAGTTAGTATATAGGCATCATCAGAGGTGGTTTCTGTAAATGCTATACTATTTGTTGCAGAGTGACGGGGAGTCCAGTTGAACTTAACATAACCAGAGGTTGTTGTTTGATCAGATTGGGAGGACTCTACATAGGAGTCTCTACCATCTACCCTTAATCCTGTAGTTTCTGTTGAGTTGGCCTCTGAAGCCGGAGTTATGGTTAGGGAAACATTTGTAAGTCCAACTGAATACACATCATCAACATAAAATGTCTGGGAGGCGTTACTTAGAAACTGTAGGTCTGAAGTTGCAGCAGAAGCTCTGTTTACACTGGTCAAGTGCTTCCAGGAATTATTACCACTACTGGTAACTTCAGTTGTTGCTCCGTCTTGAAAGTTAGGGACATCCAAGTCCACTGTTCCGGAGGTATCCGCATAGATCCATCCTCCCATTCCATAGTAGTTACCGCTAGTTGTGGTGATTGAGCGTTTAATTCCTTCATCTACAGCATCTGAGATTACTTTCCAACTGTTTGTATCACTATGGGCTTGGGTTGAGCTTTGAGCTGATGTGGTTGGGGTACCAACGTTAGTGGGAGCAGTTCCTGTTTCTATCGAAGGATCATCCCAACCGTCTGATAGTACCTCCACCTGGTGCCAGTAACAAACACCTGAGGAGGCAGTGTTAATTAATTTTACTCGTAGTGTTGTTGAAGAAGCAGGAGCTTCTCCGGCAAGGATAAATATATCAGGAGCAGCTCTGGTTGAGGTTGTGGTACCAGTTAGTGAACCTATCTCAGCAGTTCCTGTTTGATCATACAAAATAATCTTAGGGGTACAGGTTCCATCTGAGTGGGCAAGGGCACGAACTGCCCAATCATCTCCTGCGGTTACTGTTTCGTCAATATATATCCCTTCTGTAGCAGCTGAGGATGTATATTTATATCCTCCAGCATAAATTTTTTCTGAAGCAGCAAGGGCTGAAAGGGTTGGGGCTGGAGCCGAGGTGGACCAAGTTGGATCGTCTGAGGCTGATCCAGAATCCACTCCCAATGTTCCATCATTATCATTCGCTGTTGAGTCGGCAACAGCCTGACCACTCCCTTCACTTAACTTCCAATATCCTGCTAAACCTGCTTCACTACCGGTTAAACTGGCATACATATTTTCCTTTATCTGGTTTTGTGTTCGAACAGTATTCCACACACGAACTTCATCCATTTTTCCAGGTAAAAGACCACTCGTACTCCCGTCAAATCCGCCAATTGATAGTTTTGCTGTACTATCAAATGTTGTCGAAGGAAGAGTACCACTGGTAGATGTTGATAGCTCAACTCCATTTTTATAAAGCTTGACAGCACTACCACTATATGTTGCCGCAAGATGATACCAGGTTGAGGTAGTTAAATTTGCATTGGTACTAGTAACAAAAGCATCACCAGGTGCAAACCCGTCATCATCTACAGCTAAGTAAAACTCATCGAAATTCCCAGCATTAAAATCCGTTGCGAAACTATAAGAACGCTGGTCTCCAGCACCTTTCCATTTTGTTACTATTGGATACCCAGCGTTTAGGTTATCAAAATAGACCCACGCCTCAATAGAATAACTGGTAGTAAAATCCAAACTACTATGATCCCTTGTTACTACTTGATCTCCCCCATCAAAGCTCAGTGAAGTACCGGTTGAATCAGTTGGAGTAAGACCCCCTATTGGAGTAAACGAGTCTGTAGAATAAGTCCCATTTAACATGAATCCTCCAGTATTAGTAGTTGAAGTGTAAGTAAGGTTTGATAAGTGCGGATGGGTCCAGGCGTTACCAGTTCCTGTTGAAAGAGCTCCAGTTGAAGAGTTTGTTGGAAGAGCAAAGACTACATCCCAAGAACCTGTTATTAAGGTTGGATCTTGATCTGTTGACCCTGAGATTGAGTTAATCTCATCTCCATTACCTACGTTAATACCATTGGTTCCATCATAAAGAACACGTCTATAAATTGTTAATCCTTCAATGAGTCCTGATCCTCCTCCTGTAGTTCCATTTCCTCCAATGTAGATAGTTGCATCAGGAGCTCCAGCAGTAGGAGCAGTTGTAGCTCCACAAGTATGAGAATCATCAATGGACAAACAGGCATAGTTTGTTCCATCAATCTTGGTTTGTGTATCCCATCTGGCAACTAGACTATATGTTGTACCTGCTGCAACATTAGACGATACTGTCATTGATTGACCACCAACCGTTAGGTTATATCGATCATTATCATATTCATAAGCTAAGAAGTAGCTACTGCTAACATACCAAATATAATGATCAGCTGTTGCCGAAAGAGCATCATAGGCAAACTCAGGAGTCCACCAGACAACTGCTGAGCCAGCCAGTCCATCAAAATCAGCATAGAAGTTACCTGATACTTGGGTTCCTCGGGAAAGAGATACTACATCATCAGTCAAAGAGGATAAGTTATTAGGATCACCCTGGACTATGGGAGCTGCTGTAAATGGTCCAGGTGCATCTCTCTTTGCCATTCCAGCTGTGAAGGTTGCAGCAAGAACAGGATATACGCTATTTAAAAGTATTAATAAGGCAATAACAACCCCCTTTGACTTCCCTACCAGTGTTCTTATTTTTGGTAAGTACTTGCAAAGTTTATACATCAAAACTAAGGGCTCATACCCTAGTGGGTATTTTGTATCACATTGTCAGGGAAATAAAAAGTAGAAAGAAGTGTATATATTTACTAAATACTGATATCTTTTATCTTATCTCTTAATTTTGTAGCAAGTTCAAAATCTAAATCAGCTGCCGCTTCTTTCATGGCAAGAGTAAGAGTTTTAATAATCTTTTTCTTATCCTGTAGTACTAAATCGTCTTTATTAATCGTTAACAGTACTTTCTCTGATACGTCCTCAATTTCCTTTTCTCGTTCAATAAGCTTTTTCCTTATTGGTTTTATTACAGTTGCTGGAGTAATCCGGTGTTTTTTATTATACTCAAGCTGAATATTCCTTCTTCTAGTAACCTCTACTATTGCTCTTTTCATAGAATCTGTTGTCCTGTCTGCATACAAAATAACCTGAGAGGCGCTGTTTCTGGCAGCTCTACCCATTGTCTGGATAAGTGATGTATCGCTTCGTAAAAATCCTTCCTTATCAGCATCCAATATAGCAACTAGAGATACTTCAGGAAGATCAAGACCTTCCCTAAGCAAATTAATTCCTACAATCACATCATACTCACCGATTCTTAGCTGATCTAAAATATCGCTTCTATCAAGAGTCAGGATGTCAGAATGTAGATAATTTACCCTGATTTCCTTTTCTTTAAGATAAGTAGTTAGATCCTCTGCATTTCTTTTAGTCAAAGTGACAACTAAAACTCTTTCTTTTTTGGCAACTCTTTTGTTAATCTCCGAAATTAAATCTGGTATCTGATTTTCTGACTTTCTTATAGATATTGGTGGATCAATAAGTCCTGTAGGCCTAATCAGTTGTTCAACTATACTATCTGTTTCTCTGGCTATATTGACTTCATAATCTGCTGGAGTTGCCGAAACATAAATTGTATTTGGCTTCCTTTGGTTAAATTCAACAAATGTTAACGGCCTGTTATCCAAACTTGCCGGCAATCTAAAACCAAAATCTATAAGAGTTTGTTTTCTTGATCTGTCTCCGTTGTACATACCCCTTATTTGCGGTACTGTCATATGCGATTCATCAATAACCAAAAGCCAGTCATCGCCATATGTTTGGGTATAGTAATCTAATAAACTGTAAGGAGGATCTCCGGGATTTCTGCCGTCAAAGTATCTAGAATAGTTCTCAATACCGTTTACATAACCTAAAGCCTCAATCATTTCTAAATCATAATTTACCCTCTGTTCAATCCTTTGCGCTTCTATAAGCTTATTCTGCTTTTTAAAATAGGTAACCTGTTTTCCCAAATCTTCTCTTATCTTTACAAACACATCTTTATAGGTGTTGGGGTTTGTCATGTAGTGCTTTGCCGGATAAATAACAGTCCCTTCCAGCTCCTCAGTTACTAAACCATCAAGCGGATTTATTTTCTGCATCTTTCCAATCTTTTCGTTATCCTGATACATTCTTATTGCCATATCATCATAAGCCGGAAAAATATCTATATAATTACCTCTGACTCTAAATGTACCCCGGTGAAATCCGAAGTCACTTCTTGAATATTGAAGTGAAGCAAGCCGGGCAAATATTGATTCGAATGACAATAGCATTCCTTTTTTAATTTCCAGAACAAAATTTCCGTACTCTTTGGGTGAACCGATGTTGTAGATACATGAAACAGAGGCAACCACTAAAGTGTCTTTTCTTGTTAATAAATTTGTGGTTGCTGACAGCCTTAACTTGTCTATTTCTTCATTTATCTCTGTCTCCTTTTCTATATATGTATCTGTTGAGGGAACATATGCTTCAGGCTGGTAATAATCATAATATGACACGAAGTAGGAAACGGCGTTTTTTGGAAAAAAATCTCTAAACTCCTGGTAAAGCTGGGCTGCTAAGGTCTTATTGTGAGATATAACTAGAGATGGCTTATTTATATTAGCAACAACATTGGCAATTGTAAAAGTTTTACCGCTTCCGGTTACACCTAAAAGCACCTGATTGTTACGGTTTTTAGCTAAACCTTTTGTCAATTTTTCGATTGCCTGCGGCTGGTCGCCTGTAGGTTTAAAAGTAGAGTCCAGTTTAAAATCAGCCATAAATTTCCTGACCTAATATTGTAGCACAATACCGTCATCCTGAGCGAGCGTAGCGAGTCGAAGGATCTTTAGCGATTCATGATTACTAAAGATTCCTCCATTCTCCCGCATCCTGCGGGATCAGTCGGAATGACAATACTAACTGACTATATTTGATCTGGTTTATTCTATTGACCATATGGAGATATTATGGATAATATAAAAAATGTTCGTATTAGTTTAAGAAAATAAATATGCCACCAGTTTTATACCCTAGAGAAAGACAAATACTTGAATTTTGCGCTCAATTTATATCCCGCCACGGATATGCGCCAACTTTACGGGAAATTGGAGACAGCGTGGGACTAAGCAGTGTAGCAACAGTACATGAGCATATAAGCAAGCTGGAGAGAAAAGGATTTATTAAAAAATTAGTAGGATCCAAAAGAGGTATTGAAATCGTAAGGGAAGCAACCAGGTTTGAAATGGGAGACCAGGGACTTGATCTTCCGGTACTAGGGTATGTAGCAGCTGGATCGCCCCTTGAGCCCCACACAGACCCCAACTTATACCTTCAGGTTGCACCCTGGATGGTAACCAGAGGAAAAACAGCTTATGTTCTACAAGTAAAAGGTGAATCAATGATAGAAGATGGAATACTTGATGGTGATTATGTTGTAATTCAGCACCAAACTGATGCTAAAAATGGGGATATTGTTGTTGCCATACTTTCAAACGGACTTGCAACCTTAAAACGGATATTTTTTGAACCAAGTAGAGTAAGATTGGAACCCGCCAATTCCAAAATGGCTCCAATTTTCACAACCGAAGTCAAAATTCAAGGAATCGTCGTCGGCCTAATTAGAAAGTTCCAGAAAGTATAGATTGTTTATTTGGATTTATTTCTATCGGTAACATCGGTTTTATAACAGCCATATCAACAACTTGTAGAGATTCCGGATTCACATCAGGAGGAATTACCTTTATTATTGCAGGACCTTCTGTTTTTGGCACTACTGTATAACCTCCTCCAATCATATCTGGCCTGACACTAAATTCTCTAGACATATTAATCCTCCTTAAATTTAAAATAATAATACACTCCAAAGCGTATCATATTTTATATGAAAAAGTAAATAGTTTAGGGTTTCCAGTTCTTGAGCGCTTTTTCGTAAGACTCATGGGTTGTTATGTCAAACCAGGCTCCATCAAAAGTAAATCCTGATAATTCCTGCTTCTGGGTAAGTTTGGGAAAAATATCCTCTTCTAAATATGATTCACCTGATTTGGGAATATAGGTAAATATTGATGGTTCAAAAACGTATATTCCTGCGTTAACCAGATATGAAAAAGCTTTCCCTTTGTTAGGCTTTTCTTGAAACTCAAGAATTTTAGTCCCTTGAAGCCTAACATTTCCATGGCTTTGAATATCATCAGTTGTAGTTAAAGCCATTGTGGCAACAGTTGCCTGGTCTTTATGAAACTGCAGTAAATCAAATAAATTAATATGACTTAACACATCACCATGAATGGTTAAAAATGTACCGTTTATATCTGAAGCAGAACTCTTTAAAGCTCCTGCTGTACCAAGTCTTTTGCTTTCCTCTTTATAAGTTATCCTCACACCAAATTTAGATCCATCCCCAAAATGGTCCCTTATCTTATCTCCCAAATGTCCTATGGCAAAAATAATATTTCTAATATCTGCTCTTTTTAACATTTCCACTGTGTATTCAACCAATGGCTTGCCTGAAATAGGGATCAATGACTTGGGAATCTCGTAAGTTACAGGTCTTAATTTAATGCCTTCTCCTCCTGCAAGAATAACAGCAGTATCAATTTTTGGAGCAATACTCCTTGAAATTAGAGTCTCAATTGCATGGGAACGGTTTCTTATTGTTGTGCCATCAATAAAACTATCTACTTTTCTAAGAATATCTTTCCGTAGCGTTATTGTAAGACGATCTCTATCCATGGCCATATTGTACTCCAAACTCTTTTATTTCACAACTTGCTTGATTTCCTTAAAGTCTACTTTGCCCCTTTGGTGTTTCTCTTTTCTATGCTTAATATATTCAATTACTATAGGTAATAGTGAAATTCCTATGATAATAAATATCATATAGTGAAAGTTATCCTTAACAAAAGGAATGTTGCCCAGAAAAAATCCGGCAAAAAGAAATGTGCTTACCCAGACAACTCCACCAATAATATTGTAAGTAATAAATTTGGGGTAACTCATGCTACCAATCCCGGCAACAAAAGGGGCAAATGTCCTTACAATTGGAACAAATCTTGCAAGAATTACTGCTTTACCTCCATACTTTTCATAAAACTTCTCGGTTTTAATTAAATAGTCTTTTTTAAATATTCGTGAATTTTCTTTGGCAAAAACTTTTCTTCCCAGTTTATGACCAATCCAGTAATTTACTGTATCACCCAATATTGCAGCTCCCGCCAGTACTATCCAAAGAAAAAAAATGTTCATAATTCCTGCTCCAGCAAAAGCTCCAACTATAAACAGAAGGGAATCTCCAGGTAGAAATGGCATCACTACTAATCCTGTTTCAACAAAAATAATAAGGAACAAAACTCCATAAGTGAGGGCTCCGAACTGGTCAATAAAAGAAGCCAAATGCTCATCAAAATTCAGTATATACTCAGAGAAAGCCTGTATATGCTCCATAAAACTCAACTATAGCACAACTTCATTATAATTTCATATATATTGATTACCAAAGGTGTCGTAGCTATTCCACCTCTAAGGTGGAATTGAGGCGGCACCTTGGGTATAGGGTATAAATGTATTATATATTATTGATATAATACAGCTTATGGACAAGGGTGCTTTATATATAATTTCCACTCCAATTGGTAATTTAGAGGATATAGCAGTCAGAGCTATAAAAACTATTTTTAGCGTTGATTATCTTTTATGTGAAGACACCAGGACAACTGGAATACTTCTGACTGAAATACAAAAAAGATACACGTCACTTATTCCACTAAGCTTTAAAAAGCCAGTTCTAATCCCATATTATGACGAAGTTGAAAATACCAAAGCACCTGAGGTTATAAACCACTTACTGGATGGAAAAAACTGCGGATTGATATCTGAAAACGGCACACCCCTAATTTCAGACCCGGGTTTTGTAGTAGTTAGAGAAGCTATCAGAAGGAATATCAAAGTAATTCCAATACCAGGACCAACTGCTGCAATAACAGCATTGTCAATATCCGGACTTCCTGTCCATAATTTTTATTTTGGCGGATACCTCCCCAAAAAACAAAACAAACGTCTTAAATTTATAAAATCCTTGTTACTATGTTTCGAAACATTAGAACATAAACCTACATTAATCTTTTATGAAACCCCTCATCGTCTTAATCAGACGTTAACTGATTTAATCAATGTAGTTGGAGATAAACATATTGTTATCTGCCGAGAACTTACAAAAATTCATGAAGAAATATTTAGAGGAACCATATCCGAAGCCATCACGCACTTTTCTCAACCCAAAGGCGAGTTTGTAATTCTCTTTTAGTTCAAATTATTTTTGTAATAGGTAAGTATTTCCGCTAACTGTTTTTTTGTTAATTTTGATAATTTAGGATATTCGTATTTAATTTTTTTTAGCGTGTAATTCATACCTATTAAGGCCATTATCCTAGCAATAGGTATTCTTGTACCCTTTATTACTGGCATTCCTCCTAAAACATTTGGGTTAGTTTGAATAATATCTGGCATTCTATTATATTTTACACCAAACTTAGTATTCTTCAAGAGTTGAGGTATCTCCAATTGGAAGCCCGAGTTCTTTGGCTTTAAGGATTCTTCTCATAATTTTACCGCTTCTAGTCTTTGGCAATTTATCAATAAACTCAATTTCTCTAGGATAAGCGTGTCCAGCCAAATTCTTTTTTACAAATAGGGAAATTTCTTCTTTTAATTTATCATTCGCTTGAACATCTTTCTTTAAGACAACAAATGCTTTAATAATCTCTCCTCTCATCTGATCCGGTTTACCAATGACACCGGCTTCAATAACTGATGGATGTCCAATAAGAGCCGATTCAACTTCAAAAGGTCCTACCCGTTCTCCTGAAGTTTTAATTACATCATCGCTTCTCCCTATAAACCAATAATAACCGTCTTCATCTCTATAGGCTTTATCACCAGTAATATACCAACCATTTTTAAAATAACTGTTATATTTTTCTGCACGCCTCCAGATTTTGATCATCATTCCGGGCCAACCTGGTTTCAAAGCAAGGTTTCCTTCTTTTTGCGGACCTAACTCGTGTCCCTTATCATCAACAATTGCCGCAGTAATTCCTGGAACTGGTTTACCCATTGATCCCGGTTTTATAGGTAAACTAGGATAATTAGCAATTACAATACCGCCTGTTTCTGTTTGCCAATAATTATCATGGAAGGGTTTGCCGAACGCCTTTAAACCCCAGTAAATTGGTTCAGGATTTAGAGGTTCGCCAACACTCGCCATATGACGAAGAAATGAAAGATCATATTTTTTAACCAGCTTTGCAGAAGCTGCTGCAAGCATTCGAATTGCTGTTGGAGCTGTATACCAAACGGTAATCCGGTAGCGCGATAGAAGATCATACCATTTTTCCGGATCAAAACGACCCTCGTACACTAAAGTTGAAACACCATTGCTCCAGGAACCAAGAATCTCGTAGGCAATGCCAGTAACCCAACCCGGATCTGCAGTACACCAATAGGTATCTTCATCTTTAATATCAAGTACCCATTTTGCAGTTAAATGTTCGTGCAAAATAGCATAGTGCTGGTGTACTACTCCTTTTGGTTTTCCGGTAGTTCCTGAAGTATAGAGCATAAAGGCAGGATCAGACTTGGACATGGCAGCTATATGTAACGCACTACTGGCTTTCTCGATTTCTTTCCAAAACTCTTCCTCAACAGTAATAATTTTCTCAAGTTTAGGTAAGTTTTTCCTAACCACATCGACTCTTTTTTTTAGCTCACTATTGGTAATTAGAATTTTGGCATCACTATTACCAAGTCTGTCTTCAAGCGCTTGGGATTGGAAAGCGGAGAAAAGGGTACCTGCTATTGCTCCAATTTTTAAAATCGCCAAAAATGAAATATACAGCTCTGGAACACGAGGAAGAAAAATAAATACTCGATCCCCTCTTTTTACTTTATATTTTTTAAGTACATTGGCAAATTTATTTGAGAGTATACAAAGGTCTAAAAAAGAGTACTTTTTTGCTGTCCCATCTTCACCTTCCCAAAACAAAGCAATTTTATTCTTCCGCCATGAGATAATGTGACGGTCAACGGCATTATAAGCGGCGTTAATTTTATGATCATTTAAATATGAAAGTTCAAATTCATGCTCTGTGTAGGAAAAGCGCTTATACTCCTTTTCATAATCTGCTAGATTTGGTTTAAAAACAAGTCTTTTACTTGCAACAGAAAGTATCTTTGTTTTCATGATGATTCTATAAGGGTATGTTTTTTCTTTTTACGGATTTTAAACTTTTTATTTAACACTTTTATTTTCTCAACAACACCCGTATATTCAAGCTCATTCATCCCAACCATGGCCGGATTGAAAAAACCCTGCTCCCTTATATCCATAAACTTCCTGGCTGCCTTATCCTGAATAGTCCTCCAGAAGGGATGATCAAACAGATCAACATATTCTGTAAGTTTGCCGTCGTGCACACAAAAACCTGCAGCCTGGACAATTGCCGGACCATCAAAAAAAGATATTGTTGAGAATAGTTTAACCGGCATAACAGGCACATGATGACTACCTCTATTATCTCCTGCAACAAAATGAGCTGTTGCCCAAGGAGAAAGAATCTCACCTGTTGAAGGAAAACTTTTTTGGGATCTAACTAAAGCAACCGGATCATCTTTGCCTGTATATGTTCCTGCAATATTATGAAGTCGGGAAGTTGAGACAACTACAGCAATATCTCCATTTGCCCGGGACCTTATTGATTCAATTACATAAGTCTCTGGATCACGCAGTAGTGTTGCCAAATCGTAATAATCCTGGGGAGCATTAAGAACAATTATTCTGTCATTTTTAACATCTGTAACATCCATGATTGTAAATTCAAAACCCTTGGCAATTTCTGTTGATAATAAAAAGCCGGCATTGTGGAAAGGATCTGCAAAACTTCTGAAAAAAGGAAGGTTAAAAACGCCCGGATTTGTTTTATCGCACATAAACAGCAAGAACGGCTCATTAGGCCTTTCCTCAAATTCCATTTCACATGATCCAGGGCCTAAACCTTTAACATTTCCCGAAAAAGAATTGATAAGCATGTCCTGTCCTGCTCCATATAAACCCTGAGACTTGGCTACTTTGGTTCCTTCTGTGAATGCATCCCAGGCAAGTTTATGTATAGAAGGATTATCTACACCATTTTTATGGACCATTAGAATTACATTGTCATCTCCTACAGAAAAAATTGAATAGTCAGATATAAGCAGGGGTTTGGCGCTGTCAATTATCTCTGTTATCCTATTAACTATTGCTTTGCTTGGTTTTTCATGGCCTCCAATTGAGCCAATATCAGCTTTTATGACGGACAGTGTAGTTTTCATACTCAATAGATCAAGAGATCATAGGATCAAATGATCAAATTATTTTTATTAATTTTGTTCTTTTGTTCTCTTGATCTGTTGCTCTTTTGATTACAGGCTTTGTAAAAGGTCCTTACCAGTCATAACACTGGGCTTGGGTATGTTCATAAGTCGCAAGATCGTTGGTGCAACGTCAGCAAGTATCCCCGATTCGAGCTCAACAGATCTTCCCTCAAAATCCTTGTTTATAAATATCGCCGGTACCGGGTATGTTGAATGCTCTGTATCTATTCCCCCGGTATTGGGATCTATCATTTCCTCTACGTTACCATGATCGGCAGTGATAACACAAGATCCTCCCAATGCCATAACAGCTCTTACTATTTTACCTACACAGTCATCTGTTGCCTCAAGACCAACTACAGCTGCCGGAATAACTCCGGTATGTGCCACCATGTCAGGATTTGCAAAATTTATTATAAAAAAGGAATACTCCTCAGAAGATAATCTATGTAGGAGTGCATCAGTCATCTCAAAACTGGACATTTCTGGCTTTAAATCATAAGTAGGTACATGGGGGGATGGGATTATAAGCCTGTCCTCACCTGGGAAAGGAACCTCTCTGTATCCGTCGAAATAGAATGTGACAAATCTTTCTTTTTCTGTCTCAGATACTCTAAGCTGCCTTAATCCCCGATCAGCAATCACTCTTCCTAGGGGCATATCAATTTGCAGCTGCGGAAAAGCCACATGTACCGGCAAATCTTTTTCGTATTCAGTCATGGTAACAAAAAACAAATTTTGAATCTTCACTCCCCTATTAAATAGGGTATATTCCGGCTCTTTTTCCAGGATATGTTTTTTTTGATATTTGACAGCATATGGATCAAAACCAACAATACCGGCTCTTCCCTCAAAATCATCTAGAACAAACGCTTTGGTAAGCTGCCTAGGCCTGTCTATACGGAAATTAAAAAAGATTACACCGTCATTTTGTTTAATAAGACCAATAGGATTTTCGTTTTTATGTATTAAAGTTGGGGATATAAACTCATCAGTCTGCTTGTTACTGTATGCACTTTCTATTGCTTCCCTTGCATTAGTTGCCTTCAAACCAACTCCCGAAGTTAGCGCCAAGTAGGCTTTTTCTGTCCTGTCCCACCTTCTATCCCTATCCATAGCATAGTAACGGCCCATAACACTAGCAATTTGTCCTAAACTTATTGTCCCTATTTCTTTTTCAACAGATGTCAAATACTCAACAGCTGATCTTGGTGGAGAATCTCTACCGTCTGTAATTACATGAATATAAACTCTCTCAAGTTTCTGTTCTTTGCATAAATGAAGAAGCGCAAATAAATGCTCTATATTAGAGTGGACTCCTCCTGAACCAATAAGACCAACCAGGTGGAGGGCGGAATTATTATTTTTAACATGTGCTACAACCTCTACAAATGCTTTATTCTGAAAAAAAGTTCCATCAGCAATTGCCAGATTTATCCTTGGCAAGTCCTGATATACAATCCTACCCGCACCTAAATTTAAGTGTCCGGTTTCAGTATTCCCATCCTCTCCCCTTGGCAAACCTACAGCCTCTCCGGATGCTATTAATTTAGTATGCGGATATAATGACCAGAATCTATTAAAATTTGGGGTTTTGGCAAGACTAATTGCATTACCGGCACCTGCAGGTGCAATACCCCAGCCATCAAGAACAATAAGACCTGTCGGTTGAATCACAGTAATACTCCCTGAGTTTCATAGGAAATTGTAAGCAAGCGATTGTATTTAACCACCCGTTCGCCTCTTGCCGGGGCTCCGAATTTGACAAAATCAGATCCCACACCAACTGCAAAGTCGGCAATTATATAATCATCTGTCTCTCCGGATCTATGTGACACTACTGTTTTAAATGAATGGTCTTTTGCCAGTTTAACAACAGATAAAGTCTCAAGTACAGACCCAATTTGATTTGGTTTAACAAGAATTGCGTTACAGGCTTTACTGTCAATTGCCCTTTGTAACTTCTTTTGATTGGTAACTAGCAAATCGTCGCCTATTATATGAACCTCCGAACCTAGCTGTTTAGTAATCTTCACCCATTTATCCCACTCATCTTCAAATAACGGATCCTCAAGAGTTAAAAGGTGATAGGAATCATGAAGTTTTTGGATATAGTCAATAAACTTATCAGCATCATAATGCTCTGTAACATCTTTTATCTGATATCTGCCACTTTTGTAGAAAAATGCGGGGGCAATATCAAGTCCTAAAAAAATATCTTTTTGAAGGGTGTACCCGGCCTCTTTGATTGCTTGAATAATAACTTCCATAGCATCAAGGTTGGTGTATAGGTTAGGGGCAAAACCGCCTTCATCGCCAATTGCATGAATTGCATTTCTATACTCTAGAACCTTGGCAATTGCATGATAAACTTCTGTGCAGGCCTTTAAACCTTCAGGATAATTTTTAATGCTGGCTGGAATTATCTGAAATTCCTGAAAATCTAAATTTCCGGTACCATGCTTACCGCCATTTATTACATTTAATATTGGTGTTGGAATAATAACTTTTGCTTTACCACCAAGAGTAGTAAATAACTTATTAAACCATAAGTAGGGCGGAATTTTTTGAGCATAAGATGCAGCTTTGGCTGCTGCCATTGAAATTGACAATATACTATTTGCCCCAAGCTTGGATTTATTCTCAGTCCCATCCATATCAATCATTTTCTTATCAACAGCAAACTGGTCCTCTAAATCCATACCAATTATTGCCGGACCCAATATTTTATTTACATTATCTACAGCCGTTTTAACACCCATACCCATAAACCTTTTGGGATCATTGTCTCTTAGTTCAACTGCTTCGTATTTACCTGTTGAAGAACCGGAAGGTACTGATGCTGTAGCAAATCCATTTTGGTAATAAACAGCAGTCTCAATCGTCGGGTTACCCCGGGAATCTAATATTTCCCTTGCATATACTTTTGTTATTTTGCTCATTTTCCTACTTTCTTTTCAGCCTGATGTACGATCTGTCTTGTATTAACAACTGCATCAGGATTAACAGAAACCGATGTAACTCCCCATGAAACCAACTTCTCAACCAAATCCGGATAATCTGATGCAGCTTGGCCGCAGATTGATGATGTAATCTTACGTTTATGACACGTTTTTATAACTTTTTCAAGGGCCCAAAGAACTGCTTCATTTTTCTCATCAAATACTCCAGCCACTTCGCTGTTATCCCTATCAGTACCTAATATAAGCATGGTTAAGTCGTTGGAGCCTACAGAAACTCCATCAATACCCACATCTATAAACTTATCAAGAAGTATTACGTTTGAGGGAATTTCAACCATCATCCACAGCTTAAATGAAGGAGTCCTTATAAGACCTTCTGCAGCCATTATTCGTTTGACTTTAAACAGTTCATCAATAGTTCGTACAAAAGGGATCATTACCCACAAATTTTTAAACCCGCCTTTGTTTCTTACCTGTTTTATGGCTCTTAACTCAAGCTCAAAAACGTCACTTGAGGCTATATACCTGTTTGCACCCCTGAACCCCAGCATTGGATTAGGCTCTTCCGGCTCATAAGCTTTTCCACCTATAAGATTTCTGTACTCATTGGTCTTAAAATCTGTAGTCCTGTAAACTACCGGCCTTGGGGAGAAAGCTTGGCAGAATTTAGTTAAACCGCCAGCCAACTTATCTATAAATACACTCTGTCTTTTATCAGCAATTAATTTTTTAGGATGAATGCCAATATCTGCAATCATAAACTCTGCACGCAATAAACCAACACCATCAACCGGAAGTTTTGAAGTTTGGTCAGCAATCTGGGGCTCTGCTAAATTTACATATACTTTGGTTGCAGTTTTAGGTACATCAACTGAAATATTTATCGTCTTAAAACCCTTAACCTGGGGTGATATTAGGCTACCTTTATAAATATTTCCTGTTTGCCCGTCAACGGTAATCACCTGCCCTGTTTTTAATGTTTTTAAAATATCAGAAACTCCAACAACAGCAGGAATACCAAGTTCTCTTGAAACAATTGCAGCATGGGATGTCCTACCGCCTCTTTCTGTTACAACTGCCGCTGCTTTTCTCATTGCAGGAACGTAATCCGGATTGGTCTCTTTAGCTACCAAAATATCACCCGTATTAAGTTTATGGATTTCTTTGGCTGATTTTAGAATGGTAACTGGCCCAGTAACTATCCCTGGTGATGCCGCAGTACCTAGCAGAATTGGCTTTTGGTTAGTTTCCAATTTAGCAACTTGAGGCTTTCCCCTTTTGCCTATAGTTGTGATTGGCCTCGTCTGGACTATGTACACATGACCTTTTTCAATTGCCCATTCGATATCCTGGGGGAAAAAATAGTGTCTTTCCAACTTTTTTCCTAATGTAGCAAGCTCCATAACCTGACTCGTGGAAATCTTCTGAGCGGATTGAATTCTTGAAGATAACTTTTTAATAACATTATTATTTCCTTCTCTTACCAACGCTTTCTCCTGTGTTGCAATATGCTTTTCTACAATTTCCAGAGCGTATTTATCAACAATATATTGATCAGGAGTCTCAATTCCCTGGACAATAAACTCACCCAAACCAAATATTGCCTCAATAACAATTTTTTTCTTATCCCCTGTTGACGGATCAACTGTAAACATCACTCCGGAAGTTTCACTGTTTATCATTTTTTGAACTGGGACTGCAATTCCTACTTTGAAATGGTCAAATTTCTGCTCACTTCTGTAAAAAATAGCACGGGGCTCAAATAATGATGCCCAGCAGGCTCTAACTTTATTCAAAACATTGGTATCTCCTACAACATTTAAATAAGTCTCCTGCTGGCCGGCAAAAGATGCTCCCGGCAAATCCTCAGCAGTGGCTGAAGATCTTACAGCCACAAAAGAAGGGTTAACATGCTTTAATAAATGGGAAACCATATCCTGTTTTTGCTTTTTAGCATGAATATATGTGGGAAGTTGGTGATAATAGGAAACTATTTGAAGCGCTACTTCTTTAGGTATTGGACTTCTTAGTATAAGGGATTTAATTTGTCTGGAAACTGATGTTAAACTTCTTTGGTCATTGTGATTTAAATTTTGAATGTAATCCTTAATCTTTGGTCTTAATTTATTATCATCCAGAAAATGATAGTAAGCTTCTGAGGTAATAATAAACCCGGGAGGAACTGGAAAACCAGCCTGGGTCATCTCACCAAGATTTGCTCCTTTTCCGCCAACCAAGCCAATATCATCCTTATCAACCTCATCAAACCAGACAACAAGCTTTTTGTTCATAAATTCAGTATAACCAGTAGTAGGTAATATTCGCAAGTAACAATGGTTACACATATTTAAATATATCCTATAGTATGTTATGATTTGGCTACTATGAATGAATTTGGACCAAAATATTTCGGAACCAGAAACTATTTTTCCGGTTATGATAACTATGGCGGCATTGGTTTATGGAAATCAACAGTAGACGCAATCAATAGATACGTTTACAACCAAAATAAAGAGGCGAGAGTTTTAGATGTTGGATGTGCCTTCGGATACTTATTAAAGCACCTTAAACCTAATCAGCATAAATTTGGATTAGATATCTCTGAATATGCTTTATCTAAAGCACAGCAAAACACACCTTCAGCTAATCTAGTCCAGGCCGAGGCTTTACATTTACCATATATGAGTGAAGCGTTTGATTGTGTAACCGCGCTGGATGTTTGCGAACATATCCCAGATTTTGCTGGATCAGTTAAAGAACTTGCAAGAATTACAAAACAAGATGGAATCGTAATTATTGGTACACCCATTACTGATACATTTGAAGGCAAAGTATGGGGTAAATACCTTGATACTGATCCAACACATGTTAGTAAACCATCTTATAAGCAATTATATTCAGCGCTTGACCAAGCCGGATTAAAAATACTAGAACAATGGTATTATTTTCCATTACCCTGGAAAGAACTTCGATTCCCGCGAACGAATATAAAAGTGGTTACCAGGAAAATTTAAGCTGCAATAGCCATTTGTGCTAAAATATTTTGTTAAATATGTGGAAGGAAGTAAAAACTTTATTTAATCCTCATTCAATTTACTCTAATCTCTTTAATCTAAGTAGAATGCGAGAAATCGGATTAAAAAAATCTATAGAAATAGCTTCGGGGCAAATTTGTGCGTTAATTCATCCATTCTATGAACCACGGCCAGGATCAGATGATGACAAAATAGTATCGAATGAAGCATTAAGAAAATGGCAAGAACAACGGTTTATGCAAATTATATTAACATCTCCGTCGACAGTATTCATATTTGAAGAAGCTGGTAAAATAGTTAACACCGCCTCAGTTTTACATCAATCTGACAATAAAACACCTGTATGCTTTATACCTACCGAACCTAGTAGTCCTCTACCTCGTATCCCTCCCTATATTATGCAGGATTCCAAGATATACTTTTTACATTTCGAACCTACCCAGGTTGCGCTTCAGCTGCAGAAGAAAGGTTAGGAGAAAGATTTAACGTTACTGTTCTTCCTGAAACTTTCCCGCAGTACTACTTAACTATATGATATAATCATACGATGATAGAGCAAAGACAACTTTCAAATGAAATAAGAGATTTAGCATATTCAACCCCAGATTTATATTCTGATGCAGATGTAAAAAAATATCGAGAGGTAATGCTACCTGTTCCTGCGCGAGAAATAATAATAACTTTATTAGTTTCTGCCGGAGTAGACAGTGTATCAGAAAAAGATATGAAGGTTTTTAAGACTGGTTATTATGGTTTATATAATGAATCTCCCCAAGAATTAGTTAAAAAACTGCAAATACACGGCTTTGACCCTAATAAACAAAGAGATCTAGCTTTTGTGTTAAGAGGTGCTTTAGCAAGCAGTATAATTCATTCACAACCACAAACACAAGATTTCTTAAAAGCTATTGAACAACTAGGTTCCCCACCCCTAACCTAAATTGGTAATAATACCCTATAGCATGATATAATTGACGCATATGATCGAAAGGAAATTCTCTAGCTTTTTGACAGAACCGGAGAAAGAAAAAGTGTCCGACTTAGAAAATAAAGCAATTTTGATGAGGAATACAGCTGATCCTTTTAGCCCACAAGAGTACCTGTCAATTGCAGTTATGGAAGCAGCTAAAGCTATCTTGAGACGTGATAAAGCAGTTGGTACAATAATAAGCTGGCGCGAGGAAGGAATTGAAACAATAATATCTGCCTCTAATAGGGTAAGGTCAGGATTTAGTCATGGTTTCCACGCTGAACAGCTTGCTATATATTACCTTGAACTTTTTTTATACGGAGTACCAACTCCAGATACTTACTTCCAAAGGCTTTTACCAGAGAATATACCACAACATCATGGTGGAACTTTATACACTACGCTTGAACCCTGTACAACCTGTGCAGGTAGAATTTTACAAACGCCTGAAATTACAAGTGTTGTTGTTGGAGCCGAAGATCCTAATGGTGGTCAAATGCTGAGTAATCGGCTTGAATGTATAGCGCCTAACTTCCAGGAAAAAGCACAAAAACGAGGACTTACTATTGATCAAGTCGATTTCAATAACCCAAAAAGCCAACACCATGTTAGTCCTTTATATCAACAGCTAATACAAGAAACATTAGGACCTAGAGGTATTGATTTAAGATTTTCAGATGAGGTACGTAATGGAATATTATTTGATATAAATAAAAAAACTTTCGGCCGGCGTTAGAACACCAGAACTTTACACCCTCCAGGTGTTTTACGTTTACACCTTACCGTAGTGAATAACTCTAACTAGTTCGATGATTCGAATCATCGAACTTTTAAATAATTTTTAATTTTTCGTGATAAAATCATTAAGAAATGCAAACATTAAAACCTCCTAAACTTAATAAAGGCGACACCGTCGGTATTGTTGCTCCATCACTACCTATATTTCCCTCATTTAGGAAAAACTATGAAATTGGTAAACAGGAACTTATTAAAATGGGTTTTAAAATTAAAGAAGGAAAGAATATAAATAAAGTACGATGGTGGGCGGGAGGAGCTCCAAAAGAACAGGCTGAGGATATAAATAGTATGTTTGCCGATAGTGAGGTTAAAGCCATTATTGCTCAAACAGGCGGCCACAGCGCAATATCAGTACTCGAACATATAAACTTTGATCTAATTAAAAGTAACCCCAAACCTTTCATTGGCATGAGTGATATTACAACTTATCATATTGCATTTTTTGCTAAAACAGGACTCGTAGGGCTCCACATGGATGATATTACATACGGAATGGGATGGAACTGGCAAAATTTCATGACCCATAAAAACTATGTTTCCCAGTTATTTTTTAATGTTTTAACAAATAATAAGCCGCTAGGAAATATTAAACCTTTATCTACCTGGGAAAACTGGAGAGAGGGAAAGGCAGAAGGCATGCTTATTGGCGGAAACCTGCACCTTATAAATACCCTTATTGGTACTCCCTATTTTCCTCCACTAGAAACATTCAATGGAACAATTTTTTATTGGGAAGAAGAAGCAATAACTATGTATAACATCGCAAGAGCGCTTTACCAACTTAAATATTTAGGGGTCTTTGAAAAGATTTCCGGCATGGCAGTTGGCAAAATAACTCATCTTAAAAAACCTTCCCAGGAGGAAATTAAAGAACCAACTGCAAAAGAATTAGTTTTGGATATCTTAAAGGAATATAATTCCCCAATTCTTGCCAACATGGACTTCGGCCACTATACGGTAAATATTCCTATGCCAGTGGGTATAAAGGCGAGTCTTGATACATTTAACAAAACTTTTGATATAATTGAATCGGCTGTAACATGATAAAATATAAAATTGTAGGTTTTTTTAATATTCTCTTTGGTCTTATTCTCTTTTTTGTCCCTTTAACTTATCTCCTTTTAGTAATTCCTAAAATTAATGAGCTATATGCAGATTTTGGAACTAAACCAAACTTACTTCCAATATATGCCACTGGAAGTGTTCCTCTTTTTATAGGTTTATTAACTATCTTTATAGGCAGCAAACTTTTTAGTTCGCAGGCAAAAATTAGAGAAAAATATTTTCTTTACGTTCTAATCTCTTTAATTTTATGGATAATTGGTGGTTTAATAGTAGGATTCCTTACTTTATCAATACCATTCACTCTTTATAATTTAACCTCTCAATTTTAGCATTACACTTTACTAAATAACTATAAATAGTATGATGATTCGAATCATCATACTATTTATTAAAACACCACCAGCGTCAAGTAACAAAATTTTAATCATAATTCCTCTAGTTTACTCTCTGATACTTTTTGATTTTGATCAAAAATAAACTTTCCTTTAATCTTTTTATTATTTATTATCTTAGGTAACCAATATTGTGCGTCATCCCACATCTTTCTATAGGGGATCGTATCTAAATTAAACCATTTTAAATCAACTTCTTCAGAATTTTTTAACTCTCCTAACCAACCATCTGAAGTAAAAACATGTCCTCTCATATCCCAACTTTTGTCCTTAATATGGGGAAAATAAAAATCCAGATACCCTAAGTAATTTATTTTACCAACACTAACACCTGTTTCTTCTTTAAATTCTCTTATTGCAGCTTTCTTTGGAGTTTCATTAAGTTCAATTTTACCACCAATACCAACCCAATACCCCTTTCCAAACCCACGCTTCTTAAACCCCAGAAGAATCTTACTGTTTTTGCGAAGAAACAAAACCGTCCTATTGCTTATCATTTACAATTATTTTGCCAATTGCTGTTTGAAATAATCTACCCATGGAACTTTACCCGGATCAATGCCGTTAAGCATTCCCAAGTAATAGGTTACAAACCCGCCCCATTGTAAAAGCTCCAGCATTTGGGCAAGTTCAGATCCACCTTGCAGTTTATAATTTGTAAATAAAAGGTTATTTTGTTTTAAAACATCTTTAGTTATCTCAATTCTTTTTTTAATTTTAGGAGCATACAAATCTGATTCAAATATTACAGTATATAGCTTGTCTTTATTATCCTCAGGATAGGAAAACCCTTCCATTAAATGATGGTTAAGCTCGGGAATTGAAAAATAGGCAGCAAATTGTTTAGCTGTTTCATTAAATGGATTTCTGACTCCATGTAATGCACCTTCATAAATATCACCACAAAACAATACCGGGTATCTATCAATAAAGTCATATGCAATTTTCTTTGCAGGATTATTATTGACTTTTACAGTCTGTATAAATCTTTTTCCGTTTACCTTTATATAATCGATTGCGCCTAGCATCTGACTATCTGTAAAATCAATAACACCTAAACTTCGAAGAAGCATTAATGTACCGGTAACCATATATCCCTGTCCTAAGCGGGGTTGGTTTGAAGGATTGTGTTTAGGACTAAATATATATGCAGGATAATTATTTCCTTTGAAAAATTCTGCCAATTTTCCACCACTTGTAATTCCTGCAATCTTAGCGCCTTTCCCCTTTGCTTTTTCTCCACTGGTTAAAGTTTCCTCGGTAGTTCCGGAAAAACTGGAAAGAAAAACTAACGTGTCATTATTGACATATGAAGGAAGATCATATCCAGTAACAAGTTCGACCGGTTTTGTAAGTTTTGTAAGAAATAATGATTTAACTATTCTGGCTGCATAAGCAGATCCACCCATTCCAACAATAACTACATTCTTAGCGTTTTTGTAATCTTCTGGTACCGTAATTACACCTGCTTCATCAAAAGCCTGCCGACACTGCATGGGAAACTTCTCAACAGACTCCAATGCCATTCCCTTATCCAGTTTTTTAATCTCTTCTAAAGAATCCAAATTTGTCATTTTACCTCCTCTATTAATTTTAATAATTTATCATGTATTTTTCCATTTGTTGCAACTATCCCTGTGTTAAAATTATTTAAATCAGTTTCTTCTTCATCGAAATTTGTAACTATCCCACCAGATTCTCTAACTGCTAAAATTCCGCCTGCTACATCCCACCACTTATTTCCTCCCCCTCGTCTAATTACTCCTTCGTAACAACCTTGCGCTAGACGATAAAAATCAACACTAATAGTATTTGAAAAATTAAAAAGTGCAACTTTTTTGAGAAGTTTTTCATAAATTCTAGTCTGCTTATCAATTACCTCTTTCTGATAATTATATCTACTGTAATACATTAATATGTTGCCCTGTGATAGATTTTTTGTGCTGCAGGATATTTTCTTACCATTTAAGTAACTACCGTTATTTATTAAACATTTAAATACTTCTTTGGTCTCTGGAAAATATAATACACTTAATATTGTCTTGTTTTCGTGTTCAAGAGTGATTATAGTACCGTAGTAAGGAAGTCCTCTTTGATAGTTTCTTGTACCATCTAATGGATCAATGACCCATCGATACTCACCGCCGTCACTTTTAATATCACCTTTCTCTTCTGAAAGAATGCTATGTTTTGGATAACGTTTCTTAATTTCAGCCAGTATTAACTCTTCAACCTGATAATCTGCGTCTGTTGCAAAATCCCCAAAATCTTTCTTGGTTTTGATTACTGCTAAACCTCTCTTGTTATGTAACAAATTACCTGCTTTTATTATAAGATCTGTAGCAAAATCTAAATACTCTTTATAATCACTTTTCATTACTCTTTCTTCTTTCCGCCCATGCTTTCAATAAAACTAATTACTTCATTTGTTTTTTGATTAAGAATCTCCTGATTATCCGCCTCTAAATTTAGCCTCATTAATGGTTCTGTTTTTGATGCTCTAACATTAAACCAGTAATTATCATACCAGACTGAAATCCCATCAAGTTCATCTATTGACTTGGCATCTTTAAACTTAATTTTAATATTTTCAGTAATTTTAGGAATATCTGAGACTACAAAATTAATTTCGCCTGACGCAGGATAAACAGACAATTCATCAACCAGTTCAGATAATTTTCTGTTTTCCTCAGAAACTAAAGAAAGAATATATAGAGCGCTTAAGACTCCGCTTTCTGCACAGAAATAATCGCGGTAATAATAGTGGCCTGAATGTTCACCAGCAAAAATAGCGTTTGTTTCTCTCATGTATGTTTTAATATAACTATGTCCGACTCTTACTCTTTTACTAGTACCTCCATTTTTGTCAATAACCTGGGGGACTATTCTTCCACAGATTGCGTTGTATAAAACCATCTCCCTAGGATGATAGCGTAGTAAATATTCTGCAATCAAAGAAGTTGTAATTGTTCCAGACACCAGTCTTCCTTTGTCATCAATGACAAACATGCGGTCAGCATCTCCATCAAATGTAAAACCCATGTCAGCGTTCAACTCCATTATTTTTGATATAAGAGCTTGATTATTTTTTTCAATTAATGGATTTGGTACATGATTCGGAAAACTTCCATCAAGATCAAAATACAATGAGGTGAGTTTTACTGGTAGATCTTCAAATATTGGTGGAACGAGCTTTCCTGCCATACCGTTTCCTGCATCCACAACAACTGACAATGGTTTTATCTTTAAAACATCAACCAAAGATAAAATTTTCTTTTTCCAATCCTCAACTACGTCAATACTCTTTACTTTACCGGCAGTCTTTGCATCTGGCAATTTATAATCTCCACTTAGAATTAGATCCCTGACAGCGTATAAACCGCTATCACTTGTAACTGCGATTGGTCCTTTTTTGACAACTTTAAGACCATTGTACTCTGGAGGATTGTGTGAGGCTGAAATCATTAAAACCAAGTCATACGGCATGGTTCCTGCAATAAAATACTGCATCTCTGTTCCCCCTAAACCAGCATCAAATACGTCAATTCCAAGTTTTGTAAATACTTCAACCAAATTATCTTTAATTTCTTGGCCTGATAACCGCATATCACGGCATATTGCTATGGTTTTGGGTTGAAAATATTTTACCAGAGCATAAGCAATTTCTTTTGCTACTTCTCCATTTACCTGATCAGGGTATGTTCCTCTAACATCATAATCTTTGAAGATTTTTGGGTCTATATTCATAGATTTTTATCCTTTCGTATGAAAAAGTATGAAATAATACTATAGTGTTGCGAATAATAAGTCAAGCTCGCCCCCTAAATCAAATGCTCCTGCTCCTGTTTTTTGCCTTATATCAATTGCCAGCAGCTTTTTATACATTAACAATAATTGGTCTATCTTAAAATATTCTGCCTGTTTTTCAAACTTGCCTGCCATCCAAAAAGGCATATCCCCTAAGCCCTTATCTTTGGCAAGAATTAGCATCCTAATTTGCCTTACCAGCATCAGGAATATAAACTCATTACCTACTTTTAATTCCTTTGCTTTTTGTAAAAGCTCAAGCATTTTGACATTATTTTTGGGTCTTACAGATTCCATTAATGTAAATATGACTTTAGGGAGTGAGAACTCTTTTGCTTGCCACTTTTTCCCAAGTTTGCCAATTGCAGTCTTGGTAAGTAGTTTGCCTTCCCAAATTATAATATCATAGTTGGTGTCGATTGAAGATAAATACGAGATTATCTCTTTTAATTCATTTTTAGTTAGTCTTGAAAATAGATTCTCGATAATTACTACCCTTTTTTCACCGAATAAAGAAATTGATTCGCATGCTTGTTTAATCTCGCCAAGGTTTGCGGACTTGCCGTCAAAGGTGATAACTTCATCCCTGTCAAATCTTAGGATGCTTAATGCATCCCTGGACTTTGCTACATCATCACCATGTAAAAGAATGTTCATAATTAGAAATTAGTTATGCGGAAGTTTGGTTATTTGGTAATAGAAACTGGATAATGGTAAATAGATAATCCAAACTCTAATTTCTATTTTCCATTACTAAACTTCTGTACTTCTAAACAACTATACTCTATTCTTCAAATATTCCTCAAATCTTCTTTCAACTGTCCTATGATTGATAGCATGGTAGCGGCCTCTATGAGACACTAAGGCGCCTGAGAAGTTTTTAGGTATATGCATCAGCTCATGAATCAAAACTCTTTTTTTATCATCATCTCCCAAATAATCAAACTTCTCGGAAATTACTTCAATCACATAATGAGGAGGCAGTTCCAAAGCCTGCTGCCAGATCCTGGGGAAAGCCCAGATACGTGCCCTGGCATAAGCTTTGGATCCTGTACTTCTAAATGTTTTTATTCTCTCAAGATTAATATAATCCAGCTCTAAAACAGGGACTAATTCAGACAACATAATGTGAATATCAGGAGCAGGCAGCCAGCCGACTGGAGTATTACTTTTTTTCCGTCTTCGCCTTATTATCCTTTTTCTGGAAAAAATCTTCAATCTTAGAAAGTATTGGTGCATTTGTTTTTTCATACCCTATTATATTTCTTGCGCCTTTTAAGTCAATAAACATAACTTGCTGTATACCTTCTTCTTTCTGAGGCTTTAATACAGGACTTCCTATTAACCTAAAAAGTGAATAAAAGACTGTTTTATCAATAAGATCATTCTCAAAAATGTATTTATAATGAACTGTCCCTAATTCTTTCACAAACTCAATTTCTGTTACCCCAACTTCTTCCTTAATCTCCCTTTTTGCACAAACAACAGGATCTTCATTTTCTTCAATTAAACCCTTTGGAAATGTCCATTTGCCTTTAGAGTCTTTTAAAACAAGGATGTGAGGACTACTATCTACTAATTTATAAACTATCCCACCTGATGAGATTTCTTTTTTGCGTCTCATTACTTATTTTACCACGTCACCGACTTTAATATTGTTTTTGGCAACAAAACCAGCCGGCACCTCCAGTATTTTATCAACGGGAGTAGAAGGTACTAAAGTCACAGGATCAGGGTTATTTTGTGTGGGATTGGGTATATTTTCCGATACCTCAACAACCCTGTCATTGTTTATCCAGATAAAATCCAAAGGGTACAGCATTTCAAACATCCAGAATGAATATATACCTGGTCTATCGTACACAAAAAGCATCCCCTGGTTATCAGCTAAACCCGTAGTCCCTGATAAACCTTTAACTCTCTCATTTTCGCTATCTGCTATGGTTACAAAAACTGAAGCATTGCCAACTTTAATCTCTTTTAAATCTGAATTACCTCTTCTATTTTGGAAAAATATAAACAAGCCAAAAATTGTGAGGATAATAAGAAGTATGGGAATGAATTTGCGCATTTTAACGAAGGGTATTAAGAATCCATGTCAAAACCAGACTTATTATAATTGAACTGGTAAGAGGAAGATAAAAACGGATTGGCCCCTTCCTTATATACAAATCCCCAGGAAGCTTGCCAATAAGTGGAATGCCTCCGGCAAAAGTAACCATCACACCTAAGAATATTGAAAGAATAATTATAACAAGAATGGTTCTGCCTATTTCAACAAGCGCTTGCATATTATCTATTTATTGGCTGGTATTGGGGTAATACCGCAATCACCAGGACAATATAATGCACCACAATCCATGATATCAACATTAGAAGGTGTACAATTTTCATACCCCTCACAAATATTATTTCCACAGGTTGCACAAGCAGTAATTGTGGTATCTTCAATAGTGTACTGAGCACATATTGGTCTAAAATCTGATTTATTTGAGTTAAAAATATTTGGAGATCTAGAAAAATTAGGTAAACTTTTGTTCAATAAAGATACAGCAATGATTAAAAGAAATAAGACAATAATTCCAACAATAATTATTTTCTTTCTTGAATGAGGTTTTGGAAGAGACCGTAAATCCTTAGGCAACTCTTTTAACTGTTCCAGCTTTGGTACATTCATCTGTTGCTCCTCCATAGTTTCACTATAGCATATTTTTATCTATAAATTTCTCTCCTTTTTAAACGCCTCTTCGTGAGTAAAAATTTGGCCATTTTTATATTCCTGACGTGCCTTTTTAATGCTTTGAAGGTATTTTTCTCTTTTCTTCTTTTCTAAAGCATTAGTTAAATCATTTTTTAAAATAGTTGTATTTATTACATTTATACACTTTATTTTTTACATTTTAATTATTAATTGTCACGTTGAAAAATATATTCTTAAAAAGTTAATTTAGACTTCGTCAATATTATGTTCTCGAAAAAAGCGTTCGTAGATACGGCTTTTGATTCTATATTTTCTTCTTTTTTTATCTTTTATAACAAGATCCATTTCTTCTAATCTATCGACCTTTTGCGGATCAATCTCTTTTGTAGGTATTCCACCTCTCTTTGCCAATTGTTTTACAATGATTTGCTCATCTGAACTTAACAATCCTCTATAAATTAATCTTGTAAGCATTTTTGCATCTGCAAACACTTCATAGAATCCATCATCGGATATATGAAAGTCATCTCTGGATATGTTAAAAAGCCATTTAATTTCTTCAGCCGTATATGTAAAATTTAAATTTTTTCCAGCATTTGTGCCTCGTAGGTTTCTTCCCATTAAAGCTATGCAGAGCGAGATTATTTCTCGAGGGTATCCTCCGGTTACCTCATGAATTTCATTTACTGCATCATCTGTAAACATAACTCCTGATCCTGCTATTGGTAAGCGTACGAGACGGGATGTATCTTCTAATGTAAGACCTCCAATTGTATATTGCCTAAAGTCTTTAAAATAAGTTGAGAAATTTTGCTCTAGATGAGCGCTTCTATGATCTCCCACAACAACAAGATCTACATGGGGTAGCGGTACTAAGCTTTTTATATACTCAAGTTTTTGTGGGTCTTCCGCATAACTATATGCCTCATCCAAACATAGTAGCACTTTTCTGTTTCTTTTTGCTAGCCACTGCTCTAAAAACTCAAGTGGCTTTACACCACTATCCCTCTCTATCTCTTCTCTCTTACCCTCATGATATGATTGACTACTTATAAACCATTTCACTTCACTAAATCCAATTTCTCTGGCAAAGTCATCAACTACTAGATTATCATAATCAGGATTTCTTCCGTCTATACGAATCAAATTATTCTTTTCTCCTCCATAATATCTCTGTGCTAAGAATATAACAGCTGTAGTTTTTCCCAAACCATACAGCCCGCGTATAAGTATGCCTTTTTTATTTTTTAAATCTCCATAAATTTCTGAATAAAGATCATTTCTTAAACCAATATCTATCCTAGTATCATGTTGTGCAGGACTTGGATATTGAAGAGATATATGATAAAAATCCCACCCTAGTTGTTTTTCTGCTTCAGTAAAGTTTTGTGCTTTCCCACCATCTATATATCCCTGTAGGTGTCTCTCAAACTCTTGGGCTTCAGGAATTAATTTTTCGTAATTAACTGGTAACTCTCTTCTCATATTGTCCTATAGTTTGCTCATGGGGTGTAATTATAACAGAAACTATTAACCCGGATTAAATCGGGGTTGACAATTATTATCAAAACATTATAATCATAATATATGAAAACGATTCTTCAGATACCTTTAAACACAGACTTAAGAGATGGAGCTGCAAAAGAAGCTGACAGACAAGGCTTTTCTTCTTTACAAGAAGCTGTAAGAATATTTTTAAAAAAAATGGCAGATCAGCAAATTTCAGTCAACTTTGAGGAAAAAACAAGTCTTTCACCACAAGCCGTAAAAAGATATGACCGAATGGTAGATGAAGTAAAATCTGGCAAAGTAAAAACTAAGATTTTTTCCGATACCAAATCTTTAATGAAGTATCTGGAAAATGAAGATTGAATTTCATCCTAGCTTTAATAAGGCTTATAAAAACCGCGTCAAAAATAACTCTGTTAAAACTCCCAGTTGACAAGATTAGTTTCGGTTATTATATTGTAAGTATTCGTTAATAATTCGCCCGCCTGCAACGCTTTGCGTAGCATTTGCGGGCAGGCCCGCCTGCCAAAGCTGATACTTTAACACTTGCGGGCAGGCCAAATTTATGCTTACTAAAATTGATGAAAGAGTCTCAGTAAAATTTGTTTCCAGTGTTTTAACTAACAAAGTCTATCCTGAAACTATTTATTGGAGGGGAAGGGTGTATAAAGTAAGCAAAGTAGGACTTCATCACTTCTACAAACACGGCAGAACCTTAAAACATATTTTCTCGGTAATATCTGGAGAAACAGCTTTTAGACTATCTTTTGACACCGAATCCCTGCAGTGGAAACTTGAGGAAGTATCTGAGTTGAATTAAATTTTATGTTCAATAACACTCCTTCGTATATCATGCATTTGGACCTTAATTCCTGTTTTGCAACAGTTGAACAGCAGGCAAACCCCTTACTTCGAGGAAAGCCAATTGCAGTCGCCGCCTACACTTCACCCGGAGGCTGCATTTTAGCTGCCTCAATTGAAGCAAAAAAACTGGGTATAAAAACCGGAATGAGAGTAAAAGAGGGACGGGAAATATACCCAAAGATTATCGTACTTCCACCTGACCCTAATAAGTACCGTTTCGTAAATAGAAAACTTGTTGCGCTCCTGCGGGAATATTCATCTGAGGTGTATATAAAGTCAATTGATGAGATGGTTTTGAATTTTTCCGGAAGCCCCTGCTTTGAAAAGGGACTTAAAAATACAGCAGTTGAAATCAAAAGAAGAATTAAAGAAGAAATTGGGGAATGGCTGACAATGTCAGTTGGCATTGCCCCAAATCGCTTCTGGGCAAAACTGGCATCATCTCTAAAAAAACCCGACGGGCTTATTGAGATTAACTACACCAATGCCCAGGATAAACTTTCCAAAATCCAACTCTCTGACATCCATGGAATTAAAACAGGAAATATCGCAAGATTAAACCTTGCAGGAATTTATACACCATCACAATTCTACAACTCCCCCATTCCCCTTTTAAAAAGGGCTTTTGGGGGAATTGCAGGATATTACTGGTATTTAAGACTGCACGGATTTGAAATAGACAATGTAGAGTTTTCTAGAAAAAGCTACGGCAACTCTTATGCTCTTTATAAAAAAACGGCAGATATTAATGAACTCTCCAAAATCCTTTGCAAGCTTGTTGAGAAAATGGGCAGAAGACTAAGACGGGGCGGATATACAGCCCAAGGCATCCATGTTTCCTGCCTTCTTTCTGACTATTCCTACTGGCACCAGGGAAATAAAACAGAAAAAGCAATGTATACAAATACTGAACTTTACAGGGAAGCATTAAAAATATTAAAAAGAAAACCTGACAAAGAAGTAAAAATTTTGGCAGTATCCTGTTATCTTCTTGAGAAAAACCTTTATAACCAGCTTGGGTTTTTTGAAGATGAGGCTTCTAAAAGAAAACTTTCCCAGGCTGTTGATAAAATAAACGATAGATATGGAGATTTTGTTGTATCCAGCGCCCGGATGATGGGACTAGATAATAAGGTACTTGACAGAATCGCCTTCGGAGGAATAAAAGAACTGGAAGAGTTTATCTTTGAGGAACAAGTTGAGAGAGTAGAATTTGTTTAAAAAGAATCCTCGTAATCTCTATCTCTGAATCGTCTTTTACGTGGTCTGTTCAACTCATCGTTGCTCATTGTGCTAATTAAAGCCATTTCGCTATCAATTGCAGCCATCAAAGACTGCTTTCTACCATGATCTTTGCCTTTATTTCCTGTCTGAAGTTTATTTCTTTCTCTTTGGAGCATTCTCATTTTTTCTCCACGGTAATTCCATATTTGATGATTATCTTTAGTTCCCCGAGACTGTTCAGCCATCTTCCTATCTCTTTCTGCCAATAAATCAGCTTCTTCTGGAGTTAACGAACGGACCATACAATTTCCATCTTCATCAATAACCATTAGTAAATCTTGAGGACTAGATTGTTCCGAAGTGACTTTAATATATGAATCTTGTTCAGGAAATTGAATAACACTGAATCTACGAAGTGGATATCTAGAATTAGAAGGATGAGGATAGATACGCACGCTCCACGGTAATTTTACATTGTGCCCAATCTGATCCAATCCATAAGTAGACACTCCTCCGTTTTCTTGAATAATTCTAAGTTCAGGTACTTTTTCATGAAGTTCACCTGATATTTCTACTCTTTCAAAGGTAGCATCTTGTCTTAACCCATGATTAACTATATGTACATTTCTTGCTGGATGCATTTTAACTCCACTTATCTCTAACCAACGACTCCCTATTTGAAGTGGTACTGCTTGGGAGCTCAAAAGTTCAGTTTGAGTAATTTGATAAGGGGATTCGACTTGGGGTCCTACGGGATTTAAATAATCAGGTTTTGCCATATTGCCTGCTCTTATAGCACAATCATACAATTTAATCAAGGCTAAAGGAGTTCGATAATTCGAATCATCGAACTATTGTGTGTTTGTAAATGTTATCGAATTGACAATCTGATCAAGTATGGAATTCATTGCAATTGCAACTTCCTGGGTGTAGTCCTGGGTAAGAATATTGTAAAGCCTAAATTTTATCGGCCATTGGCTATTGGGATAAATATATTCATTTGACAATTTATATCCGTCATACAGACTGTCATTATAAAAGCGGATGAATTTATGGCCATCTATCATAACTTCTTCTTTACCGGGTTGAGAATTGTTAACGTAACGATCAATTTGTACCTGCTTCCAGAATGGGTCATTTCCTGATTTAATAATAATACCTATCATAGGACTGGTTTTATAAATATCCGAAGCCACGCGAACAACATAATATGAGGATTCTTCCTGCGGCACCATCTCAACAGTCCATGAAGGCGGGTACTTTAAGGATATTCCTAAATTACCATCAGTATATGTAGACCACTGACTGCTGGGAGGGATTGCCTGAATTTTTTTAGATATAATAGGACTTCCTACCACTTTGTTATAAACCAAGCCAAAAATTACCAATCCATAGAATGATAGAAAAATTAAACCAACAACAGATACTATTAATATAGATATGGCAACTATCAGCTTCGTAGATGTCATTATTTATGCTAATTTTAGCACAATTTTAAATCTGGGTAGTTATGGGTTATAATACTAGCTATCCTGGCGCCATCGTCTAGCGGTCTTGCCTGCCCGCTAGCCTTGCGTCAAGCAATGGCAGGCGGGGACGCGGCTTTTTTCCCAGAAATTTCTGCCGCTATCGTCTAGGGGACAAGGACGCCACCCTTTCAAGGTGGAAACCACGAGTTCGAATCTCGTTAGCGGCACAACAAAAATGCGGCAAGAAATTACGGGATCCCGTACATCTAAGCCCAGCTTGGCTGGGCAAGATGGTACTGGGACAAGGCCGAAATCACGGGTTCGAATCCCGTACGCGCCACTTAAACTTTTAGAGTTTTTTGGATATCTTTAAGCTCGATTCGGGATTTGTTGAAGAAATATCCTACAGTTAGTAAAGTTGCAACAGGTGAAATCCAGGCCGGTATCTCGACCCCAAAGCTGTCAAGAAGCATAATAATTCCAAGAACTAAAATAGAATACATAGCACCATTTTTTAAATAAGCGTATTTTTTTATCCGTTCAATATTACTTACCGTAAGCTGTCTTAAAATTATTGCTCCAAGACCATTACCTATAAGAATCAGGGGGATTGCAAAGGTAAAAGCAAATGCCCCAACAACGCCGTCAATTGAAAAGCTGGCGTCTAAAACTTCAAGATATGCAATCTTGGAAATATCTGACATCCCGCTTGATAAAAGTTTTTTCTCTTGGTCTTCTGCATATTGCCTAAAGCCATGGATAATAAAAAAAGCTGTTGATCCTACAACTGCACCAAACTCCAAAAGAGGTTCTTCTTTCTGGAATGCATACCATACTATTACCGTAAGAAGAACTGAGACTGTTGCAAAAAACCAGGCACCTTGGGCCTGGAAAAATCGTTCTCCCCTAATGCCAAAATTTTTGGGCTCAAGAAATAGCCAGTGAAAGAAAAGAAAAATCAAAAATATTCCACCGGCAATAAGCAGTACGTGAGATGAATTCTTTACAGTCTCGGCTACCTCCGGGGAGTTGGAAAATGCCACAGTTAAGGTACCCATAATTCCTAACTGCGGTGTTGCCGCATAAAGAATAAGGAAAGGAAGAATACCTCTTACTAAAAAAACGGAAAATAATATGCCAAATGTCAGAAACCATCTTCTGGCTTTCTTACCCATCGTTGACAGAACTTCGGCATTAATAATTGCATTATCAATGCTAGTTATAATCTCAAATACCGAAAGACCCAAAACTGTCAGGATGATTGCTAAAAAATTCATATAACGTAGAAGAGTAGCATTAAAGCTACAGCAACCGTAATAACAACTAGGATTATACTACAAAATAGGTTAAATATTGGACCGTTGACGTATTTATCCATTAGCGACCGGTCATTTGATAACTTGAGCATATAGAAAAGTTCTATAGGCAGGAATATACCGTTTAATACGTAAGCAAGAATTAAAAATCTGATAAGCGGAATTCCTGGAATTATCGCAATTGCACAACCTATGATTATAAGAAGAGTAAATATTGAATAGAATATAGGGGCTTGTTTATAAGAATAATTGACTCCTGCCCGCCATCCGAAAGCTTCACAGGTTGAAAAGGCTGTTGTTAATGGCAGTACTCCTGCTGCTAACATCGAAGCTCCAAATAATCCCAGACCAAAAAGTATTTTTGCGTAGTTTCCGGCCAAAGGCGCCAAAGCCCTTGCTGCATCTTCTGCCGTATTTACAACAATCCCATGCGGAAAAAGAGTAGCACCAGTTGTTATTACAATAAAAATAGCAATTACCATAGCAAGAATACTGCCTAAAACAGCATCCAGCTGGGCAAATTTAAGATCCCTAATACCAATACCCTTTTCAACAACAGAAGATTGGGCAAACACCTGCATATATGGAGTAATACTTGTAGCAATTGTTGCCACGAACAATACCAGATACTCCTTGTTTAATTCAAAAGTAGGAATGAATGTATCTCTTACTACATGACCCCAGTCTGGCTTTGCCAGAATTGCAGCAGCAATATAGCTTATAAAAAGGGAGCTTAATATAAGAAATAGTGTTTCAACCTTTTTATAACTTCCTTTCACTATAAGCCACCAGACAATAAATCCGGCAATAGGTACGCCTATAAAACGGGGTACCATAAATAACTCCAGGCTAGCGGCAATGCCAAAAAACTCAGAAATTGCAGTTAAGGAATTGGAAAGAAACAGGGATACAATACCAAACATAGCAGTACCCAAACTAAATCTCTCCCTTATAAGCGAAGTCAACCCTTTACCAGAAACTACGCCTAGACGGATACTCATCATCTGAATTACAGCCAGGGTTGGAATAAGAAGAGTAAATAACCATAAAAACTTGTATCCATAGTCAGCTCCAACTGATGAATAAGTTGCTATACCACCAGCATCGTCTCCTGATAACCCTGCAATAATACCGGGACCCAATAAAAGAAGTGGTTTAAATCCAAGTAAACTCCCCTTTCTGCTACCAAGGG
The DNA here is from genome assembly GCA_016182365.1 of Candidatus Gottesmanbacteria bacterium. Lineage (GTDB taxonomy): Bacteria > Patescibacteriota > Microgenomatia > JACOXO01 > JACOXO01 > JACOXO01. Next base: position 6,761 of record JACOXO010000004.1, on the reverse strand, counting down.
TGAATTTTCCCTGATCTATAAAATAGATTTCGGAATCAGTTTTTTTTCTAAAAAACATGGGCAATTATTTTAGACCAATACGCGTCTTCCAGTCTTTTGGAATCAAAAGCCTTATGGCGTCATTTAGGGTAACAATACCAATAATATGTTTATGTTTGTTAACAACCGGTATAGCTGAAAAATCATACTGGGTCATCCTTTTAAGAACCCGTCTTGCACTTTCCTGAGGTTTTGCAATAATAGCATTTTTAATCATAACCGTATTGATCCTATTCCTGTGGCTTGCTTTAAACAGTTCCCAAAGCGATACAATGCCTACTAATTTTTTTGAATTAGCGCTTTCAGTTATATAAAAATAAGTTAAGAATTCCGGAAGATTTTCATACGATCTTAACCTATCGTAAAACTCAGAAACTGTAATATTTTGTTCAACACTTACGTACTCAACTTTCATAATAGCCCCTGCTGTATCAGGTGCGTAAGTTAACAACTGTTTAATTATCAATGCTTTATCATTATCAGTCTTATTAAGGATCTCCTCAGCTTTTTTTGTAGGGAATTCACTTAAAACATCTGCTCCCCAGTGAGACTCCATCTCAGAGATTATTCTTCCTGCAGCTTTGGAGGACATATTTTCAAGGATATTGATTTGAACATCCAAAGGCAAAGATTCCATTACATCTGCAGCTATGTTTTCTTCCAAAGATTGGATAATTTGGGTTCCTTTTCTGTAACCCGGGCCTTGAAAGATAAAACGGGCAATGTCCGCAGGATGCAAAGTCTCTAATCTTTCATAATCTATTTTTACTTTAACCGGAAGATCTGTACCTAAAAATTGAATCTCTTCCCAAGGAATAGTATTGTATTTGAAGAAAAAACCCCAGGTGGGTATTTTTAACCTAGCGAGTATACTTCTGAATGATACGTCAACTCCGGTTATAAAAATGTTTTTATTCTGGATGGTCAGCTCAACATCATTAATCCGGGCCAAGTGCCTCTCCTTTACATCAATTATCTGCTTATCAAAAACTTCTTTCTCTAAACGTATCTCCATATCCCGCCTGTCGTATGGTGTAAAATCGATTGTATCGGTTGAAAGCTTTATATCCCTATCCTCAAGCCTGGCAATATCTCCTTTGGAAATGAAAAAGGGTTTACCACTAAACCCTCTTGTAGCTATAATTCCGGAAACTAGTGGAAGGGGTGTGTTAATCCTGGTTGCAACAGCATCAACCATCTTACCGATTTTGACTCCTGATTTATTTACTATTGTTTTCCCAATTAGATGAGATAAATACATATAATATCCCCTAATTGTAAACCCTTGCTTGTTATCTTTTCAAGCTAGCAAAAAGAGATCCTAAATGTTAGCTTTTCTAACATCCATCTGGTGATTATGTTGATGAAGTAGTTGGATTTGAAGGATTTTGCTGTTGTGTTCTTTGTTTAGAGAGTCTTGCATTTTGTTCCATAATGCTTTTTAATCGATCTGAACCAGGTTCAACAGGAGTACCATCTTGATAGAATTTACCCTTTATAAATTCGGTGAAATCAACCATCTCTTTTTGAAATTCAGCTAATTTAGTCTTTCTAGGCTCGATATCCAGTAGTTGCTGGATATCAGCTCCCTGATTTTGTAAATGAGCATTTCCATTTCCGTAAGTCGTCATGATCAATCTTACATCAAACGGCACCTGCCTATCCTTATAAAACTCGGCTAATAAATCCATAACTCTTTTTGTATCTTTCAAATGTTCTCTTTCACTCGCTTTTCTTGCTTCATGAGCGCGGGCATAAACTTCTTCTAATTTTTCTTCTGATACATGTTCTTTTTCTGCGTTATCAGCTTTTTTCCATGCCTCAGCAGCCTTATTATCTAATTCTTCTGCTTCAGGAGTTGTCATTTGCGTATCAATCCACGGTGCCATAGTTCCCCAATCAGGATGTCCTTCGCATGACTGACGTGTTTCAATACCAAAAGCATTAAAGGCTATGACAGTTTCCATTATTCCTTTGTCTATACCTTCTCCTAATCCGTCTGTTACTTGAGATAATTCGGTTTTCATTTGTAACCACATCTGTTCCTTTTGTTGACGAAGGGGAGATACTTCTGGAGATTTTTGCAATGGTGGAATTGGTTGAACTGAATCTACTCCTTCAGGCATATTAATTATTATATCGTATTTTAATAATGTTCACCATAGAATCCAAACTCTGAAAAAAATATGCCATTTAAATAACAGCGAACTGCCTGGCGGACATGGCCCAATACTGTTTTAGCTATATTGTTAAGGGGAACCCAATCTAACTTATCACTTTTATCTTTCTCCATTATTTTGGGATTACCCTGCCTCCTCTTTTGCCTCCCGTACCATTGCGGAAAAGGCTGTCTCTTCCCCTTCGAGATGGCCGGCTATCAAGCTGTATCTTCCATCCATCCAGCCTGTTTTATACCTTCTTTGTATAAGAAGCCTATCATTTTTGACCATAACCAGATAAACTGCGGAGCGAAGTTCAAAGTGCTTTTTAAGCATATGTTTATTATACTAAACTATGAAGCGTTTTTTAGTTTTAAATACTCTTCTTGTTACATTTCTCCTGTTAATCATCAATTACTACTCATCAAACTTTGTTCTGCCAAATACCTACCTGGGTGATAAAAAAATTTCAGGTATGAATTTTGAGGAAGTAAAAGAGTATATAAATAATAAATACAGTGATCCCTTTCTATTAACCGCCCAAGACCGAGTTTACACGTATAATTTTAAAGACTTGGGAATTTTGGTTGATTATCCGTCTCTAAAGTCTAATATTTTTCCCCAAAAAACCCGCTTTCCTTATTCTATCGGTTACTTTCTTAAATCACTTCTTAGTAAAAACTATCTTTCAACTCCTTTAAATTTTAGCCAAGATTATTACCAGTTTATTTCCTCAACTATTTTCGATTTTAATACTGAGGAGGATAAGATTATCGTTGATCAAAGCAATAAAATTTTGCATTTTCAGGATTTTGATCAGAGGTACGTAATCGACACTCAAAGCCTGCAGAAAGAACTAAGTTATAACTTTGCTAAAAACAATATCAATATAAATCCTAAACTGATTAAAGTTGAACCAAGGGTAAAAGGAGTTGCCACAGACTATAACCAGCATCTTGCCTGGGTATACCAGAAACCGGTTTCGATAATTATAAACATGCCTGATGGGACTTCCCAAACTATCACCATATCAACAACTGATCTTAAGAATATAACAACAATTCAATATATAGAAGATGGCGATAAACTAAATATTGCAATTAACGAAACTGAGTTTACAGGCCTATTTTCAAGCTTAGTAAAACCTATAAAAACTGATCCTGACAAAAACATATCTATGATGCAATTTAGCGAAGATTTGAAATCTCTTTTGAACACCCGTTTTTCCGGACAGGAATCTAGCCATATTCTTGCTAAATTTGATTACGCGCCAAACACTTACGGCGATAAAGCAAATAAATATATCGAGGTTGATATATCCCAACAGTCTATGTATTTATTTGACAACAAAAAAATGAATGCCAAATATAAAATATCATCTGGCCTTTATTACCCCACACCAGTTGGTGAGTTTAAAATATTAAATAAATATGTAAATGCTTATTCTGAAATATTTAATGTATATATGCCCTACTGGATGGCTTTTTATTACGGAAGCGATCTTGGCGCCTACTTTGGTATTCACGAACTACCTTACTATGTAAGCGAAGGAGTGAAAATTCAGAGACCAAGAGAATTTATAGGAACTCCAAAAACAGGAGGATGTATTGCTTTAGATATTGGAGCAGCCAAAGAAGTCTACGACTTTGCAGAAGTAGGCACACCTGTTTATATATTTAATTGATTGGGAGGTTTTGAATAAAACTTAGTTAATGTTTCCAAACCCTTATCCTGCAATATTTTAAATCTAGTAAATCCACCCATAACAGGCGAGGGTAATCCAAAAACTACTTTACCAACCTTAAACTCTCTAATTATAAAAGAGCACATCGGGCAGGGTTCGGTACTTGAGTAAATAATACATGAGGATAAATTATCAGTTTTAAGAATCTTTCTTGCCTTAAGCAAAACAATTATTTCAGCATGATGTGTGGGATCGTTATCTCTTCTTGCTCTATTCTCAGACTCAGAAATAATTTTATTTTTAAATACAACTAAACTCGCAAACGGCAATTCCCCATTTTTTAGTGACAATCTTGATAACTCAATACACCGTTTTATATATTTTTTATCCATAATATAATTATTTTACATGAACCAGTATAATCTTATTCTACTTTTACTTGCCGGTGTTTTTATTCTTCAACTTACTTGGCTTCTAACTGAACCTAGATCTCTAAAAGAAATCTTTGCTAAAAAGAATAGAAAAACTTACGGACTGACAACTCTTGCAGAAATTGGAGTCATTGAGGTTTTTCAATAGCTCTAAGAAGCTATTTTATCTTCTTAAACATCTTCCTATTTTTCTACTTTAACAATGCAATAAAAACAGAAGAAGGATTTTAAGTTAAAAGTACCCAGATATTTATAATTTAAACCCTTACCCCATATTGAAGAGGCGGATTTCTTCTTTGATATAAAACAACTTCATCTCCTACCCTTATCTTTCCCGTTTCTTCTGGTAACATGTTTTCACCTAAAATTACTTTTCTTTCCCCTCTTACATTTATCCAATCGTTATGTACATTTAAATGTGTCAGTGCTCTACCGATTTTCACCTCACCTGTATTTTGATCAACATTTGTAACAGGACAACGATCGCAAGGTTTAGGGTCCACAAAAGGAACTGATCCTATTCTACCTGTATAAACAACGTACTCTGTCCCGGCTGGACTTCCACTAACAACTATGTTGGGTCTAAACGACTGCCATGGTATATTTTCTCCAGCTCTTTCAGATAACTTATCAACAGACTCCTGAAAAAACCAGTGAACCGGATAAGCGTCTTGAAATAGAATTGGGTTATTGTTGGCTAAATAATTAGTAGGTGCCTGACGTTTAAAAGACCCAGCTGCAGCAACCCCCTTCAGATCGTGATGTAAATGGTCACTCAACCATCCATCAATATCTTTACCTAAATCAACAGCCCAATGAATTTCTTTGTGAATTTTTACTCTAATTTCGTTTAAACCTTCTTCATCAACAGAAATCATAATTGGTTCCTTACCATCCCAGGTTAAAAAGGTTGTATCTCCTGTCATATGAGGAATTATATGTACCATATCTGCAAACCCTTGAACTCTATCGTCTTTACCTCTCTTATCCCTTTGTGTAACAAAATGATGAACTTCATTTTCATCGGGTTTTGCCTGGACAACCATGAACCCACGATCACCTTCAATGCCTGCAGGAGTTAAAATAGCACTATTAACTTCAACCAGAGCTGCGCTTTTTAATGGAGCACAGGCAATATGTGTAATTCTACCTATAACTTCTCCAGGTAAATCTCTGCTAAGTGTTTTGCTGTTTGTACTAAGAACACGATCATACCTTGGAACACGACGATGATTAATATTCTCTGTCATGGGGAAGAATTATACTGCAATAACGCTAAATCTCAAAGTAATTCAGCAAAAGATGATAATGGATTAATAAAAATATCAATTGCTGCTTTGTGACCTGGTAGAATTTCTTTTGGTAGATTATCCAACGAATACCAGTCCCAACTCTCACATTTTTCTTTCTCAACAACTTTAGGCTCACCTTTAAAATCATTGCAGGAAAAGGCAAAATGAATAAAGTTATATCCCTGCTGCTTTTCTCTGACTACCCCAATATATTTAAAATTTTGTCCAGCTAACCCTGTTTCTTCCAAAAGTTCCCGTTCTACACAACCTACTAAAGACTCATTAAGATCTAACCTTCCCCCGGGCAATCCATACATCCCGGCTTTATAACTATTTTTCCTCTTACCCAAAAGTATTTTTTTGTCTTTGTTAATTGTAATAACACAAACTCCAATAGGCTGATTATCCATACAGACAATTATAGCAAATGTTATAATTTACCAAATGCTTAATCCAAATTTTGTTTATCTAGGTATACTTATCAGTTTGTCAGGCTCTATAAGCTACATCATTGATACATTAAAAGGAAAAACCAAACCTAATAAAGTAACCTGGTTCATGTGGGCTCTTGCCCCTCTTATTGCATTTTCTGCACAAGTTCATCAGGGAGTTGGAAAAGAAGCATTGCTAAGTTTTATTGTAGGCTTTAATCCTCTTTTGGTATTTATTGCTTCATTTGTTAATAAAAATGCCTACTGGAAAATTACCCGTCTGGATTTATTTTATGGCGGCTTATCTATCTTAGGACTTATTCTTTGGTATATTACAAAAATTGGCAATATAGCTATATTATTTGCGATATTGTCTGATGGTTTAGCTGCAGTACCTACAGTAATAAAAGCGTATCATTTCCCAGAAACAGAAAACTATAAAATATTTTTAGCAGGTGCTATAGCCGCGTTAATTACTTTATTAACTATCAAGGTATGGAATTTTGAAAATTACGCTTTCTCCCTTTACATTTTCTTTATTTGCGCAATACTTTTTATTCTTATCAAATTCAAACCTGGGAAAAAAGTTACTCGTGGATAGTAACTCGGGTACCTACACTTGCCCAAGCAAAAAGGGCACAGGCATCATCAGTTCTTAGATTAACGCATCCATGGCTCATCGGGGTACCAAAGTTATTATGCCAATAGGTTCCGTGTAACCCATA
>JACOXO010000003.1 GCA_016182365.1 Candidatus Gottesmanbacteria bacterium | reverse complement strand
AGGGGTAAATTCGCAGGTTCAGCACGATATTCTTCTACATTTTGGATAGGATTATTAACTGATCCAGATTCGATTTTCATAGATCGAATATTATACCAAATATACCCTATAGTATTCAAGCTTTCTGCTCTCCTATCTTGAAATATTGATTTGGGTCAGCTATATAAATTTTTCTTTCAGGAGTATGCCCTGCAATACCAGGTTCAGCTAGAACTATAATAATTTCTTCTATATTACTGGCTCTGGTAAGACCTGAGATTTCTATTCCCTGAACAACAGCTGTTCTATTCTCCTCTCTAATTAATACAACATCAAAAGCTTCAACAGTTTCTTTAAAAACAGTTACTCCAGTTAGTTTAGATAATATTTCGCGGGCTTCTGTTTCTTTTCCGTTTGGACAATTAAATCTGAAATGCATTAATCCTGTTGGTTTCTCAAACTCTATCATTGCTATCACCTCCTTTACACATTAAAAAACCTCTCTAAAAAGAGAGGTTGTATGAAACCTTTTTCCCGATTTAATCGGGACTAATCCTCCCCTTTTGATTGGGTTGGGTTTAGCACCCTGACCGAAAAGTCGCGGGTTGCTGGGTGGATCAACGAGCCAAATCTCTTCCCACCACTCCAGATTATTAAATTGTGGCTTTATACTACTACTTTGGATTTTATTTTGTCAAGGTGTAACTGATGGTATCTCGGTTGGAGTAGAACCTATTGGACTACCTACCTCCTCTTTCTGATAATTAAAGTTTCTTGTATATGGGAAAAATTATTTTAGAAATTCTTTTTCCAGTTTTTTATCAAAAGTCTTGATTGAAGCAGCATTATGGAATTTGGAGTATGCTATATTATAGGAATCTTCCAGATCTAAATTTGATCTTTTATATATTCCTATCGCTATTGCAATAACTTCTTTTTCCTCAAGCTGCAAAAAATTCAGTTTAAGTATTTTATTAAGAACATCGATTACTTCTTGCTTGGTTTTATTATAAAAAGAAGTAAACATCCAATATATTTCAAAAATAACAATGATTGAGGTAAATAGATTCTTCTTGCCTGTTGCACCATCAATAAATAATTTTTTAGCTGTCTCATACTGACCCGGGATATCTTTAAAGAAGTATCTTAAAAAATAATTAGTATCTACAAAAATCATTATATTCTGGGGTTTCGTATTTGATTATTAAACTTTTTATTGAAATATTTCTTTTTTGCAGCTTCTATAGCTCTATCTATATCTATACCTTTAAGATGTAAAGGCACATCTACTGAACCTGCAAGTTCTTCAACTAAATCACGCATTTTCTTGATTCTAAATTCTTTTTTCTTTTTCATATTTTCTTAACAATATAATTACTTTGTTGATCAAGTATTTGAAATCCTTTTTGTTCTACTTCTTCTCGCAATTTATCAGCTTCTTGGAATTTTCCCTGTTTTCTTAGATCCCATCTTTTTTTGGCAAGGTCTTCAATTTCAGCTGGTATACTCGCCTCTTTTTCCCAAATTAAACCAAATACTTGATTAAATGATGAAATCAAATCATATTTGTCAGCTGGGGGAATATTGGATTTAACAACTTCCCAAGTTACTCCTAAACACTGTGGAAGATTTAGATCATCTTCTAAAGCAAAGTTAAATCTAGATTTAAAGTCTTCGACTTTTTTAAGTTTTTCCTCTGATAGCTGATTTCTTTCTGTCTCTTTTTTATATTGCGTCATAAGGTTTGAAAGATTTTTATATGCTTCGTTTGCAGCTTTAAGAGCTTCTAAAGTAAAATTTATTTGTTTTCGATAATGAGCTGTAAGATAAAAATAACGCAGGGCCATAGGATTAAATCCTTTTTTTTCGATATCTTCTACTAAATAATAATTTCCTAAACTCTTGCTCATTTTTTTACCATCAACTAGCATAAATGCGTTGTGAACCCAATATTTTGCAAACAGTTTCCCTGTTGCCGCCTCAGACTGTGCTATTTCATTAGGATGGTGAATGGACAAATGGTCTTCTCCACCTGTATGAATATCGAAAGTTTCTCCTAAATATTTCATGCTCATAGCGCTACACTCTATGTGCCAGCCCGGGAAACCATCGCCCCATGGGCTTGGCCAATGCATAGTATGGTCTTTAAATCTACCCACTCTTTTAAACCATAGGACAAAATCAGTCGGATTCTTTTTATGTTCACCTTTTTGTACTTCTGCCCGTGCGGCAATCTTTTTCTCCTCCAGTTTCTGGCCAAAAAGGCTTCCATACTTTTTAAATTTTGAAGTATCGAAATATACAGCCTCAGGCGTTTCATACCCGTAACCTTTATCAATTATTTTTGTAATCAGTTCTATTTGTTCTTTTATATGATCTGTTGNNCAACTTATCCATTGAATCGTAGAAGTGCTTTGTGTAAAACCCGGCAACTTCCCAAACTGTTTTGCCTGTTTTTTTAGCGCCTTTTTCCAGTTTATCTTCTCCGGTATCGCTATCAGACACTAAATGCCCAACATCAGTTATATTCTGGACATGAGTAACATTGTAGCCAAGAACAGTAAGAGTGCGCCTCAACACATCATCATTTACATATTTCCTGCCATGGCCAATATGGGCATAGTCATAAACTGTAGGACCACAGGTATACATACCCACCGTAGGTGGATTTAATGGATGGAACTCCTCAATTTGACGTGATAATGAATTATATAGTTTTAGCATTATTCCCTACCTCCTTTAATTTCCGCGCCATGCTTCTTGCGCTCTATAGCAGAAAGCCAAGAACCTCTGGGCGGCTTGCCCTTAGGCACTTGAAGCTCGGGAAGTTTATTTTTCTCAGCTTCTATTTTTGCCTGTTTCTCAGGATTATATTCAGGTTTTCCGGTAACGTATGCCGGGGCGGGAGGCTGTTGTGGTTTTGGAGGATTAATAATTTCAATATTGCCTCTGGATTGAGGTGGTTGAATTGTTTTTATACCGAACTCTTCCTCTTGCTCTCTAATAAGCTTCTGCGCTTTTTTCTGATCCTCTTCTGTCATTTTGGCAATTTCCTCGGGCGTCTTAACAGGCTCATCTGTTTTTACTCCTCCCTGTTTTAACATGTCCTTAAAAATATTCCCCGGATCAAGTTGCGAGCTTAACCCTGCGGTAACTTTTTTTTGCTGGGGTTGCTGTGATTGTGGTTTTTGTTTAGGTCCGGCTACCTGTTCTACAACTGCTTCAAATGTATCCTGTAATGCTTGCTTCATAATAATATTATAGCCCAAGTTGGATTCTTGCGTCTTTAGACATTTTTTCAGGTGTCCAAGGTGGTTCAAAAGTTAAATCAATATACACACTCTCAACTTCTGGCATTTTTTCAATTTCAGTTTTAACTGGATCTGCAATTTGTGAAAAAAGAGGACAACCCATTGTGGTTAATGTCATTAAAATCTCAACTTTCCCCTTCACGATTTTAATATCATAAATAAGCCCCAGATCCCAAATTGAAATACCAAGTTCAGGATCAGGTATTTGCTTTAAAATATTTATAATTTTTTCTTTTAATTGCTTCATTAGAATTCTCTTCTACCCTCAAGAGCACGTGATAGGGTTATGGCATCTGCAAATTCTACATCTGCTCCTACTGGAAGACCATGAGTAAGTCTTGTAATTTTAAGTCCGTTGGTATTCAGCTTCTTAATTTCACTCTTTATATACATTGCAGTTGCTTCCCCTTCCATCGAAGGGTTTGTTGCCAGAATAATTTCCTGTACATCACCTTTTTTAACCCTGTTGGTTAATTCGTAAATCCTTATTTGTTCTGGACCGATATTATTTAAAGGGTCAATTGCTCCTCCTAAAACATGGTATAAACCCTTGAAATTGCCTGCGCTTTCCATAGCAATTATATCAATGGGGCGCTCCACAACGCAAATAGTATTTTTGCTTCTACCGTCATCAGAACAATAGATGCAAGGATCTTTTTCTGAGATGTTGAAACAAACTAAGCCGAGCTGCACTTTTAGGACCAATTCCCGGTAATCTTTGAAATGCCTCAATTAAGTTTTCAACAGCTCTAGGAAGTTTTGCCATACATTGGGTTATACCACTTTCTTGATTGCCTCTGCAAGAAGGGAGGAAATATCAACTATATGGAGTTTGGGAAATTTTTTACCTGTAGGTATATTTACAGTATTTGTAACAAAAAACTTTTGGATTTGGCTCTGTTGAAGGTGATGGGCAACTCCAGGTGAAAAATCCTCATGGGTAACACAAGCATAAATATTTTTTACATTCTGTTCTGCTAACGAATTCACTGCGTTAAGAAGAGTCCTGCCAGAGGTTACAACATCGTCCTGAATTACTACATCAAGACCCGTTGCATTTCCCAAAACTTGAAGCGCATGACTTTGATGTTCTTTTGTCAACTCCCTTTTTTTCTCTACAGCTATAATTGGATTTTTACAACCCATGCTTTCGGCAAACAAACGGGCTCTCTCGATTCCTCCTTGGTCAGGCGTAACAACAGTAAAGTCACTTTTAATGTATGGTTTTACAATCTTTGCCAAAATCGGTAGTGCCGATAGATTTGTTATGGGAATATCAAACATTCCTGTCATGGTCTCATCATGAAGATCAACTGTAATTACCTCAGAAATACCAACATTTTGTAAAAAGTTTACCATCACATGGGCTGAAACCGGTTCGCCATCCATGTGCCGTTGATTTTGCCTTGCATAACCAAAATTAGGAATAATAGCAATTATCTTTTTAGACGCTCCTCGCTTTATGGCATCTGTCATTAAAAAAAGTTCCATCCAATAGTTGTTCGGGTTGCCTGAGGTTGTTTGAATAATTACACAAACCTGATCTCTTACATCTTCCTCAATAACGGGTTTTATCTCACCATCATCAAATAATTTAAGTGAAGACTTTGCTAAAATTGTATTTAGTTTTTTGGCAATAAAGTGAGACAGCGGAATATTACTTGAACCAGCAAAAAGCTTCATAAATCTATTATAGCAAGTTTCTCATCCGCTGCCATTGGGACTGTGATTCATGTGAAAATTTAGTCAAGAGGTAACAGAGGTGGCGGGGCTGTTCCACCTCTAAGGTGGAATTGTATTGACACCTTTGGTAAATAAGATAATATGAATGTATGCCAGGTAGAAATATTCCTTTGGTAACGGGTGAAATTTATCATGTTTTTAATAGAGGGTTAGCTTCAGTACCAGTTTTTCAAAATAAGAGAGATTATGACCGGATTCTCGAAACCATGCTTTACTATCAAAATGAAAGACCGCCTATAAAATATTCAAGGTTCCTTACTCTTTCAATTGAAGACCGGCAAAATATTCTTAAAAATTTAGCGAAACAAAGACAATTTCAAATCGAGATAATTACATACTGCTTAATGCCAACTCATTTTCACTTAATGATTAAACAAGTAGTTAATGAGGGAATTTCTAAATTTGTTGGCAATTTTACCAATAGCTACACTCGTTATTTAAATACAAGAAGTGAACGAATAGGTCCTCTTTTTGAAGGGAAATTTAAAGCAGTAAGAATTCATACAGAAGGACAGCTTTTACATTTGCATCGGTACATCCATCTTAACCCTTATTCCTCGTTTGTAGTAAAAGGATTAAATGATCTTGAAAACTACATTTTCTCGTCGCTACCAGAATATTTAGGCAACACTCAAACTAACCATTGTGCAAAAAATGCTATTTTGGACAACTTTAAAAATAAAGATTCTTATAAAAAATTCCTGTTCGATCAAGCGGACTACCAAAGAAGACTTGAGGAAATAAAACACTTAACTATGGAATAAATACCAAAGGTGGCGGGGCTGTTCCACCTCTAAGGTGGAATTATGTGCCTTCTTGCCAGCTGGTCAGGTATTTCTTCTGTTCTTTTGTTAACTTATCAATTTCTACTCCCATTGCTCTTAATTTAATAGAAGCAACCATATCATCCAACTCAAGAGGTAGTCTGTATACTTTTGCTTTTAACTTACCTTTATTTTTAACAAACCATTCACAAGCAAGAGCTTGGTTGGCAAAACTCATATCCATAACTTGTGGTGGGTGACCTTCAGCTGAAACTAAATTAATCAGTCTTCCTTCACCTAGTAAAAATATTTTCTTTTTGTTAAGAGTGTATTCTTGGACAAATTCCTTGACTTTTCTTATTTTGGAAGCTGCTTTTTCTAATCTATCAACCTCAATTTCTACATTGAAATGACCGGTATTGGCAAGAACTGCACCCTGTTTCATCTTTTTCATGTTTTCCAAGGTAATTACAGCTTTATCGCCTGTTGCTGTTACAAAAATATCTCCGGTTTTTGCTGCTGTATCCATAGGCATTACACTAAACCCATCCATTATAGCTTCCAAGGCGCAAACCGGATCAACTTCGGTAACGATAACATGCGCTCCCATTCCCCTTGCCCTGTTTGCAAGACCTCTGCCACACCAGCCGTATCCAGCAACAACAAATACTTTACCAGCAAGAAGAATATTTGTTGCTCTTATTATTCCGTCAATTGTTGACTGGCCTGTCCCATAGCGATTGTCAAAAAAGTGTTTTGTGTCAGAATCATTAACAGCCAGAACCGGCAGTTTAAGCGCCTTATCATACTCCATTGCTTTAAGTCTTATTACCCCGGTTGTTGTCTCTTCACTGGAGCCGATTATTTCTTTAATTTGGGATTTTCTTTTGGTATGCAAAAGACTAACTAAATCTGCTCCATCATCCATTGTGATTTGAGGATGAAAGTCTAGTACCTGGTTTAAATGTTTATAATATGTTTTGGTATTTTCTCCTTTTATGGAAAATGTTGGGATTTTATAGTCGGCAACTAAAGAAGCTGCAACGTCATCTTGGGTGGATAAGGGGTTTGAGGCACAAAGATAAACAGATGCTCCGCCTTCTTTTAATGTAAGCATTAAATTTGCGGTTTCTGCTGTGACATGAAGACAAGCTCCGATTTTTATCCCAGAAAGGGGTTTGTCCTTGGAAAAACGTCTATTTATTAAGGCAAGAACAGGCATATTATTGCCCGCCCACTCAATACGTAACTTCCCGGCACTTGCCAGTTTAATATCTTTAATATCGCAAGGTATCATTGTAATTTTCTTTATATCTTTTTTTAAACTCATTTAAATTAAATTTGTGGTTGGTTGTTCCGTATTTTTCTATCGCATATACTGCAACCAAACATCCCATTCTACCACAACTTTCTAGGGGTAAACTACGGATATAACCAGCGACAAATCCTGCTCTGAATGCGTCACCTGCTCCTGTAGGATCTAAAACTTTATCTAGTTTTGCCGCAGGAACTCGGTATTTTTGTTTTATTGTTATTATCTCACAACCTTCTTTACCTAAAGTTGTAATTAAAATTTGGCTACCATGGGGCTGTAAATTATTTATGTTTAACTTTTTTTTAATAAGAGCCATTTCATAATCATTGCCTACTAGTATTCTACTCATTCTCATTCCCTTTCTAAGATCATCTATTGATATTCTTGGAAGCTGCATGCCAGGGTCAAACATAAAAGGGATATTAAATTTTGTGCAGAAGTTTATATAATTACCCATTGCCGTAGGGTCTGTTGGAGCAATAATTACAAAATCTGTATTTTTATCTAACTTAGGAAGAGTAAGGTTACTATCGTTTCTTAATGCACCTGGATAAAAACCGGTAATTTGGTTGTGGTTAACATCAGTTGTGATATATGCCCGTGCCGAGTAATCATTTTTGATTATTTTTATGTACTTAGTTTCAATGCCATTTTTTGAAAGAAATTTCTTGTATAAGGCGAAGTCGCGGCCTGCACAAGCCAAAATGCTTGATTTAGCTTTAAGAAGGGATAAAGAATAAGCAATGTTACCGGCTGTCCCTCCCCTTTCTTCCTGCAGTTTATCCACAAGGAAACTCAAACTTATATTATGAATTTTATCAGGAACAATCTGGTCAGAGATTTTCCCAGGAAAATCCATTATGTAATCAAATGCTAGAGAGCCGGTTACAAATATCATCTGCCCAGCAGTCCTCCCAAACCTCCGCTTATTTCCGTCAGCTTTTTAGCAGCTACTTCCTGGGCTTTTTTAATTGCTTCCTGGATTGCGTTTTTTACCCTATCTTCAGGTTCATATCCGTCAATTGTAAATTCAACAATTTTTTGATCTCCTGTCATAACAATATGTACTCCGTCTTTGTCTATAGTCACCCGTTCGGCAGCTAAAGCCTGCTGCATTGCCATTGCTTTTTTTCTCATCTCATTTAAATCACCTAAACCTTTTAAAGGATTTATCATCTTTTAACTTCACCCCTTTCAAAACAATACTCTACTATAGCCAATTCTATAGGTAATTGTCCAATTGGAGAATATTTGATTTCTCCTTCTGCTCTTGTTAATAGTTTTATTAACTTTGCAATGTCAGTTACGTTGGATCCGTTTTTAGTCTGTACTTCCATAATAAGTTTAGTTCTGAGCTCATTTAGAAGCTGGTGATTTAGCTGCCTTGGGTCAATCCCCGACTCTGCGCTTTTTTGGATTATAGAAAGTGCCTCTTTTGCTTTTTTATTTAAAATCAAATTAATTAAATCCTTTTCATTAATATCGCCTGACATTATGGTTTTTTTAACAACCTCTGCCGTTAAGGAAGTGTTATTTCTTAAAACCAAATGCTCAAGAGTTTTCACCCCATCTCTAAACGATCCATCAGAAAACTGGGCAATTAGTTTTAAAGCATCGTTTTCTATTTTAATTTTTTCACCCTGAACTACTCTTTGCAAGCTATTTAGAAGCTCTGTCTCAGATGCTTTCTTAAAAACTACAACTGTACAGCGGGAAGAAATAGTATCTGGAATTTTATGAATTTCAGTTGTGCAAAGAATAAAAATTACATGTTGCGGCGGTTCTTCTAATGTTTTAAGAAGCGCATTAAACGCTTCAGTTGTTAACATATGCACTTCATCGATAATATAGACTTTGTAGGAAGCATGAGAGGGCGCTAAACTAATCTTTTCCCTCAGGCTTCTCATCTCATCAATACCCCTGTTTGATGCTGCATCTATTTCCATTACATCTAGGCTATTACCCTTAGTTATGGAAGTGCACATTTCACATTTATTGCATGGCTCTATAAATTCTCCTTTAGACTTTGAAAAAGATCTTTTTTCGCAATTTATGATTTTGGCAACAATTCTTGCAGTTGATGTTTTACCTATACCTTTGCTCCCTGTGAATAGGAATGCGTGCGGAAAATTTTTTTTGGAAAACATTTCGCTAAACTGAAGACGGATATCCTCACTGTCTAAATCACTTACTTTCTGCGGTCTATACTTAAGATAGTAAGCCACTTTCTTCCTTTCCTAATAAATTATTCAGTCCATGAATTAGAAGCTCATCAACCTTATCATCAACCAACATATTTTCTTCCGCTGCTCTTTCTACAGCTTGGGGATAAGAAATAATAATATCACCCAATCTTAATATACCATCCGGCGGCTCAACAAACCCGGCTCCATGTGATGTTGTTTCTGCCTGGGCAAAAGATAGAATAGTTGTCGTCCCGGATTCTTTATGAAATTTTTCATTTATATTTCTCATTTTCCTATCCCCTACAACAGCCACAGAAACTTCAACGTCTCCCTTAATACCGCTTGTGTCGAGAAACGTATTAAGTGTTTTTTTAAGACGTGCTCTATCTATAGGAAAACGTGATTCTACAAAAATTAGAAGATTTCTCATGCCAAACTTTAATATCGTCTAAATTTCCTCTTTTTTAACTCCTTCAGCTTTTCTTTCTTCTTCTCAGATGGTTTTTTGTAGAATTCTTTTTCCTTAAGTTCTAGTAAAATTCCGTCATTCATTACTTTTCTAGTAAATTTTCTGATCAGTGAGTCTGAAGATTCTCCAGGCTCTGCTTTAACATACGTCATAATTATTTTTTATCTGTGTAAAAAATTACACCCCCTTAAATATTTGATTTTATTTTATTAGTTACATCTTTCAAACTGTTCTTTGATGGTTTAGTTACTATTTTTTGTATGATTCCTCCGTTATCATCTTCATATCTTGGAATAATATGTACATGCAAATGCGGTACACCCAGCTTTTCAGCATGATTAATTCCAACTGTAAATACTTTTGTATAATAAGTTTTAGTAAGGGCTTTTATTATTTTTTTAACAACCTCCATGGTAACACCAAGCTCATCTTTAGAATAATCTAAGACTGTTTCACCGTGTTTTTTTGGTATCACCATTAAATGACCTTCAACAGCTGGAAATATATCTAAAATTGCCATAGTCTGATTATCATTATAAACGATGTAGCCTGATTTTTCACCGCCTGCTATGTCACAAAAGATACACTCCATATATTTTTATTGCTTTTCAATTATATTAATAATTTCATCCAAACTTAATTTCGTTGGTTTCATATCAGGATTTTTAGTCGATCCATTTAACAGCATATGTTTTCCTGCGTGAAGAAACCAAGTTGCTTTGGGATCTTGTTTTCTTAGAATATTATAAATTTGGGTAAGGTCAATTTCCTTCTTAGGTAGGGTTTTTATCCTTACATAACCTTTTCTCGGATCCTTTCTAACTACCATTGTATAACCCATTTTTTGTGCAAGACTTACAACTTCATCATTCATTGTTTCAAACCCTAGACCTTTTCCCCATTTGGTTATAAATTCTTTTGCTTCTTCTTTGATAATTTTCTCTGCCCAAACTTTATTTGATAATTGATGGAAGATTGCCTCAAGTATTTCAAAACCAAGATCCATTATTTTTTTGCTTTCTCTAGGATAAATTAATCTCCATCCATCAATTATGCCATCTGCGAAAAACTCGTATCTATCTGAAGCAGCATTCTCCCAAAATACCTGACCAAAATGGTCTGTAATTACCACCTCGCTAACAAGTCTTCGCAATGGCTCTACATTTTTCTCTTTTATATAATCTTTTTTGTTAAGGTACTCAAACACCAGTTTTGCCGCACAGGTATATTCATCTGTCAGGTGATGATCAAACATACCAAAACCTGTGTCTACATGAACTATTTGCGCATCAATATCCGGCTTACCATTATTTAAAGTTTTACCAGCTGCTACAAACGTAATTTCTGCATTATCAAAACCGGGCATATATTTTTTGATAAGCCAGGTTGATGTAATCGCATCAAGATCTGGTCCGAAATGAGTAACGATTGTTTTCATTTATACAGCACGACCCCTATAAACTTTTCCTATGGGATATCGTATATTGTAAAGCTTTTGTGATTTAATTACAAGAAGAAAATTTGTTTACCCAAGGTGGCGTAGCTGTTCCACCTCTAAGGTGGAATGGGTGGATTCGGTTCTTTTTTTGACTTCGACTTTATCCCCTGTTTTGGCTGAAACTACTAATCTTATGGGAATTCCAATCAGCTCAAAGTCTGAGAATTTTTCACCAGGTCTGGCAGTCTCCCTGTCGTCATACAAAACAGACAGTCCCTGTCTTTCTAACTGCTGATAAACTTCATCTGCGCGTTTGACAACTGACTCATCTGTACCTATAGATATAAGGTGGACATCATAAGGTGTTACTGATTTTGGCCAGATTATACCTTTATTATCATGATGTTTTTCAACAACAGCAGCCATGGTCCTGGCAATCCCTATTCCATAACAACCCATATAGTATTTTTTTAATTCCCCGTCTTTATCTGTAAAATGGGCATTTTTCATAAGGCTCGTGTAGTGATGCCCTAACTGAAAGATGTTGCCTACCTCTATTCCTTTTTTAATATCAAGTTGATAACCATTGGGTCCAATGTCTCCTTTATTAGGAATAGCAAAATCATAAAATTTTTCAGGTATTGGTAAATCCCTATCAAAATTTACATTGATAGTATGAAAATTGGTTTTGTTTGCACCCATTTCAAAATTTGTTCTGTTTGCAGTAGTCCAGTCAAAAAAAAGTTTTACTTCTCTAGGTAAATTTAATGCTCCTGCATAACCTACTTCCGCATTGGTTAGTTTTCTCACAACTTCGGGAGATGCTAACTTAAATTCGTGACAATGGACTATTTTTTTTAACTTAGTTTCATTAATATCATAACCACCTCTAATAACAGCTGCTATAACTTGTCCTGTGTCTGTCTCAAATAGGATAGTTTTTGTTGTTTTTTCCACAGGAATATTTAGATATTTTGCAAGCTCTTCCACTCCAATAATTCCTTTACCTTCTACATCTTTCATCGGCATTAAAACTTCATCTTTTTTAACTTCTGATGGAGTAAACTTCACAACATCCTCATGTGCAAAATATCCATGGCCATCCGTAAAATATTTGCTTTCACCCTCCTCTGATTCAACTACAAACTCATGGCAGTATTCACCACCTATATATCCATTATCAGATTCAACAATTACAGTCTCCAGTCCTAAAAGTTTAAATATTTTAGTATATGTTTGTTTCATGTTTTGATACTCTCTTTTGAAATCTGCTTCTGTTGCATGAAAAGAATAGGCGTCTTTCATCATAAATTCTCTAAGGCGTAAAAGCCCTCCTTTAGCCCGTAGCTCGTCTCTGAATTTCTGGGAAAACTGGTAAATATTAAAAGGCAAATCTTTGTATGTTTCCTGAAACTTTCTAACAACGTCAACTATCATTTCTTCAGCAGTTCCTCCTAAGGCAAATTTAGCACCTCTTCTATCTTTTACAGTTGTTAACTCAAACCCGGTAGAGCGTGTCCTGTTTGTTTCCTTCCAAAGCTCAATTGGGTGAAGTACTGGTGTTAACATTTCTTGGGCTCCGGCTTTATCCATTTCTGTTCTCACAATATCAATAATCTTACTCATAACCAACATCCCGAGAGGCAGAAGATAATATCGTCCGGAGGATGACTCCCTAATATAACCAGCCTGGTATAATAGTTTGTGGGAAATTGTTTGAGCTTCCTTTGGAGCTTCTCTTACAGTTTTTCCAAATAATTTTGAATACCGCATATGGTTATTATACAATATAACATATGAATAAAACTGTAAGCACAAAATTAAAAAAGTTTTTTAAAAACTACCCTGATGTTAAAACGATAAAGGGAACTATTATTTTGTCCTCCGGAGATAGCGGTAAAAATGTATTTTTTCTGGAAAGTGGATTAGTAAGGTCTTACAGTATCAACAAAAACGGTGAAGAAACGACACTGCTGTTGTTTAAACCATTCTCCTTTTTTCCTTCAATACCACTTTTTCTGGGAAAAACTAATAGTTATTACTTCCAGACAATAATCCCGTCAACTCTTTATAAAGCTCCAAAGGAAGAAGTATTTGAGTTCATTAAAACAAATCCAGATATTCTTCTTGATTTAACAACAAGGATTCTAAAAGGAATAGAGGGATTATTTTTACAAATTGAACTTATGGGTAATGGCAGTGCCTACCAAAAACTGGTTAATCTATTAAGGGTTTCAACTATAAGATTCGGAACAACAAATAATCATAAAATTAGTTTACCTTTTACACACCAGCTGATAGGAAGCATAACCGGCAGTAAAAGGGAAACAATAAGCAGACAGCTTAAAAAGCTCAGGGAAAAGAATATTATCGATATAACTCCAGGTAAAATAATTATTGAGAATTCATCCCTTCTGGAGTCTGAAATGAAATCTTTCAGCTAAATATTAATTGCCAATCAACCTCTTAATATCCTGAAAAGAAATCAGCAAAAACAAAAGTATAAGAAAGAGAAAACTGAATTTATATAAATTCTGCTCCCAGGATTTTTTAAGTTTCTTCCCGGTAAATTTTTCAACAAGCACAAACATAAGTCTTGAACCATCAAGAGGAGGAATTGGAAAAAGGTTGATAATAGCCAAACTTAATGATATCATCGCGGTCAACCAAAGAACTTCTAAGACTCCTTGCTTTATTGCATTGCTATAATATTGAAACATGCCAATAGGACCAGCAACATCCTGAGAAACTTTAAATTGTGTTATAAAATCCCAAAATACGCCAACAATAGCTTTTGCAGTTAACCACGATAATTCAAACATTGCAGATAATCCATGATACCAAGCTGTAGTAACTGGGTATTTAACCATTAAATAATTCTGATCCTGAATTATACCTAAAGCACCTTCTCCTTCCGGAGGATTTACTCTTGGTGTTGCGATAACAGAAATTGATTCATTTGTACCTTGAGTTGGTCTGAGTATTGTTAGTTGAGTAGGTTCGCCAGCGTTTTTTGATATCTCTGCTGCCACTTCTTCTATTGTTTTTGTTTCCACACCGTCTACTGATATGATTATGTCTCCAGTTTTAATTCCAGCTTCCGAAGCAGGAGAACCAGAAGCTACCTCCACAACAGAAACGTTCGTGGGTTGATTTGGATCAGGTACGCCCTGAGTAAAGATAAAAGTAACTATAATAAGTGAAAGTAGAAAATTCATCAAAACTCCAGAGACTAAAATAATAGACTTTTGCCACCAGGGTTTTGAGAAAAATGCAAGTTCAGGTTTTTTGATCTTAGACTCATCCATTCCTGCTTCCTCCTCACCGTGGAGTTTTACGAACCCTCCTGCTGGAATAAGATTGATTGAATATATAGTATTCCCTTTTTTTTTGCCAAATAATCGAGGGGGAATACCAATACCAAACTCCTCTACCCAAATACCAAAAAATCTGGCAGCAATAAAATGTCCAACTTCATGGACAATTATAAGAATAGAAAGAGCTACAAGAAAAATTAATAAGTCCATATTGTAAAGGGAATTATAAAGTAAGAAGTTCCCCTTCTTTTCTTTCCAATAAAGCGTCGACTTCGGCTACAAACTCATCTGTAAGCTCTTGAACTTTTTTTTCCAACCGTTTTTGATTATCTTCATTAATTTCGTCTGCTTCCTGCATTTTTTTAAGCTCGCGCATTCCATCATGTCTTATTTGTCGTATCATAATCCTTCCACCTTCACCTTTGGCTTTTGCTAACTTTAGATATTCGTTTCTTCTTTCTTCAGTTAATGGGGGTATAGAAATTCTAATTAATTTTCCTTCTGATTGCGGATTGTAACCTACATTTGCCTCCTGAATCCCCTTAACAATTTCATTTATAACTGAGGGGTCAAATGGACTAATTACCAAGCTGCGCGAATCTGAAGCAGTGATAGTTGCCAATTCCTTTAATTTCATTTTAGAAGAACCCGAGTAAACGTAAATCAGCATATTTTCAATAAGTTGTGGTGTAGCTCTACCAGTCCTAATGGTCTGTAAATCAGCACGGATAATTTCAATGGCTTTTTGCATTTTTTGGGATATAGGATTTAGGATTTGATCGTCCATTAAATTGAAAACCTAATGATTTTCTTTATTTTAATATTTTCCCCTAATTTTGCAACCTTCTCTTTAATGATATCATTAATTGTAATTTTTGCATCTCGTATATATGACTGTTTTAGAAGATCATTAACGTCTTTTGGATCCATCGAGGCTACTTGCATGGCAATTTCTTTTGCCAACTTTTTAAATTCATTTGTTCTTGCCACAAAATCAGTCTGGCAAGTAAGAATAACCATAGCTCCAACTTTTCCAGAATGGATATATGCCTCAACTACACCCATACTTGTTGCTTCGCCAGCTTTAGAAGCAGCTTTTTTATCACTCCACTCCTTCAATGCAACTTCCGCTTTTAGAATGTCATTGTTTGACTTCTCAAGTGCTTTTTTAATCTCAAGTATTGGAGCCTGGGTCTTTTCTCTTAACAATTTAATATTAGTAAGTTGATTATTTGACATTTTTTTCCTCCTTATTTGTTTTTTTTGCTCTTTTGATCTCTTGTTCTTTTGACTTAGTATATTCAACTAAACCATCAGCGTATGCTGAGGCTATAATCTGGGTAATTATCGTTATTGATTTTACAGCATCATCATTTGCAGGAATCGGATACTCAACTAATTGAGGATTACTATTAGTATCAACAATACCAATAACAGGAATGTCTTTTTTAACGGCCTCGTTAACCGCTGAAGACTCTTTTCTTATATCAACTATAAAAAGCCCATCCGGTAAACCTTTCATTGCTTTAACCCCACCGTAGAATTTTTCAAGATGAAGTCTTTCTTTATCCAGCTTTAGCTGTTCATGTTTAGGAAACTGTTTCCAGTTACCCTTGGCTTTATCTTGATCCATTTTATTAAGTTTGGTAATACTTTTATTAATCTCGTCCCAGTTTGTGATAAAACCTCCCACCCAGCGCTGATTGAAATATGGAGCTCCGGCAGCTTTCGCCTCTGATAAAATTACCGCTCTTGCCTGGCGTTTTGTACCCACAAACAACAGTTTTTTACCCTGTTTACTTAAGGATAAGGCAAAGTCGCAAGCTGCAATTAAATCCTCTTTTGTTTTTACCAGATCTATAATATGGATACCGTCTTTTTGTGTGTAGATATAGTCTTTGGCCTTAGGATGCCAGCGTTTTACCTCATGTCCGAAATGACAACCTGCTTCAAGAAGGGCGCGTAAATCTATTTGTTTCATAATTCTCCTTCTTCGACCGCCATAGCCTTGTGCGGCGGCGGTTCCCTCCACTCACTGCCTCGCCTTACAGGCGGGAGGAAAATATTTATGTGAGTGTGCGTATTTGATACTAAGGCAAAATTATAGCAGATAAAGCACGATAACACAATCTGGCTATTGATCATAAACTTTACCGTGTAAAAATCTTGCCAGGGCGAAAGCAACCCCGTGGGAAACACCGGATGATCTTGTTACATAACCTTTGGTAAATACTCCAAACATACCAATTCCTTCTCCGATTTTTTCTGTACCAAATATTTCATCGACTGCCTGTTCTAAATTTTTACCATCCATAATCCTATCTATAACCACTTTAGGCAAAGCTAAACCTCCTGAAGCACCAACACCAATATTTCCTTTCTTATCAACAATCACAACCAAAGAGTGTTCAAACCAACCGTAACTTCTTTTATGTATCCCTCCCTCAATTCCCACTCCGTATTGCGCATTCTTAACTTTAACCAATGCTCCTTTGGCTCTGTTTAATGCTCCCTTATACATTTCATCCTCATTCTTTGGCTGATCAGAAACACCAGAAAAAACTTTTACCCCGACAACTTTTACATTTTTAAAATGTTTTTTGAAAACATCCCTAACCGGCTCTATCTTTGTTTTGTTAGTTGACCCAACAACAATAATCATAATGTTGTTAGTATATATCCGTTTTCCGTTTTTTCAAATATATTGACCCCGGCATTAGAAAAAGTTTTGAGTCTGTTTTAAACTTGTAGAATTCAAGAACGTATCTAAATGGCCCTGCAAAATATGTTCAATATTAAAATCCGTCTACCCGTGTCTAACTAAAATTATCTTCGGCATACAGATATTTTACAGCATGGTCTATAATTCCTATGTATGGGATTAAAAGAAGCAGCTGAGAATAGAATTAATGCGTTTTCACTAAGACATACACAAGAATCAGTCCATACAGCAACGGGAGATATTGGCCGAGTTGTTAAAATTAATGTTATACGCGGAACTGTTACTATTAAAGCTAACAACAAAGGAATAATTGTTATTCCCGGATCGGACGTTGCACCTCTTGATGAATTCATGTCAATAAGAACAGAAGGTTAATCGCAACCTGAGGCTTTTTGGAAGCCGGCTTCAATTGCTTCTTCTTCTGTACAGAAAAAACCCTCACCAATATCTTGTTCAATTACTACCTTATCATAATGAAGACAACCCGGCAGATGATAAAATTTGTCATACCTTAGCTTTTTTTCCTCCATACCTGTCAAATTCCGGAGCATTTACTCCCATTAACCTAACTCCTTCCCCCGAAGATAATTGAAATGTGTCCCCATCAACAACTTCCGTAACTGTATTTTACCCCTGAATTTGATTATAGAAATTTATATTAAGAAGAATTGAAACTGCTGCAATGATAGCAAGAAGAATTGTAAGAGGGTAAAGTTTACTGATGGTAGACAGTTTGACCATTAATAACTAATATACCATAATTTGGAAAATAGCTTGCCAGTACGGAAAAAAGTGGTATAATTCAAAACTATTATGGGAGAGACTGAAAGAAAACAACCTAGAGCTGACGTAGGTACCGGAGGAGAAAGAGTTGGAAAAAATCCAATTAGCTGGCAAGCAATATACCAGAGGGTGAAAGATTTGATTCCTGATGAAGTAACAGATAAGTTAATATACGAACCGAAGGTAGGACAAAATGGGTTTTTATATACAGCGGCAACTGGCGGGTTCACTATACAAAATGATGAGTTAGAATATTTAGAGATAAATGCCCAATTTCATGGGTTTCCAGTTGCGACCTTTACATGCCTAGATCCTAGAAAAAAAAGTGAAATGAAGAACTACAGACGTATACAAAGAGCTTACTTACTTTACGGAATGATTAATGAAGAAGAAACACCAATTCGTTTAAGCGCCATAGAATTTATCGAGAGCGGCAACACCTCTCAGGAAATCTTGTTACAAGAAGGAGATGAAAATATTAGGTTTAGTGATAATCAATCACCTATACCAACTAATAAACAAGCAGAAATAGCCTCACTTTTTGGACTTAAATAGACTCTTTAGCCTACTTTGAGAATTCTACGAGCTGCATTTAACAAAGTAGAATTTACTTTTATTCTTGATTTGTGAGTTCCATCATCAAGTCCATGAGTAAATATTTTTCCGCCAACTCCTACTGGTTCATACCTTTGACCTTCTTCAAGTTGAAAAACTACTGCATTTTTTAACTGTTGAATCTTTTTTCTGATATCTGTGTATTTAATTACCTCTAAGCCAGCATATATATGATTCGTAATCCTGCCTAAATGCCTTTTGCGCGACTGTTCAGCTCCTTCACTAGTTCGATGTAACCCACCAGCAGTCATTCCATTATTTTCCGGAAGTTTAAGTGTCCAATGAGAAACTAGTCCTTCACCAAAATAATTATTCATTCCCTCATTAACCTGTTGTCCATAATCTAATGAATCTACCATACCTGGCATTTCTTTTGAAATCATAAAAATCTCCTTTGCACTAAATAATACAGTTGGATTTATAATATCTCAAATTTTGTGGATGTAAATACCCCTAAGGTTGAAAGTTGACATATTATTCATACTATAGTATATTTAATACTATATGAAGCAGGAAATGGTTGTTAGCAATATCAGAATTCCAAAAAACGACTGGTTGCAGGTAAAAGCTGTGGCAGGTGAGTTGGGCATGAGTGTAAATCAATATATCAATTATATTATTGAAAGGTTTACTATTATAAATGAATTGTCAAAAGAATCTACAGCTAAAAGAAAATCTCCTTCTATCTGGGATTTACCCAAAACAAGTAAACAGATTAAAACAAAACCTTTGGGATTATCTAGGGAAGATAAAGAAATTTATGGTCTCTAAGACTTATATTTTTGTAGATTCCAGTATGTGGAAAACGCTTGTTGATCCCAAAGATGATTTTTATCAAAAGGCCTCTAAAATCTGGGAAAGACTCAAGCAAGAAAACGTTCGACTTCTTACCACTAATTATATTTTAGATGAAGCCTTCACATTGATTCGTGCAAGATGCGGAATTAATTCAGTAAAACTCTTAAGAGATAATCTAGTTTCTGACTGGAAAGCAGTGAAAATTATAAGAGTTTTAACTATTGATGAAGGAAAGGCTTGGAATTGGTTTTTAAAAGATTGGAGTAATCTTTCTTTTACAGACTGTGTCTCTTTTGCAGTGATGGAAAGATTAGCGCTTAAACGTGTTGCTACTTTTGATCAACACTTCGCAAGAGCAGGATTTAAAATAGAGTAATAAATAGTTGCACTATTTGGACTTAAATAAACTCTTTACTTATAAATACTCTAGTTTTCTCCTAACAGCATTATTAACTTTCCCTTATTGGAATATACTCCAGGCTTGCAACTTACCATCTCTTGTAAAAGTTGCGGGTCAATGTGCCTATCCAATATTTCTAAATACTTTCTCAACTTCTTCATCCTATTTTCATCAACATCGCCTAATTTCATTAATTTCATTGACGAAGTTATAAAAAGCCATAAAGCTTCCGGTTTAAGAGAGAACACTAGCTGTCCATCTATAAATCCTTCTCTCGTCTGAGCCATTACTTCTGGTATTTTTAATTTTAAAGGAGACATACCTGGTATCGAGAAATCAAATGAGTTATCCATGTTTTTTTGACAACTAAGAAGATTTATTTCTGTTCTGCCGGTTGCATTAAAAAGAATAACCATATCTAGACTTTGACGCCGGCCAACAACATCAGCAGAATAACCTCGATCAACTAAAGCCTTTCCAACAACTTCCATTTGTTCAATCTCAATAAAGGCATCTACATCTCTTATTCTTCCAAACATTTCTCCAGTTGAGGCAGCAATTGCTGTTGAACCAAACATTGCATAATAGACGTTATTTAAAATGCACACCTCGTGGAGATCTCTACAAGTTCTTTTAACAAGTTCCAACCACCGCAAAGATCCTGCTTCTTGTTGAGTAATTTGACCTTCTTTACCCATATGACTCTATGGAGGATAACAATTAATATAATGAACATCAACGTTTATTGAATCCCGGGCACCTCGAAGTGGCTGGATAAGATGTGAAGCTAATTGACTCCTCATATATAATTAATTGTCATGACACCTGAATCAACTCAAATAGATGGCTTGGTAGGAGGAGTTCCCTCTTCTCTTGTAAATCCCGGCAATTTCAGACGACTAGACGCACCATTTACTCTCTTCTCTACAGCATTTGCCGCGGACAAAGCACATAAAATACCAGATCTACCTTTAAATATTGTACTTATTGGAGATAATTGGGTACAATTTACAGAATTTAGTCCTCCCAAAACTATTATTAAAGGATGTACTGTATCTGATAGAAAAATGTGGCATATAACAGGAAGAGAGGTAGGACCCGGCTTATTGAGTCTGGCACAACAAATGCATGCAGCTTTTAAAGAAGGAATATTAGATAGTCCAAGTGCTGCACAAAGATTAACTGTTGTTGATTTTACAAGCCCAGTTAACCCACTTAAACTTGAAGAGCTAGAGCAAATTGAAGAAATGCCATGGGGTTTGAAAGGTAATGTGAAAGAATGGGGAACACAAGTTTATCTTTTTAGAAAAACTGATTAAATTTTCATGTTTTAATTCCGGGGACGGGGAAGCGGCGGTATAGAAGTTTGATAAACTTTCTTGGTGTAACAATTTTTGTATCTTCATATTTTTTCAAAGATAAAAGGTCTTTGTTACCTGTTACTATATAATCTGCTTTTGCTTCATATGCGCAGACTAAAAACTTATCATCTTTTAAGTCTCGGCTTATATTTTGAATAGTAATTATGTTAGGAGTAATCATGCTTATTTCTTTTAAAGTTTTAATAAAAATTCTACGGTCTTTCTCTGTCGTGCGGCTTCGTATAATAATATAATCACGATTAATCACGTCTTCTACTTCTTCCAGTATCTCAAGAGAGGTTACAAGAATGAATTTTTGAGATTTTAATGTTTGGTATATCTTACTTGGTATTGGTGATATTTTTCTAAATGAGGCACTAACTAAAACATTGGTGTCTATTACAACTTTAGGTTTTTTGCGCATACTGTTTTTTCTCGGCACGTACTTCCCGTACTGCACGATCGATCTCTGCTTCCAGTTTTTTTTGATCCTTAACCGGTATACGATCTCGAATTTTATCAATCGTCTTAAACATTTTTTCCCATTCTTTCCTTGTTAAACGTTTAGTTGGATCTTTCAACATTTCGTATTCTTCTTTACTAATAATAACTGCGGCCTCTCTGTTATACTTTTTTACTACTACCTGACTATTACCATACATGACTCTACCGATAATCTCAGCAAGGTTTGTCCTTAATTCATCGATGGAAACTTGAGTTTTATTCATAATCTTTTATCCTTTCACAAAAATACTATCAAAAATCTATATTTTTGTCAAATTAGTGATAATCGTAAGATTCGTAAGAAAAGGTGTGAACCTAAAACACATGGAGGGTGTGAAGCTAAATTCCTGGGACTGGGAAGCGGCGGCTCTCTTGTTTCACTTATGCTTATTAATTGAAATCTTTTGATTTGGAAAGTTGAAATTTATTGAATAATTTTCCAAAAGCGCTGTACCTGCAAGAGCCTCGGAACCTCCCGTTAAAGTAAGCGGAACCGATCTCCAAATGCCATCTAAATTGATATCTATTGAAAACACAAGTTCTTGACTGGTTCGTCCATCAGCATATTCTACTTGAGTTACCGTAATCAATTCCAACCCCAAACTCACCGCAATATTGATAGGTAAAGAAAGATAACCATCAAATCCTGTATCAAGAATTGCTTCAAACTGTGCCACTTGTTTTCTTCCTTTTACTCTTAGAACTACTTTTGGGTGTTTTCTTTGATCAAAAAAAGCTTCCATAAGTAATAGGACGGTGAAACGTTGAGATGCTGATTGCTCCCGGATAACCTATTCTTAAAGTGTAGAAGACTTTTTTGGGAAATTTTTTTTGTGCCTGTTGCAAAACTTTATCTAATTTATCGTCGATAAAATATTTTTCTGAATCAACTTCAATTGCAACAAACTTTCCATAATTTTCTTTTTCAAATTTATCTTTATTTTTATTATAGATTTCCTGACCCTTCTGGGCTAGTGAAAATGTATGGATCGTGGGAATAGAAACAAACGATTTTCTCATGCTCATAGAATAACAAATTAACAACAAAGTGGCAACCAGTTACATGGGAAGAGTAATACCCGAGGTGGCGAGGCTGTTCCACCTCTAAGGTGGAAAGTGCTATTTAATTCCAGGCACTGGGAAGCGGCGGCTAAAAACAACTATTTCCTTTTTTATTTTTAATAGGTTTTTGTTTTTAGAAAGAATTGCTTTTTGTTTTTTGAGATATTCTTTTCTTTCTTCTTTATTAGTTGGCAATTTAAAATCTTTAATTTCCTGTAAAATCTTTGCAACCCATTCTCCTATTCTCTTCATATCCTTCTCTCTCATACCTCTGGTGGTCAAAGCTGGTGTACCCAGTCTTAAACCTGAGGGATAAAAAGGAGAACTTTTCTCACCCGGTACTGTATTTTTATTAGCTGTGATTCCAGCAATTTCTAAAGCGTGTGATGCAAAAACTCCTAGACCCGGATTCCAAGAAGTTAAATCAATTAAAATAAGATGATTTTCTCCCCTTCCGCCTACTATTATAATGCCGTTTTTCGTAAGCTCGTCTGCCAGAGCTTTAGTATTTTTAACAATCTGGGCTCCGTATTTTTTAAATTGGGCTGTGCTTGCTTCTTTGGCTGCAACAGCAATACCTGCTGTTACGTGATCATGAGGACCTCCTTGTAATCCTGGAAATACTGCTTTATCAATTTTGTCAGGAAGATCAGGGTCCTTTTTAAGTCCTTTATTTGTCACCATGATCATTGCCCCTCTGGGACCCCTGAAGGTTTTATGTGTTGTAGACGTAATTACATCAACGAAAGGCACGGGAGAGGGATGAACTCCGGCAACAATAAGCCCGGCTATATGGGCAATATCAGCAACTAAATACGCATTAACAGATTCTGCTATATCAGCAAACTTTTTGTAGTTAAATATCAAGGGATGAGCTGTTGCTCCTACCCAAATTAATTTAGGTTTGTGTTTTTTGGAAAGTGCTTCAATTTCTTCATAATTAAAAAGATCTGGCTTTGACCTGTCCACTCCATACTGTACCGAATTAAAAAAAATACCTGTTGCCGAAACTTTCCAGCCATGTGTCAAATGCCCTCCTGCTGTTAAACCCTGCCCCATTAAAGTTTCACCTGGCTTTAAAATAGCAAGACATACGGCAAGATTTGCTGGACTTCCTGAGTAAGGTTGGACATTTACAAAGGGGACATCAAATAACTTTTTAATTCTATCTTGCGCCAGTCTTTCTACATCATCAATAATCTGATTTCCACCATAATATCTCTTACCCGGATAACCTTCTGAATATTTATTGGTGAGAATTGAGCCGACGGCCTCCATAACTGACTCACTTGTATAGTTTTCTGAAGGAATCATCTCAAGGCCTTCAACCTGGCGCTTCTTTTCCAGTCCAATTAACTTATAGATTTGCGGGTCCTTATTTTTGAGAGTTTTCATGACTTTATTTATAACTTTATGAGATTATTTGTCAATGGAACAAACCAGAACAAACTTTTATTACTTTTGCGTGTATTTCTTCTCGCGATAATATTTTTCCATCTTTGGTACAATTTATTAAAACCCAATTCTTATATTTTCTGCAAAACTCCTGGTAAATTTTACTTGTTCTTTTTTGAAACTCTACATCTTTTTCATATATATCTCTTTTTTTACCCTTGCTTAAATAGTCTTTTTTTTCCCGTATCATGATAAGTTTCTGGGCAATATCTACAGGAACATAGAGAAAAATAATAAGATCTTCTTTGGACACTTTAAGAATTTCATATTCCATCTTAAAAAGCCATTTGATAAACTCTTCCCGCTTTTTAACATCTAATATTCTGGCTCCCTGAAATGCTGCATTTGAACCAACATAGCGATCAAGTAGAATAATATTCCCTTCATTTAGTTCTTTTTGTAGCATATCTTTTGCAAGAAAACGATCGGCGGCAAACGGAAAAGAAACAAAGTAAGGAGGTACATTTTCAACAGAACCAAACTCTCCATTTAGAAACTGTCCTATGAATTTTCCAAAAAACGAAGTTTCATACTGAGGAAAGTCGTGAATTTTAAATTGTATTTGATTTTTCCTGAAATATTCTTCCAATAAAGTAATCTGGGTTGTTTTTCCAGCACCATCAGAACCTTCAATAACGATAAGTTTTCCTTTTTTCATTCTTTAAATAAATCTGCTACATTATATACCGTAGGCAGAACAAAATCAGCCCTTCGGCTACGCTCAGGGTCAACTTCATTTGACCAGACTAAACATGTCATCATTCCTAATTCTTTTGCTGGAATAAGATCAATTGCCACTCTATCACCAACTACTAGATAGTCACTAGGATTATAATTGCCTTTATTAAGCATAACTTGATAAAACATTCTATCGGGTTTAGTGGTTTTGGCATCATCAACTCCTGTAATTGATTCGAAAATACTAGATGATAAACCAAGAGCTTCCAACTCTTTGTTTATTATTGTATGACTTGTGTCGCTGGCAATTGCGTGTTTGTAATTTGATAAATCTGTAAACATTTTTTGAAGTTTCTGGTCAACTTTTAGATAGGAAGCTTTGTCAACAATACTTTCTACTCTTTTGATAATTGAAATCCTGTCACCACAGCCTAACGCTTCCAGACTTTTAGTTACACCTTTGTGAATGGCAACAGATTCTGAAAGCAACTTGCGGGCATCATCTTCATTTAAATTCTTAGATTCAGAAAGGATTTTTACAAAAGCACCGGCCATTGCAATAGATAGGTCTTTTTGCGACTGGAATAAAGTGCCATCTAAATCCCAGGCTATTATTTTAATCTTGGTTAAATCTGCTTTCATCCGGCCCCTTTTGGTTTAAATATTTGGCATTCTTTCTTTTATAATATGGATTAGCCGAAGGTGTGCTGAGTTGTTCAAATGATAATGCGCAAATTCTCATACCAGGATAAAGTTTGACAGGAATCCTGCCCATATTTGCAAGTTCAAGAGTAATCATGCCTCTAAATCCGGCATTTATTGACCCGGCTGTTGAATGGATGACAATACCCAATCTTCCTAAACTACTTCTTCCTTCAAGCCTTGCGCAAATATCATCGGGTATTTCAATATGTTCCATTGTTACGGCCAGCACAAACTCAGCAGGGTGAAGCACAAAAGATTTTCCGTTCCCCACTTCTATCTGAGTTGTTATTGACTCGGCTTTTAAATGCGGATCGATAACAGCAATAGCTGCATGATTAAAAACCCTGAATTTGTTACCCAAACGCAGGTCTAATGAATTGGGCCCTAATGCCTGTTTAAAATCAGGTAAAGGTAAAATTTTAATTTTCTTTTGGGTGATATGCTTTTTAATATCGTAGTCAGAAAGTATCATTGGGTATATTATACTGTAAATAGAAAACTTAACATATGCTTGCCGTAATTATTATTTTTATCTTTTCTGTTTTTGCTTCAAACCCTCTATTTACACCCGGCATGTTCTATACCCATGACGGAGAAATTCATACAGTGAGAATGGCCCAGTTTCATGTATCTTTAACTGATGGACATTTTCCTGTCCGCTTAACTCCCAATAGATATTATGGCCTGGGCTATCCGTTATTTAACTTTGCTTATGTTGCTCCTTACTATATGTCATCACTAATCAAGTTCACTACCAACTTACCTTATCAGGATATTTATAAGCTTCTTTTGACATTAAGTATTTTCATATCTGGCTTGACCTGTTATGGATTATTAAGACAACACTTTTCACAGCTTGCAAGTTTGCTAGGATCATTATTTTATCTGTATACTCCGTACAGATTTGCTAATCTTTATATGCGAGGTGCATTGGGAGAAGCTCTTTTTTTTATTTACATTCCTCTGTTATTTCTTTCTGTCCATATTTTCAAAAAAAATAAATGGCGGGGATTTATTTATACAAGTCTGGTTGTTTTTTTATCAATCACAACCCATCCTTTATTATTTTTTATGTTTTTAGTTCCCTTACTAATTTATTCGATAATAACTATTAAAAAGTTAGTTTATAAATTCATATTTAGTATTTTTTTTGGATTTTTGCTTTCAGCATTTTATCTAATTCCAATGATTGCTGATAAAAAATTTACAATAATTGATATCAGTTATTTATACATCTGGAAAGATCATTTATTAAACGTGCCTACACTTTTGCATATTCCAATTTCTGGAGCTAATTTTTCTACTCCATTCCAAACAGGAATATTTGGGTTCCTTATTTTAGCAGTTTCGATTATTAAATTTAATAAAAACAGGGTATTTCTTTTTTTCCTAATCCTTGCGTTTTGTGGAATATTTTTAGCTTCATCTTATTCAATTTTTGTTTGGAAGTATTTCCCATTTATTTATTACATTGTTTTCCCTTGGAGATTTTTAAGCTTTATTATCTTAGGTATCACTTTTCTAACAGGATTTCTTATGGATTCTATACCTAGTAAATTTAAATATCTTACAGCTGTTTTGATGATCTTTTTAATAATTTATCCCAGCAGACATTTTATTAAAAAGCAAGGTGAAATGGTTATTATTCCTGACGGATATTTTTTAAACTACCAGAAAGCAGACAGTGATGATTATTACTACCTGCCTAAAAATATTTCTCCTAATATCAGTGAAGTTGTAAATCCGCCTATTGAGATTATTGAAGGAAACGGACAAATCGTCTCCTATCAGCGGCTTACTCATAAAATACAAGTGATTACTGATAGTGAATCAGACATTATTCTTAAAGTTCCAGCTTTATATTTCCCTGGCTGGATGGCATATGTTGATTCAGAAAAATCAGAAATTGACCTAAATTATAATAAAAATAAAGATTTAAGCGGATTAATTACTATTAAAGTACCTTCAGGAAAACATGAAGTTTTAGTGCTTTTCAAAGAAACTCCACTTAGAAAGACTGCTAATTTAATTAGTTTAACAGCCTTAATCCTGATTCTGTTGACAGCGATTTACAAACGACGTAGTCTTAAGTTATGAGAGGTGCAGTTTCACTTGCAGCAGTCCTTCTTGTTTCTATTGCAGCAATAGCCATGGTTGCATTAAGTTATACTGCGGTAAAAACACCAACTAGAACAACTCCTTCGGCTCAAACAGGAAGATGTTTCTGGATTGATGCTGAATTTGAAAAAAGGGCAGATGGATTGGGATATGATCCTTATGTAATTTTCAGAAGCGATGATGGAAGCGGGTTTGATGATATTTATTTAACTAGAGATGGAGCTTTAGTCGCCGGACCTAATAGATGGAATAAATCTAATGGACCTTTCGTATTTTATCCTCAATATACAGGAGGGATTTTGAGAGCCGGTCAGACGATTTCATACAATGGAAGAGACGATAACTGTGGGGCCAGAGGTAATTCCTCTACAATTGCCTGTTCTGTTGACCAGAATGGCAATTTAGTGGAAACTGGTTCATGCAAATCAAGAGGTGGCGGAGGTAACCAGCCTCCACCAACCGCTATCCCTACACAGCCACAATCGAATAATCCACAAGTATGTTCAGGAAACACTTGCAATGACTGTATTTTGACTGAGCGAGATGATATCCTTACTTATTACCGTGATACTGGAGGATGGGATATAAGTTGTTCTAATCAAACAGCAATTGTTAATAATTGGTGTGGAATTGACCCAACTGGGTGTAGTATCGTTAAATTAAACGCCTATCCCAACAGCAACACCAACAGTTCTTCCTACACCCGCAACCTCGTCATGCGGCTATTTCCAACAAGATTGTTGCCCAGCAGCAAAACAGTATTGTGAAGATCCAGCATTGGTTTGTGGAGGATATATCTGTTTATATCCTACTCTAATACCTTCTAATACGCCAGTTCCGACTACAACCCCAAAACCAACAGCATATACCCCTCCACAACAGGAGAAATTTGCTGCTCCTCTTATTCAAACTGGTCAGCAAATTATTAATAAATTAACAGGAAGAGAAGCAACACCCACACCCCAACAACAAATACAACAAAATTTATCTATATCCGGAACTGTTAAAGTAAATAACAGCTTAGGTATTCCAATTGTTGAAACAAAAACAGCTCTTTATAAGACTAAAGGTGATCCGGGTGCTATTGCAGCCGACGCTTCAGGCGGATCTTATCAATATAACAATATTCCGCCCGGAGAATATTTTATAAAAGCATGGGTAAGAGACCAGAATGGAAATTGGTATCAAAACGCTCCCTGCAGCCCAATTGGCGACGACTATGACTGTAGTGTAAAACCAGGCGAGAAAGAAAACCTGGTTGTTAATATTGGACCTCAGGGATTGCGAGGATTATTCATTCAATCTCAAAATATTTCAACAAACTTTGCAGAAAATTTAAGACAAGCGATTATAAATCTTCCAGGAGGATCGTTTATAAACATGTTTTTAATGACAGCATTTTGAAGAATATGTATATAAAAACAACAGGAGTAATTTTAGGATCAATTATTATTACTCTTTTATTAACAACATTTTTACTGGAGAGGGAGAGTCCACAATTAAAACCTGGATTTATAAAATTAACGGCTAGAATTTCAGATCCGATTATTGGCTCAGAAGGGAAACCTATTATGGCAGGAGTTGATCCAACTCCACCACCAGCTATATTTTATTAAGGGGGTGAAGTGGAAAGTGAACTTGACGCTTTACCCTTAACGCTTTACGCTAGATGTATGGGATATTACATTGGTCAGTTTTATTTCGACAAAAGAGAACTTTTTTTGATATTGGGAATTATTGCTTTGGGGCTTATTATTTATTTCAACTACCCTATTCCTTTTTTTAAACC
The DNA here is from genome assembly GCA_016182365.1 of Candidatus Gottesmanbacteria bacterium. GTDB lineage: Bacteria > Patescibacteriota > Microgenomatia > JACOXO01 > JACOXO01 > JACOXO01. The sequence continues at coordinate 396 of JACOXO010000003.1, read as the reverse complement.
TCAGCAACTATTGGTTTTGCTCATATTGTTATTGTTCTCAAAAGCAATAATCCCTTCGGTAAAAGACACGCCAGTATTTTTAGTCTTTCTGACCGCAATCTTATTAACTCTATTCTTCCCCTTTTTCAGTGTAATTCTATTTATCTTTATTACCTTATTGATTCTTAAGATCTTGAAAATAGTATAAATACCAAAGGTGGCGTAGCTATTCCACCTCTAAGGTGGTCAAGCTATCACACCCTCGGGGTGTGAAGTTTTTAAAGAAGGTGAATTGATAGCTAAACATCCATAATCTTCAGATTTTACTTTATCTGTTAGAATTAGTGAGAAATGCGTGCAGAGAGTGGAATAAATCCATTAGATATAAAACAGAAGTTATATCAACAGGTAGCTGTT
>JACOXO010000002.1 GCA_016182365.1 Candidatus Gottesmanbacteria bacterium | reverse complement strand
AGAAGCAATTCAGGCTAGAGCAATAAGGAGAGTTGGATCTTGTACGGTTGATGAACCGCCAGTTCCCTGGGAACAGCAGGGTTACTATGCAGTTGGTACTAACTTTTCCCTGCAAACTGCGCTACCTTCACAAAATCCAACTTCGTCTCCAACTACTCAGCCGGCCGTCTCGCCAACTGTCCAACCATCAACAACCCCGCAAATTCCGGTCTGTGCTTCCAACCAGTGCAATGCATGTATTCTCAATAACCGGACTGATATTTTACCTTTTTACCAGCAAAACGGATGGGATACAAGTTGTGGTAATCAGGATGCAATTGTTAATAACTGGTGTGGTATAGATTCTGGAGCCTGTAATGATCTTAAATCAAATGAGTGCGCTTCGGTTTGTCAAACTACTCCTCCAATAAGCTGTCCGCGGGGAAATATGGGAAATCTTAATTGCGACTCTCAGGGATGTATAAATGATCAAGATTTAACTATATTTAGAACATATTTTGGCAAACCCGGTAACTCAGGTAACTTTTTTAGCGATCAGAGCAGTATTATCGATACTGCAGATTACGAGATATTAAGACAAAATTTTGGTACTTGTAGCACTAATTGACATTTGAACCAAAATAATTCAATAATGATTATATGGTAGCAAGAAAAGATCTACTTTTAATTTTACTTCTGTTACTTCTTATTATTGCTCTTCCCATCACCCTTTTTCTTGCAAAACAAAGACAGGATATCCGGCCAAGAGCAAAGACAGCTCAGGGACCTGCTAAATTATTCCTGACTGCTCCATCTTTGATAAATCTTGAAGTATCCCAAGGGCAAACGTTTACAGTTGATTTGTACCTTGACCCTGCAGATAAAAATGTCTCGGGAGTTGAAGCTCACTTAACTTATCCTGCAAATATGCTAGATGTTATTGGAACTGCGCAAATCAATACAAGCCAGTTCCCAACAATAATTAAAAACACAGCCGGAAATGGAAATATTGATATAGCTGTTGGACAAGCTCTATGAAACGAATATTACCAATATTAATAATAATTGCTGCAGTTATAAGTACAAAACTTGCATTTGCCCAAAACCCTACCTGTGGTTTACCTCCGGTGCCAACATGGACAGGAAGTGGAATTACCAGGACGCGTGACGTTGCAAGCAATCAAGATATGATTGATCTCGATTGGAATGATATTTCTGGAGTTACCTACAAGGTATCATATTCAATCGATGGAGGTAATTCTTTTACAACAGCAGTTGACAATCATCCAACTTCTTCACTAATAAACGTAATAAGAATTCCAACTACAGCTTCAATTTTAGTATATGTGCAATCAAGACCAACTGCTCCTAACTGTCCTCTTATTAGTGCACCTCTTCAGGGGACATCAGATCCAATTCCTAATGCTGCTCCCGATTGTACAGGTGGAATAACCATTCAAGGAAAACAACCAGGAATAGATGGCGTATATACAATTAACCAAGGAGAAACAGTTCTACTTATAGCAAATGGAATTACCGATCCTGACGGAGATGTTGTGAATGAAATTAAAAATGTCTTATTTAGATATAAAAGTACAGCTACACTTCCTGCCAATCAATGTCCAACATCAGGAGATGGGAGTGACTTAGGTAATGGAACCAGAACATTACTAAGTGGTAATTACGTCTGGTCTCTTGTTTTTAATTCAACAGGAAAAACTGCCGGTGATTATTATTTTTGGGCAAATCCAAATGATATCGGTAACTTATACTGCTCCGGCAATCCTTTCGCATCAAGCGCTAATAATTACTGCGGTGCGCCAGCAACATGCACAGATTGTATGGCATCTGTCATAATTCGGGTAGTTCCCACAAATACCCAAGTCCCACCAACCGCAACTCTGGTTCCAACATCAACTGATCCTTGCCCAAGAGGAAATTTAGGTAATTTAAACTGTGACCCAAAAGGATGTATAAATAATTTAGACGTGGATATTTTTAAAAAATACTTTGGTAGAGATTTAACAACATTTAATCCACTTCCGGGAGAAAGCACGCCTAATCTTTTTAATGATGATAATAATGAAACTTTTTTAGTAAATACTGCGGACTTTGAAATATTAAGACAAAATTATAATAATTCATGTCAATAAGTGATTTAACCAGACAGCAAAAATTAAACTTGCTTTTTATAGCATTTCTTATTATTGCTTTAATAATAGGAATATTTGTTGTCAGACAAAGACAGGAGATAAGAAAAAAAGCAGCAATTGAAACACCTCTGCAGTTAATCCTAAATCCTCAAACAACTACCGTAATTCCAGGCCCTGCTATACTTCCAACGATACAGATCGAAAATACAAGCGGTGCACAGTATGCCATAAGCGGACTAGAAGCAACGCTTACAGTTGGCAACCAGCTAACAATTTTTACATCTGGAATTGATTGTCTAACCCCTTTTAATGGTTTAAAAAGTATAACAACAGATACAAACACCAATACTATAACTGTTTTGTGTACAATAGCAGCGGATCAAGCACCATATATTATTCAGGGTTCGGAAAAGAAGGATGCGGTACGTTTAAGTTTTGTGCCGAAATCTTCCCCTCTTGGCCAAGCTCAACTTGTATTTACTAGAACCAGGGTAACTCAGGCAGGCGCGGCTGGAAGTATGCAGGCAGTTAACTTAAGCTCAGGAGGAATAACCGGAATTTATACCGTTGCCAATCCAACACCTACAGGTGGACCAACTACAACAACCGCTCCAACAGCAACCGGAATTGCAAATAGACTTCCGGACTGTTCGGGCGGGATTACAATAACTGGCAAAACACCTGTTGCCGGAAAATATCTTGTTACAAAAGGAGAAACAGTCCAATTAGTTGCTAATAATATCACTGATCCAGATGGAGACGCATATGATTTAATTACAGGCACTACATTTAGATTCAAAAGCATTGCTACACCAACCGGAAGTCAGTGTCCAACATCAGGGGATGGAAGTCAAATTTTAGGAAATAATCAAAGAGGCAGCAATGACGCAGGTTTAACAGTTAATTGGTATCAAACTTGGGATACAACAAATGTGGTTGTAGGAGACTATTGGGTTTGGGCAAATCCAAGTGATGGACCAAACTCATATTGCTCTGGGAATCCGTTCTATAGTCCAACCAACACTTGCGGAGCTCCGGCAGAGTGTACAAATTGTGAAGGAAGAGTATTAATCTCAGTTGTGGCAACTGGAACGCCAATCCCAACTAATCCTATAACACCGCTACCAACAGAACCAATTACTCCGCCTGGAGGAAATGATAGATTGAATTTCTTGCTGTGGGCACCTGATATCTTACAATCTGTGACCAGTATTCCAGCTAACAAGGTTCAGGTGATAATTTACGGTGGCGCAATACCTATTGTTACAATAAACCCCGTATTAGATCCTAACAGAAACGGTAATTACTTCTCTGTAGGAGTGAGAACAACTTTACCAGCCAGTTTTCCACAAACTACGCAGTATACAGTATTGGTAAAACTTGGTAATACTATACAAAGAGTATTCAGAAATGTAACATTAACTAAAGGCCAGCTTGCAGATTGTACCGGAACAAGTGTTGGATCATGTGGTGAGTTGGTTTCACAAAGGGATATCAAAACTTTTATATCAGGCGATAGCGATGGATTCGACAGAAATTCTTTCAGTTTTAATAAAATAGATGTAAATGACTATGATAATTATCTTAGGGAAAGATTTGGAGGAGTGAATAATTTGTTAACAGACTTTAATGGTGACGGTCAAGTAAACGTCTCTGATCTTGCAATTTGGGCTAAAAATTACTTTGTAAATGGAGACGCTACTCCATAAATAAATATATGCAAGCGGTATCTAAACATTTAAAAGCAGTATTTTTTATAGTTTTTCTATTAGGAGCTCTTGCTGTGGCTTTATATCTCTCGCAACAAAGATATATCCGTCCTCAGGCTGTAGCCGGCCAACCTGATATTTCTTTTACAACAAACCCAGCAATTTCCCCTGGTGGAAATTTCGATTTGATTATTCAAGTAGCCCCTAACGGCGCGGCATTCTATGCTTATGAATTTATTTTTAACTTTGATGCTAGCAAAGTCTCATTGCAGGATACAACCGTGCCCGAGAATAATTTTGTTAAGTCCTCAGATACTACTGTTATGTACTCTAATGTAAATGGAAATACAATTACCGTTTCAGGCGCTAAAACGGGTACTCCATACCCTTCTTCAGGAACATATGAATTGTTAAGAGTAAAAATGAAAGCTCTGGCAAACGCAACTGGAACTGTAAATTTCACATGGGATAATTCCTCAACTATTGCAGATAAACAGACTAATAAAGTAAATGGAACATTTACAATAGGAGGTGGAGGTACAACTGCAACTGTAACTGTAACTACAACACCTCCTCAAAATGGAGCTAGCCTTTTTTTTTCAAGCCCCAAAAACTCCTACTCTCCTGGAGAGAATTTGGATCTGGTTCTCAACCTTAATTCAGCGGGTGATTCAGTAAAATCTCTTACTTTCGAATTTCCGTATAACGATCTTGCTTTCGAGTTTCAAAATCCCACAGGAGATCTTGGCCAAAACAATATTGTTGTTGATCCTAATTCAGGATTTGACACAGGAAATGCCATAAGAACTATCGACACAAATAATAAAATAGTCCGGCTTATATTACCTACAGGCACAAAGCCGGCTGTTTCCGGTACCAAACAACTGGCGACAGTTAAATTTAAAATTAAATCTAACACAACAATACCAAGTTATGACTTCAGGGTAGATCTAACGGCTAGCGTTATTTACAACCTCCAAACACAAAACATTCTTTCTTCAACTCCTGTTTATAGTATTCTTATTGGCAATCCTACCACACCAACTCCCACTTTACCCGCTAATGTCATAAAAGTAGGAAGTATCAACTTCAGAGCAAAAACCGGTGTTGCTGGAAATGCTCCGATTGATTTCAGTCTAACTCAAGAGTCATTTGTAACTGAAAATGGAGGAGGAGATATACTTGGCCAAATCACAGGACTTATTATCAAGATTTTATCAAGCGGTACTCTAACACCTACGCCTGATCCAAACGCTCCAAAAATTTCTTTTATAGTGAAGTTTAGAAGCGTGTCTGACCAGAGCGGTGACAATAATCCTAATCAGAAAGTAACTTTAAGAGTTAAAGGTAGCGGAGTATTTAAGGAATATAGAGATATTCCTGTGACGCATATTGGGAATGGTGTATATCAAGCAACAAATGTCAGTTTGTCCGGATTGACATTTGTTGATAATGTAGCTTTCTTTGTCAAAGGTCCTAAACACCTGGCTAAAGAAATGCCCTATGGCCCACAGGGGTCGCAATATGACTGGACAGCCTTTGAACTTGAGGGAGGAGATACTATTCCGCAAGATGGCATTGTTAATTCAGTTGATATCTCAAGAATTATAGATCTTCTTGAAGTACCTAATCAATCACAGGCGCAACTTGATGTTGGAGATTTAAACTATGATGGTATAGTAAATGGAGCCGACGTAAATGAATTAATATTGACATTATCAACTAAACGTGATGAGGATTAGTTATGAGAAAAAGAACACTTATCCTTATAGTTCTTGCAATTATTCTTGTTGTTGAAGCTGTTTGGGCTTTTAGATTCCTTCAATCACAAGGTAAAGGACCCATCGAAACTATAACATCAGTTATTCCTCAGCAAACTATCGCAACAATGTCAGTTGACCCTTCAGAGGTTACTGTAACTGTAGAATCACAGTTTACATCCTCAATATCTGTTGATCTTGCTGGGAGAGAAGTTAACGGAATGGATGCAATTATAAAGTATGATCCACAACTTTTAGAAGTTTTAGAAAGTGCCAGTGGTGACTTATTTGAAAATTTATTAGTCAACGAAATTGATACTGAAAACGGCACAATATCAATAACTGCAAGTAGATTATCGAAAGATTCACCACCAATATCAGTAAACGGAATATTATCAGTAATTACTTTTCAGGCACTACAACCGGGTATTACAACAGTTGATATCGTATTTGATCCTCAAACAACAAGCACGTCTAACGTAACTGAAGCAGGAACAAGTGATAATATACTAACAACTGTTCATAATGCACAAGTTACAATTACTTCGCAATAAGTTACTAATTTTTTTATTCGTTGGTTCGGTTTTTTTAATAAAGCCGGATAATGTCAGTGCTGCAATAATGTCACTGACTCCATCAAATCAGGCAGTTACACTAAATACTCCATTTACTGTAAATATTACTTTGGATACAAAAGGGGTAGCAACAACCGCTGTAGATATACTGCTAACATTTAATCCTGCAATTCTGGAAATATCTAATGTACAGTTTGGCAATCCGCCTCTATATCCGGTAAACACTAAGATTCTAGATAATACCAATGGGCAGATAAGAATAACAAGCACTCAGGAAAACGCAGTCAACTCCTACACTGGAACGGGAACTTTAGCCACTCTTACAATCACAGGTAAATCTTTAGGCACAGGAAATGTAACTTTTACCTGCAATGCCGGACAAACAAATGAAACTAATATTTTTCAAACAGGTACAAATCAGGATATAACCGAATGCGGAAACCTGGTAAATGGGGTATATACAATTGGCACAGCAGCTCAACCCGCATCAACAGCAACTTCAACACCTGTACCTACTCTTCCTAAATCAGGCAATATCGGACCAACAGGATTATTTGTAGTGGGGGGAGCGGTATTATTGGGAATAGGTGCTCTGGTTGTTTTTCTTCTATAAATTAGTCCTGATGTAATTCTTCTGAGTCAAATTCCATCTTAACTGTATACTTGGGAACAACTTTTTCAATCTCTTTTGTTACTTTATCTAATTCCTCAAGATTATCTATATCAAATTCAATATCTACTTTCATAATGTTGTTATTATACAACATTCTGTCCCTCTTGACAAAGTATGAAAAAGTATGATATATTACTATTATGTTAGAAAGAGAACCGGATATTCATAAATCAAGACCATCTCTAGAAGGTTTACCCTTGTCAGCACCACGTTTTGGACTTAGTGGCTGGAGCGAACCGGATTTTGAAACTATAAGGCAAAATGTATCAAAAAGACCTAAAAAGAATAAAATAGAAGTACCTATAAATGAAAGAGTTATACCCCCAGAATTCCAGCTATATAGTGACTTAGAACGTGGAGTAGTCTTACTTGACAGCACTGTTTTCCCCAACGGCCAACATTAACTTCTTCCTATAAATTCATCCATAATATCATGCTATAATATTGAGGTTGTATTGGCTGGGATGGCGTCCCGCCGTTGGCGGGGTCCCGCAATCCTTAAAATATAATACTGCTGCGGGAGAGTAGTCAATGGACCCCGCAGTCTGCGGTGTCGAAAGATACAAATGTACTACACATATATAATCGAGGGTATAAATAGTCATAAAAAGTACATAGGCTATACTAGTAATTGGGAAAAAAGGTTGATATATCATAATGGAGGTTTAAATAAATCTACCAAACCTTATAGGCCCTATAAAATAATATTTTTGAGAGAATTTGCTAGTAAAAAAGAGGCTATAGTATTTGAAAATAAATTAAAATCTTATAAAGGAGGAGACGCTTTAAAGCAATTAATAAAAAGCCAAGGTGCCGGAGTAGTCAATCGGAGCAGTCTGTAAAACTGCCGGTCGAAAGGCCTACCCAGGTGCGAATCCTGGCCTTGGCACAAATAACTTATGTATACTGCCGGTCGCCACCGCTTTCAGCGGGGTCCCGTCCGAAGGCGGGAAAAGGCCTACCCCCGCAGCATGCGGGGTCCCAGCACTCGTGATATAATATAAGACATGAAAGAAGCTAAAATAGGTTTGTCGATAAAAGAACAAAGATATGGAATCTTTCCTGCTCATAAACAAGTAGTTAATAGAGTAATTAATACACCTAGACCAGTTTTAGGGACAGAAGTAAAAGACGGGATAAAAAGACTACTTCATTCTATAATGACCGAAGCAAATAAACTTTCTTAATTCATGGCCGGCTCCCCTGATTATTTCCGTTGAAATACTATAGGCTTTTTGGGTTCTGCTTTAAAATATTTCCAAATTCAAACAAAATAATTAATGTTGGTTTAAGAACTTTTCTTAAAACTTTAAACTTTAGTTTAAAATCGATATAAATAAATTATTTTTATGAGACTCTGTATTGACCAGGAAGGTAAATGTTTATATAGAGACAGGGGTAATGTATTAACTTTATTCTTAAATCCATAAAGTTTATCTAATTCAACTAGGTTTTTACCAATTCTTTGTTATTTCCTGAACTTTTCGAAATTTAATAACCTAAGTTCTAATAATAATAACATTATCAATCTATATGTTAAGGTGATAATTTTTTCCCGCACAAGTGAAGATCGGTTTGTTGGCACGACAAATTATTTATATTGTCGCACATTATTTGTTCGGGGTTATTTAAGAAAACTATTAATAAATGTTAGGTCTCTCTGAACAACTGTATTCCATGCGGGTGTCAGGTTATGATCTGAGCCGGGATAAGTGAAATATTTAATATCAACTCCACTATCTTTTGCAGACTTTACAAATTCATCACTCCATTTTTGCGGCACCGATTCATCTGCGCCACCCTGGTGAAACTGTATCGGCGCCTTAATACGGTCTACATAATCAGCTATTGCGAACTCATCAACATTATAATCTGCTTCGAATTTAGCCAACTCTTTCCTTAAAAATTTACCCCTATCCTCCGCCTCATCTGTATAGTATAGAATTGAGTATGGAAATGGCTTAGTTACAGGTGCCCAAAGAATAGTTGGATATTCTTTTTGTGTGGCTTCCAAAACAGTTAAAGTAATTTGTCCTCCATTGCTATGAGCCCATATACCTACTTTTCCAGGTATACTATTGGGTATATCTTTTGCAATCTCCAGGCTATCTAAAGCAGTTGTATATGTTTGAAATCTTGATTCAAATATATTTTCTGCTTCCTTATCTGATCCTGCGTAGCCCAAAAAATCAGGTGCAAATGTGATGTAGCCGTTTTTTGCAAAAACTTCACCGGCTTTTTGACTACCTAAACCGGTATAGTAAATTTCAGGATCCACATAACCTCTAAACATAACAATCACCTGGAAAGGTCCCTCTACTTTTGGTACATTGACCATACCTGTAACTTTTTTACCGTCAGAATAAAATGAAACCAGGTAGGATGTAAATTCGAGGTTATCTTCAAGTGTTTTTTCAATCACATAGTTAGCAGCCTTAGGGACATAGTTTGCTAAATCTAATACCCGGTATTTATCAAATGGTTTAACAATCACTTGAGAAGGTACCTCAGTTCCCAAAGGTGAAACAACAAAATCATTTTTATTAAAATACTCAATTAAAAAAAATAAGAAAGATACGAGAACTACAACTACAGCTATAACAATGTACCAGATTTTAGAAAATATGTTTTTCATTCAAATCTAATCTTTACATCATCAATTACTTTTTTTAATCCATCAGCAGCATCTTCTTCATATAACCTAATTGTCCCTGTATCGGTTTTGGGAATAACATTTGTTAGATCAAAAGCTGTGATAAATGGCCCGGTCATTCCAACATCAGGAGCATGAAAATAAACAGGAGTTGATAATAACGCCTGATCATTGCTGTCAACCAACTCAAGCATGCCCTGATTTTCAAAAGCAATACCTGATCCATAAATAATAAATATACCCTCTACCTTATCCCCATCCTGAGGAAACGAAATTCCCACACTATCACCAGGTTTTGGCAAAATTACTTTGGTGCCATTTATAAGTTCTGTGTCTAGCGGGATTTTTGGCCAACTAAGATAAGAAACTATAAAGCTAAGAATAAAAGCAGTTATAAACCCACCCCAGAAACTTTTTAAAAACTTTTTCATTTATATTTAAGTTTAATCGAATTTTTATTCTTTTACAATTACTGCTATTGTAAGTGGATTACAACATTCTCTATTAAAAATAGTAATCCACTTCCCCCAAAGCTCGTTCAACTTCTTCGGCTGATCGATTGATAAATCGCTGGCTTTACGTAAGGATGGTCCTTTGTTACAATGTAACAATTCAAAGGGGCCCGTAGTATACCGGCAACACGTCGCTATGGCATAGCGAAATAGGGGGTCCGATTCCCCCCGGGTCCACCATTTCAGATTTGCCTGGGTAGCTCAGTTGGTAGAGCACGGACTTGGTAAGTCCGGGGTCACCGGTTCAATCCCGGTCTCAGGCTCTAAATATTGCCAAATTTAGATATTTAGACTACAATATTAATCTATGGCTGGAAAAACACAAAGGATTATGATTGCTTTAGTTTGCTCTGTCTGTAAAAGTCAGAACTATATAACAAGCAGAAATAAGATCAATACTCCGGAGAAATTGAAACTTAAGAAATTCTGCAGACACTGCCAAAAAACCACAGAACACAAAGAAACCTCAAAACTAGACTAAGAGCATCTTCTTTGATTAAGCACCTAATTCTAATGATATAATCAATCTATAGGGACGTGGTGAAACGGTATCACAGTGCTCTCCAAAAGCACTATTTCCCGTTCAAATCGGGACGTCCCTGCAGAAAGAAGATATAATAAACCCATGTACAATCATCAACCTAAAGACGAACCGTGTTCGATTTGTATATTCTTAAGTGGCAGGGAAACTGAACACAATAAACGAAGCGATATTGTTTTTGAGGATAAGAATACAATTGCTTTTATATCACCTAAATGGTGGATAAATAATCCAGGTCATGTAATTGTTGCATCTAAAAAGCATTTTGAAAATATATATGACATTCCAGATAACACTCTCTCGCGCGTTTATGTCATTGCGAAAAAAATATCAATCGCATTAAAAGAAGCTTATCAATGTGAAGGAACCTCAACAAGGCAGCATAATGAGCCGGCAGGCAATCAAGATATTTGGCATTTCCATATTCATGTTTTCCCAAGATATAAGAATGATGATTTATATAAAAGGCATGACCAAAGCCGTTTTGTAGAGGCTAAACAAAGACTACCTTATGCACAAAAGCTGCAAAAATATTTTTTAAACTACCAGCACTCCTAAACCCATCAGTCCTGAAAGAATTAGATAAAAAGCAATTAAGTAATTTAGGGACTTAGGAAATAATAGTATTAAAACTCCAAAAACTAAAGCAGCCAAAGGTGACAATGTTGTAAAACTCAAATTCATTATTCTCACCTCCTTCTTTGAAGAAAATTTTATTAATTAAATAAAGTCGCCTTTTTCATATACGGCCGTCTTATAAGATGTCTACTTAAACTATACCCCTCCCCTTTTATCCACCATTCCCCCAATATATTTTGCGCTGTAGATTTCTTTTTGTCCTTTATATATTTTTTCCTCTCCTTCGTATTTTTCTAAATCTCCTTTCCAAATATTAGTATATCTAAAATCTCCCGACCTATATTCTTTGGGACCACGGAAAGGATAATCCCTTGGCATTCTCCTCAACGCCTCCCGTAAAATAACGTATACCGGATCGGGCTTTTCTCCTTTATTAACCGCTCCAAAGTACACCATAATCCACACCGGTTTTTCTTCGTAAAAAACTATTGCCCTTCCTCCATACGGCTCTCCCCCAAAAAAGTTATCGTTCGATCGAAATTTTCCTTTTGTGAATGGAATTGTAGTTGAATGATCTTTTTCTTTAATCCACTTTTTTTCCTCTCCGGAAGCATATCCGGCAATATTTAGATCAAAGAGAAATTGTTTGAGGTTTCTGATATTCATATTATTTTACCGACCTGATTCCATTTCTTCACTAATTATAGTAATTTTACCAAATACAGGAAAATTCTCATCCAGCAGAAGCTTATGTTTATAAAACTTGCGGGGCATATAATTTAGATTCCACCTTTTGTGCTAACTGCGCAATAACTCCCTTTAAAGTTTTTAAATTAAGATGAGGATATTGTTTAAGAATCTCGGCGAAACTGTATCCGTCTTTAATAAGATATAAAATTCTTGCAACTGGAACTCGCGTACCGGCAATAACTGGAGCGCCTGATAAAATATTTGTATCCGAAGTAATATATTGTTTCATAGCTGTATTATACAACTGCGAATACCTATCACGCAAGATTCAGATCAATAAGAAATTGCTTAAGTTCATCTATATATAACCATTAGCGAAGCAACTTATCAACAAGTTAAAAATTTTGTCGAAGTAAGAAAATTAGATGTTGTAAAAGTCAAAGGCAAAACAAAGGGCGTGCAAATTTATGAATTGTTGTCTATAATATAGTATAATTACTATAATTTCTAACAAATGAGCGCTGAATCAACCGCTACCACAACTGGTATAGATTTTTCTCCTAGAAGATCGCTAAAGAGCTTCTTACAATCAAGTGAAGCTTCAAGAAATATGGGATTGGGATCTGTTCTTTGGAATAACGGGTCAGTTGTTTGGCAAGATACAAGAATAGAGCTACCCAAAGAATCTAAAGCTGAGTATATCCAGACAGGCTATACAGATCATACTTTCCACAATGTTGTGGCTCCACACTTGGAAAATATTCGTTTGGCAAGAGACATATTAGGAATTTTTCCTATAAGCGCAGTTCAATTCCGAGACACCGAAGTAACTGAAGAAATTGTAGATAAAGGAACTAGAATTATACGTCGGGTATTACCGATGATGACCTATGAGCCCAATAATAAGACTGTGGTAATTACTAGAAAATCCTTGAAATCCTCATTATTAAAGGTAAGAGGAGCTTTTTTCGATGAAGTTGGTCATCGCATTTTTGACGGCTTTACCATCTCTGATAAAGATCAATTATTATCGAAGCAAAGTTGGCAGATCCAAACAGCTACTGGCACTAGAACAGCGACAGTTTCAGATTTAGATGCCCAATACAAATTGCATGTAGATCCAGATCCGGCACAATTTGACATGATCGCTCGCTGGTCCATGCCAGATTCCAGCAGTGCAAATCAGCATTCTACATATTCTAGGACATCACCATTTGAAATGGTAGCCGTAGTAGTATCTAAAAATTACTGTGAAATAGTTGATTATATCGATCGAAAACAACTTAAGGGAACGGCTGGCCAAAGGCCGGTTATACAATTTATTCTAGATAATATGCTATAGTTTGTTTATATGCGAAAACTTTTAGCATTTATATTTATATTCTTCTTAATCCCCGCTAACATGACTTACGCTCAGCAACAAGTAACAACATTAGACCCATGGCAAGAAACAACTACTTTTATAGATAACGATAATCGCACCAGCCCTCTTCCTTCTTTTGCTATTAATAAAAGATATTATGTTCATACTGATTTCCCAATCCAAAATGCAAATAGCGAAAGAATATTATATGTTTCTGATCAACAAACTGACGGCAGTTTAGGACCCTGGAGAATTGCAACTGGTGATCATGGCGGTGGTCCACACGGATACACAGCAATAACTGCTGCAAATAATGTTTACCATTTTAGAAATGGTCACATTGCTCAATACATAATTGATTCTAGTGGTAACGTCTCAGAAATAAAATTGCTGGAGTCTGGTCAAGAAACTTCATTTGGAGGAAATAATTACGTCTGGGACACTGCTTTATTTGTTCCTTTTGATATTAAAAAGTTTATCTTCCATTTTGGAGGTTACAGTTTACCCTCTGACGGATGGAAAAACGATATTTATAGAGCTGAGGTACCTATAAACCAAGGAGCAAGTTTTACAAAAGTCGGCAATACTCCACTTGGATCTGATAAAAAACCCTATAAAGCAGCCTTTTTTAAGGTGGACAGTGATTTGGGATATATTTATCTTGGTGATAGAATTTCTGGCAGCATCTATAAAACTACGGTTGATAAAGATGGAAATTTAGGGACTTGGACTAATGCAGGCATAGCGCCCTCTGGTGGCAATAACTTGGGAGATATGTTTATTGTTGATAATCAGCTATTTATTATACGAGGAAATAAAGTGTATCAGGCAACTATTGCAACAGACGGAACACTGGGCGTATGGATGGATACACCGGCTGATTTACCGGCTAATCAAGTTAGTATCGAGTGGACTGACGGTCACCCGGAAGGAAAAAATTATGCAATTATTGGCGACTATGTTTATGTTACAGGACCAGACAGAGTTTACTTTACAAAAATAAACAGACCCGGATCATCAACCCCAACTCTAACTTCTACTCCACCTCAAAACACGTCAACTCCCCAACCAACTGGGACCACACCAACAACAGGGATTACTCCATCTGGAAAACCAGGCGATGCTGATGGAAATAATTTAGTTAATATTTTGGATTTTAATATCTTAAAAGGGCAGTTTAACCAAACAGGCCAAAATCTATCAGCAGATTTTAATAATGATAGTAAAGTAAACCTTCTTGATTTCGAAATCCTACGCTTCAACTTTAATAAATAAAAATCGATCACAGGGTCAGACCCTGCGAGCTCAAAGAGCCAGAAGAAAGCCTAAGAGGATAACAGTGAGACCACCTATGGCAACTAACATTGTTGGCAAGGTGGTACCTGCGACTGGAACATCAGGTTGTACCGGAGTAGCTGAAGAGGATACTGTCTTTGTAGGCGAAGGAGTTGGAGTTTTTGTGACAGTTGGATTAGGACCACCAACAGCTGTACCAGTTGGTGTTGGTGTAACTGTGGCACCAGATCCATTTATTGTTATCGTTTTACTACATTCATTTGACGGATCGCTCCATATTCCATTTTGATCCTGAACACGAAGTATGGAAGTAAATGTACCTGATTTTGTATAGGTGTGAGATACTTCAACACTCCCCTCCATTGCAACGTCTTTTTCAATTGTCTGCGCCTGTCCATCTCCATAAGTAAACTCGAATTTAACAACTGCTGTATTGTCGCTTCCTGTACCAATGTATTCGACTGTTAGCGGTGCTGTTCCGGAGTTAGGACTTACTGATAAAGCCTCACATACTGGTGCTGGATTTGGAGCAGGCGTAGATGTTGCCGTCGGCCTAGGAGTAGAAGTTGCGGGAACAGGACTAGGTGTTGGCGTTGCGGTACCTGAGGGAATTGGTGTTGAAGTTGATGTAGGCACCTGGGCAATAGTACAGTTATTTGCCCAACCAACTGCATATAGATATTGCCTTGGTTTATTATTTACAGCACTTCCCAATGTACTACATGCTGCAATTATTTCGCCACTGGGCTGGCTAATATTCCCTTCATAAACAACTCTTTGGATATGAACGTCAATTTGAGAACATCCGCATGTTAGTTGGGTTGCGGGTTTTGTTATTGCAATTTCAATTCTTTTTGTATTTTGTCCAGAGGGTAATATATAACTTGCTTCAGCATTGTTAAAATAAACAGGATCATCGTTTGAACAAGAGTTACACTGATTCTCATTAGGATTTGGCTCCCCTACCGGACCAGCACATCCGACTTCTGCTAGAAAAACTTCGATATCTCCCGAAGCCGAGGCTCCTGTTCCACGTATAATATCAATAATAAGTTTCTGAACACCAGTTTGTTCATCATATATAGTGTTAATTGCTGTAAGTGACACAATCGGGTCTGGATTTGATCCATTCTGCCAATTACAATTATCAGTAATTGTCCTGTCAGAATAAGAAGTATTATATGCTGGAACTTGAGCTCTCTTTCTAAGTTCAATTCTTTGTGTTACCACAATATATACTGTTATTGCTATAGATAACAGCAAAAAAATTGTAACGAGTATAATTGCAACTCTTTTATTCATAGATTTGGTCTTTAATTCAATTTACGGTTTTTTTGAAAATATGTCAATTATATAGTACAAATAATATATGCTTATCTGTCCCAAATGCGGTCATAACCTGACACCACTTACTGTAAAACCTGATCCGGAGTCTAGCATGGAACTGGACCATTGTTATTATTGCGGAGGTGTATGGTTTGACCATTATGAAATAAATAGGATAGGGCTGACCGAAGCTGAAAAATTAGCCAGTCATAAGAAAATGGATAATACTAGTAATTATTCTGGTAATAATCAATGTCCAAGAGATAATACAAAACTTTTGAGAAAAACCGGAGAAAGTATACCGCAAAATGTTACGGTTTTATCTTGTCCAGTCTGTAACGGCAATTTTGTCACCCAGAAAGATCTTATACATTTGAAAGATGCTCAATCTAAACGTTTAGATTATTTTAAGGCCTGGAATATTCCTCTTCCAAAACTATCATCAATTCTTATATCGGTCTTAATTTTTTCAATTGCTATCGGGGGTGTTTTTTTAACAGTCAGAAATGTTGAAAAATCTCAAGAAGCTAGAATCAAAGCAAAGGAAACTATAAGTGTTCCAACAATTATCGTAAGTTCGGCAAACTCTGTAGTTGTCAGCTTTACAACAACAATACCAACTCAATCATCAGTTGTTTACAAAGCTGAAGGTGAAGTTGAACCCCACACAATACCAATATCAATTGAAAAATCCATAAATCACACTGTTGTACTTCAAAATCTAACCTCTCAAACATCTTATACCTTAAAAGTATATATTGAAGAAGTGCCGGGTGAAATTATCGGATCACCCACCTATTCATTTACCACTAACTAATCTCTCTTTAATAAAGTCAGGTATAAGAGATTTAAGAATTTGTTCGAAAGTAAGTTTATTAAATCCTAACGTTTGTATCTTCCAATCTCCTTCAAATGATGCTCCGGCATTACCCTGGGTATCCATTCTTCCGGGTAAAAGATAGGAAATAATATTGTAGTTATCACCCTTAACTGATATTCCTCCTTCACCCCAGTAAAAAGTCCAATCGCCTACGTTTTCTTTACCATCCCATCCTACGCTTTCAACAGAATCATTTGAAGTTTTGATGCCTACGACTCCAGTTCCACCCATATTGGTTGAACCTTCGTTGATATACAATTTAGCATCCCCGCGGCCGGACGCTTTAACTGCGCCTTCCCCTGAAAAACTAAGAGGTGAATTTGGATTAACTACAATATCACTCCAAATTGACTGTTTGACATCATCTCTTAGCCAAAAATCCATTCCTTGCGCCTTAACAGGACCAGCATACAGGGTGACTATTGCTGATGTTGCCATAAATACAACAGCAAGATTCTTTACAGTTTTAACAACCACCTATTTATCACCTCCTTTAGAAAAAGTTTGCGAAATTATAATGAGCAAATACTTTTTCTTAAGTCCTCCGATAAATTGCTCCGTGAGCCGTGTTCGAATGAACTGAAAAGGCGAACGGTAAAATTAGGAGGACAATGCTACACAATGTCCATCTATTTATAGAAACGGAAAAGAATTATAAATGTTACAGAGGAAACTTGGAGTTGTCTTCAATTTTCTTAAGTTCTTCTGGTACTTTTTGACTATCTTTTTCATCCATTCCACCGACACCAATATTTTCATCGTCTTTATCTTTACTGTTGTCAGCATTTTTGTGTTCTATTTTTATCTCTGTTTGACTAAATACAGAATTGATATTATCGATGCTCTGAGTAACAAACTCTTTATTACTGTTCTCTTTGATATTTTCCAACCTGTCTTTAATATCTCCAGCAATTTCTCTTTTTTCATCAAGAGTAAATCTATCGTTGCTTATTACCTTTTCTGTATGTGTAATTAATTCCTGGGCGATTTCCTGTTCATATTCAGAATTTTCTTGCTGTGCAATGTATTCAAATTCATCGACTCTTTTTTCAAGCTGCTTTTTTATTAATTCTTTTTTTTGAGAATCGGAAGCGATAGCAAGTTTGGCTTTTTCAAAAAACCTGCCGACCGGATAAAGCTTGTCTCCCGGCTTTGACTGCGATGCTAAAGTTTGGGTAACAGGTATAGAAATAAATAGAACTAAAACAAATGAAGATATAGCAAAAACCAGTTTTAAATTGATTGCTTTATGAGTAGAAATTACAGGTATATGAGTTCGTGCAAAAAATATTATATTTTCTCTTGTTTTCTTCTTCCATGTTAAAGACGGACTAGTATAATAACCTATTTCTAACAATATTTTTCTTATCTGATCCTGACTCATATATTTTTTAATATTTTCTTAAGTGTTCTTAGCGCTCTAAATTGTGCTACCCGGATACTTATCTGCGTTTTCTTTAAAGCTAGAGCAGCCTCTTTTACTGATAACTCCTGCATAAACCGCAAAATAATAACTTCCCGGTAATACGTGGGTAGTTTCGTCAACGCCTGCCTTACTAGCTTTTGTCTCTCCCCTTTTATATAACGATCAAAAGGTCCATCTGTTTCATCAATCAAATTAATCTTCTCAATTGATGTGGTTTCTCTCCTTTTTCTGTAATGGTCAATTACTGTATTTCTGGCGATTGTAAAAATGTATGCGCAGAAATTATTAGCTTTGTATTTAGATAAGCCAATCCAGGCTTTCTTAAATACTTCCTCTGTTAAATCTTGTGCATCTTGAGTTGTTTTAACTCTCCAAACTGTAAATTGAAAAATATGGTCAACAAGTAAATCATACACTTTTCCAAAGTCCTCTGTCTTCCCAGTCTTTGCATTCTTAATAAATTTCTCTATTTGCTGCCTTTTACTATCATCCAGTTTTGTCATAGGAAATTTTATTATATGCAATATGGGAAATAAAAGCTAAACGATGATATTTACAACCTCCTATTCTAGAAATTGTATCTATATGATTCTTTGTACCATAACCTTTATTACTATTCCAGTTATAACTTTTATAATCTACTCCTAAATCTCTCATTAAGTTGTCCCTGTAAACTTTGGCGATAATTGATGCTGCTGCAATGGAATAAGATTTTTCATCGCCTTTAATAATAGCCTTTTGATTTACTAACCCTATTCCTTTAACATATTTAATATAAAAAGCATCGACCAATAAATATTTACTATGTAAAAGTTGGATCATCTTAATTGCTTTTCGGAAAGCTGCATGAGTGGCTTTTACAATTCCATATTTATTAATAAACAATACTGAAGTTTCACCAATTCCCCATGATAAACAGTTTTTCTTAATCCAAACTGCAGCTTTTTCCCTTTGTTTTGCCGATAGTTTTTTAGAATCATTAATACTAACACCATCAGGTATAACTTGATTTGGCGTAAATGCGACAGCAGCTGCAACCAACGGACCAGCGAGTGCGCCGCGTCCAACTTCATCTATTCCAATAACTAGTTTGTTCTTTTCCCACAATTTAATTTCTTCAGTAAATGTAGGGAAAACTATCTTTTTCATATTAAATCTCCATCTAATTAAACGGCCGTCTTAAAAATTGTCTACTTGTTTAATATCTCTGTTAATCTCTTCCTATACACACTATATGCTTTATTTGCTAAAAACCAGGTTGGTTCAAGTCTAAATGGCAGCTGAGGATCTTTAGAGAGAACACTATTGTATAAAAACGATAATTTTAATAAGCTTGTAATTTTATTTATCTGATTTAAAAAATAATCGTATTGTTTATTAACATCTTTCAGTTTATATACTCTTTCAATAAGTACAGCCATTTTTTCTTTTATAAGACTAGAGTCGTTGTCAATTTTTGAGACTATAACAAATTCCTCAATTTCTAGATGCTTGGCTAACTCTTTTACGACTCCAGTTGGGTTATATGGAGATAACCATAAACTGCTTTGTAACAATCCTGCACCTATTTTTTTTAGACTGAAACGCAGGAGGTTTCGAACTTTACGTTTTTTCTCTGGTATATCATAGCTTATTAAATATATGCTTCCGTCCCATAGTCTTTCTACTTTATAGTGAGGAATAATTTCGTTGAGTCTTTCTCTTCCTAACTTAGTAATTTCAAAATACTTGCTGTTCTTTTCCTCCTTTAAAAGGATATAATTTCTCCTTTGTTTTAATTTCGACAAAGTATCAATGATAGTTCTTGTATTGATTTCTTCAAATAATTTATCTGCTTTGGAAAAAGTTTTATATATTCCTTTCCCTCCCGAAGTACCTGAGGTTGAAAGAGTAAGATAAATCGTATACAAAATAATATCTGATAAGGTAATTACCGTTGTACCTGCAATTTTAGCAATATTCTCTTTAAGTTTACTTTTCTCCATAGTAGACTATTTATACAACGGCCGTTCTGAATTTGTCTACTTTGAATTGAGTAACTATAATTTAAGACCTCTGAGATAACTTCTGAAGTCGCCATTTAAATCTTGATGTTGTAATCCAAATTCAACAACTGTTTTTAAATATTCCAGTTTGTTTCCGGTATCATAATACGTACCATTTTCAATCTCACAGGCAAATACGGGGTAACCGCTTTTTATCATGGTGTCAATTGCAACAGGCAACCAAATTTCTCCTCCTTTTCCCGGTTTCTGGTCTTTAAGAATCTGGAAAATATCCGGAGGCAAAACGTATGCACCATGAGTAGCTAAGTTTGAAGGCGCCTCGTTTGGCTCCGGCTTTTCAACAATTTTTTTAATTTTAAATACATTTCCTTCAATCGGTTGAACTTCTGCAATACCATATCTAGATAAATCTCTTTTGTTTTTAATTCTGACAGCTGAAATTACCGCTCCTCCATATTTATTATATACATCAAGCATCTGGGCAAGTCGTGGAGGTTTGGAATAAATAAATTCATCACCCCATAAAACAGCAAACGGCTCATCGCCAACTGCTGCTTGAGCTGAAAGCACAGGAGTACCGTTACCATACGCACCTTTTTGTCTAACATATATAAAATTAGCAAGCTGGGAAATTCTATTTACATCCTCAAGCATTTTGATTTTTCCGCCCGATTTTAGTTGATTAACTAGCTCGCTATTGGGAGTATCGAAATGATCTTCAATTGCCCGTTTACCGTAACCTGTAACAATTATTATATCTTTAATTCCAGAAGCTGCACATTCTTCCACAACATATTGAATAACAGGTTTATCAACAATCGGAAGCATTTCTTTAGGCATTGCCTTGGTCTGTGGCAAAAATCTGGTACCAAAACCTGCTGCTGGAATTATTGCTTTGGTTACTTTTTTCATAAGGTCTGTATTTTACTTAAAGAAGCCGCCCCAGTCAACTATAGTATCTCCTACCCTTTCAGGTTTTTCTCCTAATTGCGGCAAAATGGAAATAGCAGGACCATCAACTTTTTTGAAAAATAACCTTGTTCTTATTAAAGTATCAGGATCCGGCTCAACCTTCATTGGCTCAACTCTGTCAATTTCTTCTCTTGGTAAAACTGAAACAAAATAATAAGCATTTTCATCATTTAATCTTGATAACCAATATTCTTTAAAATCATCAATCTCTTTTCCATCAAGTCCTAATCTTGGAAGAACATAATCAAATAAATCAGAAAGTTCAGTTTGAGCGACTGTATACCCCTGGTTTGGAACTTTAACAAATATTGATCTGCCCTCATAATACAAATAATTATAGTTTTGACCTTGATAAGAAAGATCTCCGTTTGGCTGGGCAATAACATTTTGCCATCCGCCAAAGAACGGATAATGAGGAATACTATCAGTCAAATACCCAAACGGCCTTAGCATTACATTATATGAAGTTTCTTTTTGTGGATATAGATAGACCACAGGCTTACATGACGGATACCACCATTGATAAGTTACACCAAGGGTTGGATTAAAAGTACCTAACTGTAAAGACAAAGTATCTTCTTTTGGAACTTGATTTGTTGCGGGTAAATATGCATAATAATAACCTGTAGAATTTGCTGTTGGCTGTAAGAAAAGCTGTCCATCAGCAAACGGAGGTCCACCAACAAGTCTTCCTGCATAAACATTAAAAGTCTCATCCTTTGTCCCAAATCTTCCTTGTACTTGTCCAACTAGTCTAGGATTAGACTGTACAACTGAATCATCTGTTGGCAACACTTTACCAGCAAACCAAGAATAATCTTGCACTTGTGGCCAAGCAGGTGCTAATGTAGGTATCGCTGTTTCGTCAATAGTAACATCCACCCAATCCCTTCTAATAAAAGATGGCGGATAAGACTCTCCGGGATTTAATGATTGTTGTATTCCACCACTGTAACTTTCAGTATTAGGAGTAGGAACAGGTGAATTACTCAAGATTTCCCTCGATATCCTACTACAGGAATAGTTCCACTGAAGTGGACTAACAATACCACTTCCATACATATCATCCCCGATTCTCAAATCTCCTCCTCTACATTGCGCTATCCAACAAGGAGCGTCAGCATTAGTATAATCAGTTGTTCCGCCTGCATTATCTTTAAGAAGTTCCTCGTTAATATAAACATCAAAATACCAATATTGGTCGCTTGTATCCTGTTCAATATTTTTTTCACCTGGCAAATCATTGATCCCTACCTCATTTCCAACTGGACCCCTTCCTTCTTTGCGGGGAACAAAAATAAGAGCAGTTGTTATTGGATCACGCGAATTAGGTCCACTTTGGTAACCAGTTGTATCCTCAGTATAAAAACAAGTGGTAGGACTTTGGTTGTCTTTAAATGAATCAGAAAGCATACAATGTCCTAATCCAACATATACACCTTTACTTCGTTCATTATCCGAACTTGCATTGACAACTAATCCAACTTTATCCATCTCACGCCTGACTGGATTAAATCGAGCTCCACCGTGTACTTTATACGCAGGTATACTTATATTTGGTTTTATCATTACCCATTTTGTACTACCAAAAAAATCTCTAACTCTTGGATCTGTATCTGATCCGTAGATAGGACTTAAATCCCCTACCTCAACCCAAGTATTAGACTCAACGTTATATGAACAGTCTTTTTGGGCGCTGGCTTGTAGAGGTATGCTTTGTTGCTGGGGTATGGAGGGTGCGAAATTAGTTGTTGCTAGAGCAAGAAAGATGGCCAAAAATATAAGACCCATATACAATAGTATATGAACACTTTTTTTATAATGTCAAATCGGCCACTTGCATTTTTTCCAGAAGTATATTGTAATGATATTAATTACTAATTTTTTATGAAAAAAATAGGAATTTTAACAGTATTAGTAGTAACTGTAGTATTTATACTCTTATCAACCCCTAATTCTTTTGCTCAAGTTTCACCAACAGTAACTTTTTCTTCATATTTTGGTGGACAATCAACAATAGGTGGATTTGGCTACGATACAATCAGAGATGTATATATTGATAATTCCGGAAATATTTATATAACCGGCGGAACCGATTCCAATAGCGGCTTTCCAATTACCGCAGGCTCTTATGACACAGCCTTTAATAGTGATAGTTGTCCTACAATTGGTACAGCTGGAGCTTTAGATATATTTGTTGCCAAACTTACTTCAACCGGACAACTTATCTGGTCTACCTACCTTGGCGGACCATGTTACGACCGGGCTTATGCAATAGAGGTTGATGAAACTACAGGAGAAGTCTATGTTGCCGGAAGAGCAGGTGATAGTTTTCCAACAACCGCAGGAGTAATTCAACCTAACTTTAATAACGACTCAAATCCTAATACTTTATACGGTCAGCAAGATGGAATAATTGCAAAAATTTCAGCTGACGGATCGCAACTTCTCTGGGCAACATATTTCGGCGGTGGAGATCGAAGTTTTATAAGAGATATGGATATTGATACTGCAGGCAATGTATATGTTGTTGAAACTAACGTTTCTCAAAATAATCCGCATATTACTGCAGGAGCATTTGACGATACTCTCACGCCAATTGTTGATGGAGGTGTAATTGCCAAAATAAATAGCGCAGCAACTGCGGTAGATTGGGCAACATATTTTGGAGGCGGTGGAGTTGGGACTTATGATTTAGGTACACCATCAATAAGAGTAGATAATCTAGGTAATGTATATGCAACTGGACAAACATCATCTTCTAATGTTCCCAGCACAGGTGGTTTTGATACAACTCTTAACGGTACAACTGATATGCATCTTGTTAAGTTCTCAGGTACTGGAAATTTTCTTTGGGGTACATATATTGGAGGAGATCAGGGAGATGGCACAGAAACTCATGGCCTTGCTTTAGATCCTTCTGGTAATCCAATTGTTGCTGCAACAACATTGTCAACTGACCTTAATACATCTTCTCCTTACTCAACAGTTTTTAATTCAGGCTTTCAATCTTCTTATGGAGGCACAGGTGGACCAGCAACAGGAGCAAATTCTAATTATCCTGGAGATGGATTTATAGTTAAAGTTTCCTCAGCTGGAAATCAGCTTCTTGCTGGAACTTATCTAGGTGGGTCTGTAGGAGAAGGTATTGAAGGAGTTTATACCGATACACTAGGTAATGTATATGTTTCAGGTGTAACTTACTCATCTAACTTCCCTACTTCAATAGATGGTTATGATTTAAGCTTAAATGGTAATGCAGATTACTTTGGAGTAAAACTTAATGATACTTTAAATCAACTTATTTATGGAACATATGTTGGAGGACTAAACCAAGATTTTGCAAGAACATCAATGTTTAACAATAACCTATTTGTCATAGGAGGAGAAATCCAATCAGACCAAGCAAGTAGTCCTCCTTGGCCTTTAGTTAATGCTCTTGATTCTACTTATGCTGGTAATACAGAAGCAGCATTAGTTATTGTTGACTTTTCAGGAGTATCAACTACTCCTCCTCCCACGTCTACACCAACAACTGCACCAACAATAACAAATTTTTATTCACTCCCTGGTGATGGAAGAATGGACTATTTCGGAGCCTTAAATTCTGGATGTGGCTTAACACAGTGGGACACAGCTCATTCTTCTCTAACTGGA
>JACOXO010000027.1 GCA_016182365.1 Candidatus Gottesmanbacteria bacterium | reverse complement strand
TGAATAGGTTTATGAAGCTCGATAAGTTTATTCTCAGCTTTTTTGGACTCTGTTCCTATGACGATTCTGTCAGGGTGAAGTGTGTCTGACAAAGCTGTTCCCTCTCTTAAAAACTCCGGACATGAAGCAACATCAAAATCAACAAACTTTTTATTTTTTTCAAATCTCTGACTTATCAGTTGTTTAATTTTTAGATTGGTTCCCACTGGTACTGTACTTTTACAGGCAACAACCCCATACCCTGACAATGTATCTGCGATAGAGCGGCTGGCGTTAAAAACCTGACTTAAATCAGCCTCACCATTTTCCAAAGAAGGAGTACCAACACAAATAAAAATAATGTCTGCATTCGATACGGCTTCTCTGTATGATAAAGTGAAATACAACCTTTTTGCTTTTATATTCCTTTTAACTACTTCTTCCAATCCCGGCTCGTAAAAAGGAGTTTTCCCGTTTTTAAGGTTATCAATCTTCTGTTTTGTTCTACCAACACAATAAACGGTATTACCCAAATCAGCAAATACTGCGGCAGTCACTAAACCTACGTATCCATGACCAATAATTGCTAGTCTCATAAAAGATTTATTCTACCACTTTTTTAAGCCTTTTCCACCAACTCGAATTATTTTTATACCATTTAACAGTTTCTTCTAAATAAAATTCCATGTCATGCTTTGGTTCCCATCCCAATTCTTGTTTTATTTTTCTCCAATCTACCGCATATTTTCTATCATGACCTGGTCTATCTTTCACAAACTCAATACTTCCCTCGTCTTTGCCCAAAATTTTAATAATTTTTTTCACTATTTCAAGGTTTGATATGTCTGTATTTAATCCTCCAACGCAATAAACTTCTCCAACTATTCCATTTTTTAATACAGCATCTATTGCCCTGCAATGATCATTTACATACAGCCAGTCACGTACATATTTTCCATCCCCATAAACGGGAACTTTTTTACCCTCAAGCAGATTAGTTATTGCTAGTGGAATTAACTTTTCCGGAAACTGGTACGGGCCATAATTATTTGAGCAATTTGTAATCGTTGTATTAAGCCCGTAAGTTATATTGTAAGCATTTAGCAAATGGTCTGAGGCTGCTTTCGTTGCTGCGTAAGGACTTCTTGGGTTCTTTGGCGTCTGTTCATTGAATTTTTCATCAGAATCTAAAGGCAATGTTCCAAATACTTCATCAGTACTAATATGGTGAAATCTTGCAATCTTATATTTTAATGCTACTTCAAGAAGAACTTGTGTTCCTAATACATTTGTTTTTGCAAATATTGAAGGATCGGTAATTGATCTGTCAACGTGACTTTCTGCGGCAAAATTAACAACTATATCAGAACCATCCATTCCTTCTTCAACTTCTTTCTTATTACAAATATCACCCTTTACAAAATAGTAATTGGGATTATTGCTAACAGCTGTTAAATTTTCCAGATTGCCGGCATAAGTGAGCTTATCAAAATTTACAATCTTATCATTGGGATATTTTTTCATCCAGTATAAAATGAAGTTGCTTCCTATAAATCCCGCTCCGCCTGTTACAAATAATTTCATTTGTTAAGAGCTCCTTTGGTAAGCTCTGCGACTAAATTGTTGGCTCTCAAAAGTTCATCGTATGAAGTGCCGGCATCAATCCATAAGCCTTCCATAATTTCACAAACAAGAGTACCTTCATTTAAATACATATTATTTAGATCTGTAACTTCAAGTTCGTTTCTTTTAGATGGACGTAGTTTTTTTATAAAATCGTAAACCCGCCTGTCATACATATATATACCGGTTTGGGCAAGGTCCGATTTCGGATGCTCCGGTTTTTCTTCAATTGAAATGACTTTTCCATTTTTGGAAAGCTCTACTACTCCGTATTGTTTACTTTCTGTGGGCATTCTTTTGGCAAAAACCATTGCGCCTTTTTTCCCTTCAAATTTAGAAACTGCGGTTGATAGGTTGTGATCAAAAATATTATCTCCTAGCAAAACCAGAATATTTTGTCCTGCTGAAAAATCTGCTGCTAATGCGATAGCTTGAGGAATACCACCGCCAGCATCATCTTGAATTGCATATGATAATTTCAATCCAAAATCATGGCCAGATTTTAAAAGATTGATAAATTGAGCAAGATGCGAATCAGAACTGGTAATAAGCACTTCTGTTATACCAGCTTTCTTCATTGATTCCAAACCATAAAAAATCATTGGTTTATCATACACCGGAAGAAGATGTTTATTAGTTACCCATGTTAGAGGTCTTAACCTTGTTGCTTTACCGCCAGCTAAAATAACGCCTTTCATAAATTCACTAAATTAATACGTTCCAAAGGATAATTATAACAAAAACCGCAATTACCGCGAATTCTATAACAATCTTTATTGATAAATCACGGTCAATATAATGATGTATTATACCCCATAATACATAAGTTAGAGAAATACCAATACCTATTAAGAATTGAATTACCGGGTAGTTGCGAAACGAGAAAAAGGCGGTTAATCCACCAACCAGGATAATAGTAAGTACTAAGTAGTGAAAAATGTGATGGCTAAAATCAAATAGTTTTCTGCTGTCCATAATAAATTAACGAATTGAACCCGCCGCTGTTAACCAGACTGCCCCTAGAAAAGCTCCCAGAAATAATATATGTGCAATATTATGTCCTGAAATTCTGATGGTTTTTCGCATGCTTATTAAAATACCGTCAAGAACTAAAACAATCATAAGAAGACCCAATAATAGAATCGTTACTGATTTATTTAAGGTTTTGACATTTAATATTGGCAGTTTACTTACCCCTGCAACAATCAACTCCTGACTGTCTGAGGCTTTTGCACTTTCCTCAATGATATTAAAGTTATCAGAAGCTTGATTATTGGAGTTTGAAGTACCGAACATCTGAACCACTAAAGTTGTTTCTTGACCATTAAATTTACCGTTAACAACTGCAAATCCAATATCTTTATATTCAGATTTTAAAATATTATCCTTGTGAGTTGGTGAATCCATCCAGGCCTGAACAACACTTGAAGATTCGTTAAAATCTTTTGCTAGATTCTCACCAGCAAAGCTATACGAGTAACCTGAGGATACAATAAAGTCCCACGGCGATTCACCGTTTGGTCCAAAATGCGCCCAATAATTTTGGCTAAACATATTTTGGGCTTTATTGTAAGCCGCCTGGGATAGTTTAGGGTTTAATATAAGCGGCGGTAAATCTGATTCCTGACGTTTTAAATTAGTGTCATATAGTAAATCCTCAACTGAAATATTTGTTGCTATACCAAGTATTTCTGGTGCAATATTTGAGGCAGCACGTATGCCAAAACCAAAAAAGACAATAAATACTACGTAGGCTAAGAATGCATGCGGATGAAGAAGACGTGGTCTATGATTATTTGAATCATGTGGAATAAATAAATGAACAACGGCGTCAAAAAACGTCATATACTCATATTAGAGTATAGAGAGAGGTTCTGTAAAGAAAAGGGTTAGGCGGATTTTCGGAGTTTAAGTCCAATGCCAAAAAGTGAGATTAAACCAGGAATAAGCAGCGTTTCTGCTCCTGTATCAGGAATTTCACTTACCTGGTTACCCTGATATGTGAGTCCTCCTTTTGTAGTTGTAGACTCACCTGAAATGTCTCCAAAAGTTACTTGTTCAACTGGTGAAATTGAAGGTTGCGGTGTTGGTGTTGAAGTTGTATCTGCAATTCTTGTCTGTAATCTTTCTCTTATTTGACCACCAAAGCGGTTGGCCAAAACAATAAGACCTAATACAAACAAAATACCAACTATAATTGAAACTAATCTAACTCCTGATCCTCCAAACATAAGACCTATATTATATATTATAAGGTCGAATAAGTCAATTATTATATAAAACTTGTGATTTGTATTTCTTGACAAAAGTAAAAAAATTTATCATTCTTATATATATGGTGTTGACAACTTTGTGGGGACTTACTATAACAACTGGTGTTACAATTGTAATCACTTCAAGTATAATTGTAATCTTCAATGCTATTTTGTCAGCTAAAAATCTTGGCGGGGAGCTGGGCAAAGGGCTTAAAAAAATTGCAGCAGGTACCATTTTTTATGTTCTTTTAATTTTGACTTTACTTGCTATAGAGTTTAATTTTCCCTTAGGAATGAGTCAGACTCAGGTTCGAATTTACTTTATTTTTGTAAATATCTGCGGCTCTATGCTTCTTGCTCTGGGATTTTTGCAAATTTATACAGTCAGTAAAAAACTCCGCCTCTTCTAGCCTCAGTATTGTAAATCAATAACCTTTAAATTAAAGTATTGTTATGATGCCCAAAAAGTGGATTATTTTGATTTGTCTTCTTAGCTTGTTTATTCTGGCAAAGAACTCATTAGCCTCAACTCAGGGATTTTCCGACGCGTTATCAGGATGGGGAACCAATGCCACTCAAGACATTACCCAGTACGCACCGATTTCATATATTGATAGTGCTTCCCAGCGATTTTCTTGGGCCTCAGTTGAACCGCAGCAGGAACAATACAACTGGAGCGGAGTTGATGGCTTTATTGACCCATTAATTGCGCAGAATAAAAAAGTAGCTGTTGGTATTATGTGGAAAGGACGCTATATTGGACAGGACCAGAATAATGGTTGTGGTGGTCCGAATACCTCAAACTGTATTGATGGAACTCCATCATGGCTCTTAGGCGCTTCTTTTGATCCGGTTATCAGCATAAATGACCCCCATCCTATGCTTAATTATTTAGATTCTAATGTCCAGAATGCATTAAGGTCAACAACAAAAGCCTTCACTAGTCATATTAAATCAAAATATAGTGATAATCCAAATATTGCTTTTCTAGTTTGTACTGGAATGGACTGCGAAGCACAACCGGAAGACAGAGATTCTTCAAACAATAGGACCGATCAGGCCTATATAGACAAATGGGCGTCAGGAAATGTTGGTGTTGCCGTTGACAGATGGATAGATTTTGTAAGATTTTTAGTTGACATGACAGATCAGGAAATCAACTCACAATTTCCAAATTCAGTAAGATACCTCGTAATTTCCGCAAACTTCAAAGATGGCGTTAAAGAAAAAAACGCATACGCAGATATAATCAAAAATAAACCAAATATCTGGGGATTATATACTGCCGGTATAAGTACTGGCTATGATGGATCTAGATATTCTCAACCGCATAAACAAACTCAGGATGAAACACTTTCAAATAACGGCGATATTCAGGATTTGCTTAGAAAATTTTGTTTAACTCGGCCTTGTCTTGGAGAACATGGAGATGCAGGAGGCTATGATACTACTGATTGGAAACAATGGTGGAGAGCAGCAAGTGCCCTTTGGCAACGTGTTGATGGATTTATGACTAGAGGCCCATGGATACCAATTTCCCAGGGGGCTAGACAGTTTTTTAATACATATGCAACTAAGTCTTATTTTAATACTCCACTTGCATGGGTAGCTTT